>NZ_JBFACE010000007.1:0-154239 GCF_040640655.1 Streptomyces sp. NPDC021749 | reverse complement strand
GCCCCACCGGCCCTGCACCCGACCGGAAACCACTGCCCCACCGGCCCTGCACCCGACCGGAAACCACTGCCCCACCGGCCCTGCACCCGACCGGAAACCACTGCCCCACCGGCCCTGCACCCGACCGGACGCCCTTCCCAGGACCCCTTCCCGGAAGTCCTCCCTGATCGGAACTTCTTTCTGAGGAGCACCCATGACCTTCCTGTCCCCCGACTACCCCGAGATCCGCTACTCGCGCGACGAGGGCGAGATCAGCGCGACCTTCCGTCCGGCCGACACTCCTCCGGACTACACCGCGCCCGGCGGCAACACCTACCACTACCTTTCGACCCGGCTGACGACGGACGGGCTCTTCGGGCTCTACCAGAACCGCATGGGGCCGGAGGTGGGCGGCACCAGCCCGCACTTCCACAAAACGATGTCCGAGTCGTTCTACGTGCTGTCCGGGGAGATACACGTCTTCGACGGCGAGCGCTGGTTCGACGCGGCGCGGGGCGATTACCTCTACATCCCGCCGGGCGGGGTGCACTCGTTCGGGAACATCTCCGGTGAACCCGCCGAATTCCTGATGCTGTTCGCGCCCGGCGCGGCGCGCGAGGGGTATTTCGAGGGCCTCGCCGAGGTGGCGGGCATGACCGAGGAGGAGCGGGCCGACTTCTTCCTCCGGCACGACAGCTTCTTCACCGACATGACCAAGGGGCCAGCGGCGGACTCCTGGGAGGACCGGGCCGCCCTCCGTAAATCGTTCAAGACGCGCTGAGGAACCGCGGAAGAGCTGCGGAAGGGGCCTGGAAGGGCCGTGGAAGGGCCGTGGAAGGGCCGTGGAAGGGCCGTCGGTGGATCTCTGAAGTCCGCTGACGGCAAGGAGTACGCCGCCGAAGAGATCCTCCTCACGAGCACTGCGCTCCGAGGCAACCGACCGCGCGTCAAACCCCTCCTTACACGGCAGGGAACGAAATTCGTGAGGAATGGGGGAGCCGTGCGGCGGCGTTCACTTCTCGCGGCGACATCGGCCGCGCTCGTACTGACCGTCTCCGCCGGTCTCGGCCTGACCGGCTGCGGTTCGCCGCGGATGGCAGCCCTGCACGCCAACTGCACCACCAAGGGGCTGCGGTGGAAGCTCACCGTGCTCAAGAAGCCGGCGCACAGCATGCACCGCAACGCGCGCCTGACGATCGTCAACAAAACGGCCCGGCCATGCGTCTTCGGCGGCTATCCGTTCTTCGAGGTACACGTCGGCAAGGGGCCCCTGGCCGACGGCAAGGGGCGCGGCGCGGTCCCGCCGCCCATCGACCTGCGCGCCGGCGGCACGGTGACAACGGCACTGCGCTACAAGGATGCCGAGCCCGGCAACCCGTCCGGCGAGTGCTTGGTCAGCAATGTGGAGGCGACGGTGGCCGCACCGCACGACCGCTCCCTGCGCTCCATAACCGCCCGGGACGAGTCCGGCCGGCGCTCTCTGCTGAACGTCTGCGACGACACGGTGTGGATGAGCCCGCCCAAGGAAGCGGCCGAGTAGCACGGCGTCTCCGTACGTACTCGGCTGTCCCGCCGCGGGGCATTGCGGCGCCCCGTACGTACTTGGCTGTCTGGCCGCGGGGCTTGCTCGCCATTGCCGCTTTGCGGCGCCTCGTACGTTGTCGGCCGTCACGCCGCGGGGCTCGCTCGCCATGGCGCCTGGCGGCGGGCGTTTGTTTGTCGGGTGCGGTGCCGGCCCTCCAGACTTCGTCCTCCGGTCCAGCCCCTCCCGTGGATGGGGGGACTGAGGTGAGTGGGGGCGCGCGTCGTCCCGGGAAGCACCTCGCGTCATGGAGTGTCGGGAATACCGCCCCCAGCCGTCGAGTTGAGGCCCGCAAGGGGCCTCCGCGTCCCCTACGGGATCTGTTCGACCCACCCCTACGGGACGCCACGCCCCCTTGCAGGCCCCAACGCCCACCCCCACCCACCGCATTCCCACCCACCCACGGGAGGGGACGGGCCGGAGGGGCCGGTTGTGTGGACGTAAAGCGAAGCAGTCCACACAACCGGCCCCGCAGGACCGTCACCGCACCCACAACAACCCCAGCCCGCCGCTGGGGGCACCTCCCACGCCCTTCAGGCAGTGGGGGAGCCACGGCGGGAAACCCCCACGGCGGGACAGCCGACAACGTACGCGGCACCGCAAAGCGCACAACGGCGAACAACCCCCACGCCGGGACAGCCAACTACGTACGCAGCATCCCCAAGCGCAGCGGAACGGCGCACACCCCCCACGGCGCCGCAGACAACCACGTACGTGAGATCAAACAGGCACCCCCGCTTCAAGATGGAGCGGGCACCCCCGTTCGCGTGCGCGGAGGGCCCAGCGGAGGCGGTTCCAGCGGACCGGTGGCAGCATCGTCTCCGCCTCGGCCTCGGTGACGAAGCGCCACTCGCGCAGTTCCGCGCCGGGCAGCAGCAGCTTGCTGATGCGGTCGTCGGTCAGCATGCCGCCGTCGTAGAGCAGCCGCAGGCCGCCGTAGCCGGGCGGGCGGGGTGCCTCCCAGTCGAGCACCAACAGCCGGGGGGCGCACGGGAGTTCGATGCCGAGTTCCTCGGCGACCTCGCGGAGCCCGGCCTGGGTGGGGGCTTCGCCGCGTTCCACGATGCCGCCGGGGAATTCCCAGCCCGCCTTGTAGGTGGGGTCGACCAGCAGCACGCGATCCTGGTCGTCGAAGAGCAGGACGCCGGCGGCGAGGGTCTCGGCGGTCGGTTCGGGGGTCTGCACGATGTCGCAGGCGCCGGCGCCGGTGCGGAGCGCCTCGGCGACGCGTTCGGCGGTCTGCCGGGGCGTCAGCCGGGTGGTGTCGACGACATGGGCGTCGGACGTCAGCCAGGGCAGCGCATCGGCGTACGGGCCGAGGTGCGCCAGGCACCAGCGGCGGACGGAGGCTCGGGCCGCGTCGTCTCCCGGTATGTCCTCGCGGTCCGCTATCCGCGTGCGCAGGATCGTTTCCTCCGCATGGAGGAGAACGTGCCGCACGGGTATCCGGCGGGCGGCGAGGGCGCCGAAGATCTCATCGCGGTATTCCTGCCGCAGCAGCGTCATGGGGGTGATCAGCGGGCCGGGGACCTCGGTGAGCAGCGCGGCCGCGGTGTCGACGACCATGCGCCGCCAGGACGGGAGGTCCTGGTAGTCGTCGACCTCCTCGAACCGCTTGGCCGGCAGCATCAACCGCAGCCCGGTGCCGAGGATTTCGGGGTCGTAGAGCGTGCTTCCGGGAAGCAGGTCGAGCAGTTCATGAGCCGCAGTGGTCTTGCCCGCACCGAACGTGCCGTTCAGCCAGACGATCACGGTTTCCCCTCTTCCCTAGACCCAGGTGAGTTGCCCGCAACACCCTGCCATGGAAACGCTCGGGGGCACGGGCCGCGCGCACGGCCGGGAGCGCTGTCTTTCGACCGCCGGTCCGGCCGGGGAAGCCCCGGCAAACAAGCGCTCCCCAGCCCCTCCAGCACCGAAACCCTCACCCGCCCACCCGGTGCACGTGCCCGCGCGGGCCCACCGGAATCCGCATATGACGGAGGCGCATCGAGCCCGGTGTCCGGCGGTGCGTCCGGGTGGGTCACCCCTTGCTCGCCCCGAGGGTCAGTCCGGCAATGAAATGCCGTTGCAGGAGGAGGAAGACCAGGACGGTGGGGAGGGCGACGAGGACGGAGCCCGCGGCGAGCAGGTTGTGGTCGGTGAAGAACTGGCCGCGCAGATTGTTGAGGGCGGAGGTGACCGGGAGTTTGTCGCCGTCGGAGAGGAAGACCAGGCCCCACAGGAAGTCGTTGTACATCCAGGTGAATTGCAGGGTGCCGAGTGCGGCGAGTGCGGGTCGGCACAGCGGAAGGGTGACCCGCCGGTACTGCGCCCAGACACCGGCGCCGTCGACGATCGCGGCTTCGAGGATTTCCCGCGGCAGGGTGCGCATGAAGTTCGCCAGGACGAAGACGCAGAATCCGAGCTGGAAGGCGATCTGTACGGCGATGACGGCCCAGAGGGAGTCGTAGAGCGTCATCGAATCGGACATCCAGTACGGCAGCGGAACCTTGTTGAACAGCACGTAGAGCGGGGTGACGATCACTTGTTGGGGGAGCAGATTCCCGGCGGTGAAGACCATCAGCAATGCCGTGCCGCCGCGGATCCGGAGGCGGGACACGGCGAACGCCACGAACGATGCGAGGAAGAGGGTGAGCAGGACTCCGGGCACGGCGATGAGGAGCGAGTTCAGGAAGTACTTGCTCATTCCGGAGTCGACGAATGCCTGGCGGTAATAGGCGAAGGAGAGGTGGCGCGGGAGGGAGAAATACCCGTATTCCGCGGTCTCTTGGTAGGGCCGCAGCGAGGCGTAGCCGGCCAGCAGCAGCGGGGCGAGAAAAGCGAGCGAAACGGCGGTGAGGAAGAGGTGCACGCCGAACCGGCCGCGGTGAACGGGGCCGGGGCGGCGCGGCACCGGATGCGGGGCGGTCGATGCGATCATCGCTGCTGCTCCCCTCGGAGTTCCTGGACGAGATAGGTCACGATGAATCCGAGCGAAACTAGGAGCAGGACGACGGCGATGGCCGAACCGAAGCCGATTCGGCCGGCCTCCCCGATGATGTTGTCGGTGACGAGCACGGAGAGCAGTTCCAGGCCGTTGCGGCCCTTGTTGACGGCGTAGACGATGTCGAAGGCGCGCAGCGATTCGATGACGGTGATGACGCCGACGATGACGTTCACCGGCCGCAGGGTGGGCAGGACGACCCGGAAGAACGCCTGCCGTTCGTTCGCGCCGTCGATGGCGGCGGCCTCTTTCAGACCTGGGTCGACGGATTTCAGGCCGGCGAGATAGAGAATCATGACGTATCCGGTGTGCCGCCAGCAGGCCGCCAGCAGCACCATCCAGATGTTGAGGCCGGGATCCCCCAGCCAGTCGGTGGGATTCTTGGCGCCGAGTACGGCGTTGAGTGCGCCCTGGTCCCGGGAGAGGATCAGCTGGGCGATTAAGCCGACGACGGCGAGCGACAACACCACCGGCATGTAGAGCGTGGATTGGTAAAAGCGGCTGAAGCGGACGCCGCGGTCGATGAGGACGGCGAGCAGCAGTCCGAAGGGGGCGGCGAGCAGGCCGAGGAATGCCAGCCACAGCAGATTGTGGCGGACCGCCGGCCAGAACGGCGGATAGTCGGTGAACAGGTTCCGGTAATTGTCCAGCCCGGCCCATGTGGGGTCGCCGATACCGTCCCAGGTCGTGAAGGACAGTCCGACGGAGGCCAGCGTCGGGCCCCAGATCAGGCAGAGGTCGAGCAGGATCGGCAGGCTGAGCAGGGCGCCGAGGACGGCGAGGTCGCGGCGGGTGTACCGCCGCGGACCCGGTCTTCCGGCGCGCCGGGCACGGGTTTTCACCACGGCGGTTCGCCCCCCGTCATTGAAGAAGTCGCGGTAGGTCGCTTCGTCGGTGACCGGGGCTCACCCGGCGGTGAAGATCTGCTTCTTCTGGCGTTCGATGTCGTTGACCAGGCCGTCGATGTCATCCGGATCGTTGAGGAACTGCTGGATCGCCTGGATCATCACGGTCGAGGCAAAATCGGGCCGGGTGTCGCGGTCCATGAACTGCGAGATCTGCCGGGCGCCGGCGACGAGTTGTGCGGCTTTCTTCTGCAGTGCGGTGTAGGCGGCCGTGTCGGCGCCGCTGTTGACCGCGATGTTGTTGGGATCGTGCGCGAGGTAGATGTCTTCCGCCTTCGGGGTGGCGAGGTACCTCAGCAGGTCTCTGGCGCCGTCCTTGTCCTTGGCCTTGCGCGACATCAGAAATCCGTCGATCGGTGCCTCGACCGCGTCCTGGCCGTGCGCCGGGTCGATTTCCGGGAAGGGGAAGAAGTCCAGGTCCGGGCGGTCGCCGGCGCTGAACTGCTGGCCGGGGTGGGGAAGTCCGAGGACGGTCATGCCGGCCTTCTTCTGCGCGAGGGTCTGTGCGGCCTCCTGCCAGGTGCGGCCGTTGGCGCCTTTCTGGTGGTACGGCATCAGCCCGCGCCACAGGTCGAAGACCTGCTTGACCTGCGGGCTGTTCCAGGATTTCCGGCCGTTCATCAGCGCGATGTGGAAGTCGTAGCCGTTGGCGCGCATGTTGAGGTAGTCGAAGGTGCCCATCGCCGGCCAGCCGTCCTTGTCGCCGAAGGCGAACGGCACCAGCCCGTCCTTCTGCATCTGCTTGGCGAGCGCCCGGTACTGGTCGAAGGTCCGGGGTGTCTCATAGCCCTTTTCCCGGAACACGCTCTTTCGGTGGAAGACGGCCCAGGGATAGTAGTAGTACGGCACGAGGTACTGCTTGCCGTCCCGGCCCGTAGACTGCTTCTTCAACGCCTCGGTGAATCCGTCGAAGTCCCGCCAGAGATCGCTGATGTCGGTCAGCAGTCCCTTCTGTGCGAAGTACTGCATACGGTTGCCGGCGAACCACATGAAGACGTCGTCCGGGGTGCCCTGGAGATAGCGGTTGATGTTCTCCTGGAAGTTCTCGTGGTTGACGGTGTTGACCTTCACGGTCTTTTTGGACTTCTTCTCGTACGCCGCGAAGGCCGCGGCGAAGGCCTTCTTGGGCACGGCGTCCGAGGCGTTGGAGCCCATGGTGATTCCGCTGGGGCCGCTGTCGCAGGCGGTGAGCAGGGCCGGCAGGGCCACCGCTCCGGCGCCGAGTGCGGCGCCCCGCAGCAGCGTCCGGCGGGACATCCGACGTCCTGCCACTTCCCCGTACGCATCCGAACCGCTGAACGCTGGCTGGGCCATGTCCCCCTCCTCAGGGGTGGAACCAAACAGAAACGAACGCGAGTGGTGGGATCTCACTCCGAACTGCCGGGTGCGTCAAGGGGTTTGGCGGCCGGAGCATCAACCGTTACCGCTCCTCTTCCAACAGACTCCAACAAGCCCTACCGTAAACACTCGCCAGTGTCAGGTACCTGACCTCACCCCACCTCTCGCGAAGACGGAGGACGCGAACCATGCGCGTTCCTATCCGCTCCACCCACCGGACAGGCCACCGAGGAATCGTCGGAGCGCTGTCCCTCGCCCTGCTCTGTACGGCGGGAGCGACCGCACCGCCCGCGGCGGCCCGTACTCCGGACACCCCCGCCCCGGCCGCCGCCGCCCGCCCTGCGCCGCGGCTGCCCGACGGACTCGCCCTGACACCCCCGATGGGCTTCAACAACTGGAACTCCACGCACTGCCGCGCCGAGTTCAACGAGGACATGGTCAAGGGCATCGCCGACCTCTTCCTCGCCAAGGGCCTCAAGGACGCGGGATATCAGTACGTCAATCTCGACGATTGCTGGGCGCTGCCCGCACGCGACGCGAACGGCAAGCTCGTACCGGATCCGCAGCGATTCCCGCACGGCATCAAGGCGGTCGCCGACTATGTGCACGCCAAGGGCCTGAAGTTCGGCATCTATACCAGCGCCGGCACCAAGACCTGCAATTCCGCCGGATTCCCTGGCGGCCTCGGACACGAGAAGTCCGACGCCCAGCAGTTCGCGGACTGGGGCGTGGACTACCTCAAGTACGACAACTGCAATAACCTGGGCGTGGACGCCCGGCAGCGGTACCGCGCGATGCGGGACGCACTGCGGGCCACCGGACGGCCCATCGTCTACAGCATCTGCGAATGGGGCGAGAACAAGCCCTGGGAGTGGGCGTCGGACGTAGGACATCTGTGGCGCACGACCGGCGACATCAGTGACTCCTGGTCGAGCATGCTGGCGATCGCCAAACAGAACCTGCCGCTGGCGCCGTACGCCGGGCCGGGACGCTGGAACGACCCGGACATGCTGGAGGTCGGCAACGGCGGGATGACGGACACCGAGTACCGCAGCCACTTCTCCCTGTGGTCGATGATGTCCGCACCCCTGCTGATCGGATCCGATCTGCGCAAGGCCGGCCCGGAAACGTTCGAGATCCTGGCCAACAAGGACGTCATCGCGCTCGACCAGGACGCCCTGGGCAAGCAGGCCACCGTGCTGGCGTCCGAGTCCGGCCGCTGGACGCTGGTCAAGCAACTGGCGGGCGGCGACCGGGCGGTGGCGCTCTTCAACGAGACCGACCGGCCGCAGCGGATCGCCACCACCGCCCGGGCCGTCGGCCTCCCCCAGGCCGCCGGCTACCGGCTGCGCGACCTGTGGCAGCACCGCGACACCCACACCACGGGCGCCATCGCCGCCACCGTCCCCGCCCACGGCACCGCCGTCTACCGCATCGCCGCCGACAAGAACTGGGCGAACTACCCCCCGGCCGTCGAGACCGGCACCGACCGCGCTCCCCTGGTGGAGGCCGGAGCGCCCAAAGACATCCGCTCCACCGTCCGCAACCTGGGCGGCACCCCCGCCCGGAACCTCACGGTGACGCTCCGGGCCCCGCGGGGCTGGCACGCCACGGCCACCACCCCCGCCACCGCCCGCGCACTGCCCGGCGGCCGGACCCTCACCACCACCTGGCGGATCACCGCACCGGCGGGCACCGCCCCCGGCCCGTACGACCTGCCGCTGACCGCCGCCTACCGCTCACCGCGCGGTGAACGGGTCACCACCACCCTGCCCGGCACCGCCCACCTCGTCGTGCCGCCGCCCGCCGGGACCAGGGACGCCGCCGAACTGCCCTGGCTGACCGCCGCCAACGGCTGGGGCCCGGTCGAGAAGAACACCAGCGTCGGCGAGAGCGCGGCCGGAGACGGCGGCCCGCTCCGGATCGGCGGGACCGGCTTCGCCAAGGGCCTGGGCGTCCATGCGCCCAGCGAGGTCACCTTCTACACCGGCAGGAGGTGCTCCACGTTCAGCGCCCGGGTCGGGATCGACGACGAGGTCGGCGACCGGGGTTCGGCCGGCTTCGAGGTCTGGGCGGACGGCACACGGGTCGCCGGCAGCGGGACCGTGACCGGCGCCGACGCCGCCCGGACGCTGTCCGCCGCGGTCGCCGGCGCCGAGACCGTCCGACTCGTCGTCACCGACGGCGGGGACGGGATCGACTACGACCACGCCGACTGGGCGGACGCCACGTTCAGCTGCTGAAGCGGGAGTCGAGCGCTGGACCGGCGCTCACGGGCGGGCGGTTCCCGGGCTCTGCCACCGGGGCCGCCCGCCCTCCGCGCTGCGGGATCTCGGCCGCGCGCATCCGCGAACGGCCGTCAGCAGACCGGCAGTCCGGGGACGGGCTCGTCGTTCGCCCCGCCCTTGAGGTAGACCACGCTGATGTAGACACCGGTGTTGCCGCTGTCGTCGTCCGTCTTGGCCCACCAGACGTTCGTCCACTTCCCGTAGGTCTCGCGGCGGCCCAGCTTCGCCTGGCAGTAGAAGTAGTTGGTGCCCATGTCCACCTTGCCGACCTGCTGGAACGACGCGGTGTAGGAATCCGCGGTGCGCCAGACGTCGCAGTTGGTCCTGCCGCCGCCGATGGACACACAGGACGTCGGCGCCGGGCTCGGATCGCCGCTGCTGCCTGCGGTGCCACCGCCGGAGGCACTGCCGGGCGTCCCGCCGGGACCGCTTCCGCCACCGCTGCCGTCCTGGTCGCCGTCCGCTCCGCCGCTCCCGTCGTCGCCCGAACTCCCGGCCGTTCCACCGGGCTCGTGGTCCTTGTCCTTGGACGTCGCCCCGTCCGAGGGCCGGCCGGACGAGGACGCGCCCGCCCCGCCGTCCGCCCCCGCCTCCTGCGCCTTCCCCTTGTCCTGGCCCTTGGCGTCGCCCTTGCCGTTGGCCGTACTCGGTGCGCCCGGCCCGCTGGGCGACGGCGCCGGGTCCGGCGACTGCCGTCCACGGTCCGCGACCGCATCGCTCGGGCCGCCGCCGACCAGTGCGTACGTCACCCCGCCACCGGCGGCGAGCACGGCGAGCACCGCCGCCACGGCCAGCGCCACCCGACGGCGGCGGCGCGCGGGCAGCCGCTCGGTGTCCCGCTCGCCGGGGCTCACCGGGTGCGGGTGGGTACCCGTGCTGCCCGCGGACGGCGGGACCGGGGAGTGCAGCCGGGGGTGCGCCTGGGTGGGGCCCGGGGCGGGGGACGGGGGTGGGTTCTGTCCCTGCACCTGGGGCTGGGCCTGGGCCGGGGGCTGGGCCTGGGGCGGTGGTGGTGGCGGGAGCTCCTGCGGCGGGACCGGCGGGGGGAGCGGTCGCAGATCGGTCGCGGTGGGCAGATGCGGTGCACCGGGCGCCGGGGCGGGCGCGGGGTCCCGTCCCTCGGCCACCGCCTGCAGCATGCTCCGGGCCTCCGCGGCGGACGGCCGGTCGGCCGGGTTCTTGGCCATCAAGGCATGCAGCACGGGCGTCAGCGGGCCGGCCCGCCGCGGCTCGGGCAGCGCCTCGGTCACGATCGCGGTGAGCGTGGACCACACCGACGTACGGCGGAACGGCGCGCCGCCGCCCTCGACCGCCGCGTACAGCGTCATGCCCAGCGACCAGATGTCGCAGGCCGGTGTGGGGCCCTGGCCCTGGGCGCGCTCCGGGGGCAAGTAGTCGAGCGAGCCGACGAGTTCACCGCTTCGAGTGAGGTTCGTGGTCGCACCGTCGCCCGGGGCCTCGATGCTGGCGATGCCGAAGTCGGTGAGCACCACCCGGCCGGTGCGGTCGAGCAGCACATTGCCCGGCTTCACATCGCGATGCAGCACGCCCACCTGGTGGGCGGCGTCCAGCGCGTCCATCACCTGGGCGCCGATCCGGGCGATCTCCCGCGGGTCGAGCGGGCCGCGCTCCGTCAGGGCGTCGTCCAGCGACGGCCCGTCCACCAGCTCCATGACGATGACCGGCCGGCCATCCTCGTCGAGGACGTCGTGGACCGTGACCACACCGGAGTGCCGGATCCGGGCCGCGGCGCGCGCCTCGCGCTGCATACGGGTGCGCAGATCGGCGAGTTCCGGCGCGGAGGCGTCCGTGTAGGCGCGCAGCACCTTGACCGCGACCTCACGGCCCAGCACCTCGTCCACGGCGCGGCAGACCACGCCCATACCGCCGCGGCCGATCCGGTCGGTGACGCGGTAGCGACCGCCGAGCAGCCGTCCGGCCAGGTCTGCATCGGTGCCCCGCCGGGGACCGCTCGCCCCGGCGGCGGGGGGCGTCCCCGGCGTGCCGCCGGATGGGCTGCCCGGTGTCGCTGCGGATGGGCTGCCCGGTGTCGCGGCGGCCGGGCCGTCAACCGCGTCCTGGTCTGTCGGGCCGTCACCCGAGCCCTGTCCGGCGGGGCCCTCAACCACGTCCTGGGGCGGGGCGCCGCCGGGTACCCCGGGGGCGTTTGCGCCCTCCGCCCCCGGTGCCTCGCCCGCCCCCGGTGCCCCGCCCGCGCCCGGTGCCTCGTCCGGCCCGCGCTGCTCACGTTCCCCCGATGTCACCGTCGCCAATCCCCTCGGTGCCGTGTCCCGTTCCGTACGCCGGGTACCTCCCGCGGGCCGGCGCACGGCCGCCGGTACGTCGTCGTCCGGCGCGGTCGGCACCAGACTAAGGGGCGCGCGGGGGCCTGTGGGGACGTCAGGGTGCGGGGGCGAAGGCATCGAGACGGGACTGTTGTGCGGCCGCCGCTGCGGCGCCCACCAACCCGGCGTCCGTGCCCATTTGGGCTGGTACGACGGCCAGGTCGGCGACGAACGACAGCGTCGCGTACTCGCGCAGGGCCGAGCGCAACGGGGCGAACAGGATGTCGCCGGCGCCCGCGACTCCCCCGCCGATGACCGCGAGGTCGATCTCGACGAGCGTGGCGGTGGCGGCGATCCCGGCGGCCAGCGCCTGCGCGGCCCGCTCGAAGGAGCGCAGGGCGACCTCGTCACCCGCCCGTGCGGACGCGGCGACGGCGGCGGCGCTGGTGTCCCCGTCGGGACCCGGGCGCCAGCCGTTGGCCAGGGCGCGGCGGGCGATGTTGGGGCCGCTGGCGATCCGTTCGACGCAGCCCCGGCCGCCGCAGGGGCAGGGGTCGCCGTCGAGGTCGACGCTGATGTGGCCGATGTGGCCGGCGTTGCCCGTGGGGCCGGGGTGCAGCTGCCCGTTGAGGACCAGTCCGCCACCCACTCCCGTGGAGACCACCATGCAGAGCGCGTTGGCATGGCCGCGTGCGGCGCCCTGCCAGTGTTCGGCCGCGGTCATCGCGACGCCGTCGCCGACCAGCACGACCGGGCGCCCGCCGACGAGCGCCCGTACGCCGGCGACGAGCGGAAAGTCGCGCCAGCCGGGGATGTTGACCGGGCTGACGGTGCCGGCCCGGGCGTTCACCGGCCCGGCGCTGCCGATGCCGACCGCCGCCACCCGGTTCCACTCAGGGGCCGCGGCCAGCTCGCCGACCACCTCGGCCACCGCACGCATCACCGTCGCCCCGTCCTGGTCGGCCGGGGTGGGCCGGGCGGCCCGTACGAGCAGTCTGCCGCGGGCGTCCACCAGAGCGCCGGCGATCTTCGTGCCGCCAATGTCCAGCGCTGCGCTGAGGTCCGTCTGCATCGGTGTGGAATCTCCTGGTGGGCCCGGGGCCGGGGCTGCCGGCCCCGGCGTGAGAACGCCAGTCTTTCGCCGATTGACAACGTTGTCTAGAGGCTATGCTCGACGCCACACCCAGGCGCCGAGAGAAAACAGGACCGCAGACCGTGACCGACACCGCGCGGGGCACGTCCCGCCGCTATGGCACCCGTCCCACGATGAAGGATGTCGCGGCGCGCGCCGGGGTCGGCCTCAAGACGGTCTCCCGCGTGGTCAACGGCGAGGCCGGGGTCACCCCGGACACCGAACGCCGCGTCCAGGAAGCGATCACGGCCCTGGGCTTCCGCCGCAACGACTCCGCACGGATCCTCCGTAAGGGCCGCACGGCCAGCATCGGTCTCGTCCTGGAGGACCTCGCCGACCCCTTCTACGGCCCGCTCAACCGCGCCGTCGAAGAGGTCGCCCGCAGCCACGGCGCGCTGCTGATCAACGGCTCCAGCGCCGAGGACCCGGCCCGCGAACAGGAGTTGGTGCTGGCGCTGTGCGCACGGCGGGTGGACGGGCTGGTCATCATCCCGGCCGGTGACGACCACCGCTATCTGGAGCCGGAGATCACGGCCGGGATAGCGACCGTGTTCGTCGACCGTCCGGCGGGCCGGATCGACGCGGATGCGGTGCTCTGCGACAACTTCGGCGGCGCGCGGGACGCGGTGGCCCACCTCATCGCGCACGGCCACCGCCGGATCGGCTTCATCGGCGACCAGCCGCGGATCCACACCGCGCGGGAGCGGCTGCGCGGCTATCGCAGCGCAATGGCCGCCGCGGGGCTGCCCGTTGAGGACTCCTGGGTGTCGCTGGGCTCCACCGCGCCCGAGCGCGTACGCTCCGCCACCACGGCCATGCTGGACGCGCCGGAGCCGGTCACCGCGCTCTTCTCGGGCAACAACCGCGTCACGGTCACCGCCGTGCGGGTGCTCGGCACCTCCCCGCGGCCGGTCGCGCTCGTCGGCTTCGACGACTTCGAACTCGCCGATCTCGTACGGCCGGCGGTCACGGTCGTCGCCCAGGACCCGGCTTTGATGGGCCGTACGGCCGCCGGGCTGCTCTTCCGCCGCCTCGACGGCATCACCGAGCCACCGCACCGCACCGAGATCCCGACCCGCCTGATCCCCCGCGGCTCCGGCGAAATCCCCCCGACGGAAGGCTGAGCGCCCACCCAGGCCGATACCTGACGGCTCCTCAAGGGCGGTGCCTGGATGCCCTGTTGGGCCGGGGCCCGACCGTCCCGAGAGGCCGGCGCCCGACCGTCCCGGTGGCTCGGCGCCGGGCCGCCCCGTGGGACCGACGCCTGATCGCCCCCTGGGGTCCGTGCCCGCTCGCCCCGTCGGTTCGACGCCGGCTCGCCCCGTACGGCCGCCGACCGCCCCTCGTCCTCGCCCCATCAGCCTTCCCCCGCTGCACTCTTTCCCCCGCTGCACTCATGCCCTGCCCACGGCTCGTTCCGCTGCGGTCGCGCCCTGCGGTGCGCCCTGGCGTGTGCCGCTCTGGCTGCCCCCGCTGTGGTCGTTTCCGGCCGCGGTCGTTCCGCTGCGTCGTCCCGCGTTCCTCGACGCACCGTCATGCTCGCACGAGCCACTGACAACGCCGGGGCGGAAGGCGGTTTTTGGGGATGCGGGCGGGAGCGGCACGGATGCCGCAGGAGTGGTGACCGGGGACGGGACCACGAGGCGGGCGGGGGGCGCACGCGCGGCGAGGCGGCGGGACGCATGGCGAGGGGGCGGGACGAGTAGTGATGGGGCGGGACGCGTGGCGAGGCCCGTGGACGAGCAGCGACGGGGCTCGGGGCCCGCAAGCGGTGCTCCGCGGGCTTCCCCCGCCCCCTCCCTCCCCCCCCTTCGGGGGAGGGGGCGGGGGGTGGGTTCGGGGGTGGGGGGATGGGCACCCCCCTTCGCGCAGCAACAAGGCGCCCCCCGCCCCGCCCCGAACACACCGCGAAAGTCTCAGCCCCCCGCCCTCACCCGCCCCGCCAGCGAGTCCAGGTCCGCGCGCGTCAGGCCCGTGAGGCGGGCGACCTCGGCGGTGTCGACGGCGCCGCAGTCGAGGCCGCGGAGGAGGTAGCCGCTGAGGGCCTTGGCGGTGGCGGGTTCGTCCATGACGTCGCCGCCCGCCTTCGCCACGTAGGCCGCGAGCCGGGCCGCGGCCTGTTCGAGGCCCTCCCGGTAGAAGGCGTAGACGGCCGCGTAACGGGTCGGGAGGTGGGCCGGGTGCATGTCCCAGCCCTGGTAGTACGCGCGGGCCAGCGAGCGTCGTACGAGGCCGTGGTGGAGCCGCCAGGCGTCGTGCACCCGGCCGGTCGGACCGACCGGCAGGACGTTCGTCGAGCCGTCGGACAACCGCACCCCGGTGCCCGCGGCGGCGACCTGCATCACGGCCTTGGCGTGGTCGGCCACCGGGTGGTCGAGGGACTGGTAGGCGGCGCTGACACCACAGGAGGCGCTGTAGTCGAAGGTGCCGTAGTGGAGGGAGGTGGCGCGGCCCTCGGCGGCCTCGATCATCCGGGCGACGGTGGCCCGGCCGTCGGCGCCCAGGATCGCCTGGGTGGTCTCGATCTGGATCTCGAAGCCGATCCGGCCGGCCTCCAGGCCGTGCGTCTTCTCGAACGCCTCCAGCAGCCGCACCATGGCGGTGACCTGCTCGGCGTAAGTCACCTTGGGGAGCGTGAGCACCAGGCCGTCGGGCAGTCCGCCGGCCGCCATCAGGCCGGTGAGGAAGATGTCGAGGGTGCGGATGCCCCGGTCGCGGACGGCGGCCTCCATGCACTTCATCCGGATGCCCATGTACGGGGCGGCGGTGCCGTCCTGATACGCGGCCGCGACCAGGGCGGCGGCGCGGGCCGCGGCCTCGTCCTCCTCGGCGTCCGGGCGTGGGCCGTAGCCGTCCTCGAAGTCGACCCGCAGGTCCTCGACGGGTTCGCGGGTGAGCTTGGCGCGGACGCGGTCGTGGACGTCGGTGGCGAGCTCGTCGGGGATGTCCAGTACGGCGGCGAGGGCGGCGGCGTCGGGTGCGTGCTCGTCCAGGGCGGCGAGGGCCGCCTCCCCCCAGGAGCGCAGGGTGTCGGCGGCGAAGACGTCGCCGGGGACGTAGACCGTGTGCACCGGCTGGCGGGTGCCGGGGTCACCGGGGTAGCGCCGGGCCAGATCCGCGTCCACCTCGGCGAGCGCGGCGCCGATCCCCTCGCGTACGGTGTCCGCGAGGCTCGTCGCCACGGTCTCCTGCTGCCCCATTCGTACCCTCCCGGCGCTTACGCCCGAGGCCGTTGCCCGAGCGTTTTCCGCTTAACGGAATCAACAATCCGTAGAGCGAAGTTAACCGTGGAGATTGCCGAGGTCAACACCCTGCCGCGGGAGGCGGTGCAGGTCACGGCCGCCCGCACCGGCCCGCGAAACCCGTGGCGCCCGCCGCAGATCGCCGCCAGACTCGCACCCATGACATGGACCGCACCCTCCATCCAGCGCAGAGACTTCCCCACCGCGGCCGGCGAGCGGGAGATGCTGCAGGGCTGGCTCGACTTCCATCGCGACACCCTCCTCACCAAGTGCGCCGGGCTCACCGGAGAGCAGCTCGCCGAGGCGGCCAACCCGCCGTCCACCCTCACCCTGCTCGGCCTGGTGCGCCACCTGACCGACGTCGAACGCACCTGGTTCCGCCAGCGGTTCCTCGGAGAGCAGATCCCGGACGTGCACATCACCGAGGAGAACCTCGACGCCGATTTCGACGACGCCGACCCGGCCGCCGCGGAGGCCGATGTCACCGCCTTCCGCGCCGAGATCGAGGCCTGCGACAAGGCGGTGGCGGACCACGATCTGGACGAGACCTTCACGTCCCCCCGCGGCGCCCCGCTCAACCTGCGCTGGGTCTACGTCCACATGATCGAGGAGTACGCGCGCCACAACGGCCACGCGGACCTCCTGCGCGAGCGGATCGACGGGGTGACGGGCGACTGAGCGGCTGACCGTCTGACCGGCCGAGCGGCCGAGCGGCTGACCGCCTGACAGGCTGACCGGCCGAGCGGCCGAGCGGCTGGGGCTCTTCAAGATCGCTCACCGGTGAGGGCATCCGTCCGCAGCCCCCAGAAGGCCCCGGCGGCCCTGGGCGCGGAGATCGCCGAGGCGCCGGCCGCACCGTTGGACGTCGCCGTCGTCGAGCCGGTGCCGTCCGGGGAGCTCGGCACGGACCGGCTGCCGAACACCTGATGAGGTCAGGTCCCGCTTCGCGGGCCGGGCACGCACGAGGCCCCGTACGCACCGCGCGTACGGGGCCTCGTGCGGTTCTGCCGAAGGCGGCGCCCGGAAGGCGCCCGGGAGGCTCAGCCCTTGCGGGACTTGACCTCTTCGGTGAGGGCCGGGACGACGTCGAAGAGGTCGCCGACCACGCCGTAGTCGACCAGGTCGAAGATCGGCGCCTCGGCGTCCTTGTTGATGGCGACGATGGTCTTCGAGGTCTGCATACCGGCGCGGTGCTGGATCGCGCCGGAGATGCCCGCCGCGATGTACAGCTGCGGCGAGACGGACTTACCGGTCTGGCCGACCTGGTTGGTGTGCGGGTACCAGCCGGCGTCCACCGCGGCGCGCGAGGCGCCGACGGCCGCACCGAGCGAGTCGGCGAGCGCCTCGATGACCGGGAAGTTCTCGGCGCCGTTGACGCCGCGGCCGCCGGAGACCACGATCGCGGCCTCGGTCAGCTCCGGGCGGCCGGTCGACTCGCGCGGGGTGCGCGAGACGATCTTGGTGCCCTTGGAGGACTCGGCGACGGTCACCGCGAGCGGCTCGACCGTACCGGCGGCCGGCGCGGCCTCCGGAGCGGCGGAGTTCGGCTTGACGGTGATGACCGGGGTGCCCTTGGAGACACGGGACTTGGTGGTGTACGAGGCCGCGAAGACGGACTGCGTGGCCACCGGGCCCTCGTCGCCGGCCTCCAGGTCGACGGCGTCGGTGATGATGCCGGAGCCGATGCGCACCGCGAGGCGGGCGCCGATCTCCTTGCCCTCCGCGGAGGACGGCAGCAGCACGGCGGCCGGGGAGACCGCGTCGTAGGCGGCCTGCAGTGCGTCGACCTTGGGGGCGACGAGGTACTCGGCGAACTCGGGCGCGTCGGCGGCCAGCACCTTCACGGCGCCGTGCTCGGCGAGGACCTTCGCGGCCTCCTCGGCGTTCGGACCGAGGTGGACGGCCACCGGCTCGCCGATGCGGCGGGCCAGGGTGAGCAGCTCAAGGGTGGGCTTGCGGACGGCGCCGTCCACGTGGTCGACGTAGACAAGGACTTCAGCCATGGGATTGCTCTCCTGCGAGAAGAATGAGGGCGGTGGGAAGGGCTGCGGCTCAGATGAACTTCTGGCCCGCGAGGAACTCGGCGAGCTGCTTGCCGCCCTCGCCCTCGTCCTTGACGATGGTGCCCGCCGTACGGGCCGGGCGCTCGGTCGCGTCCTCGACCTTGGTCCAGGCGCCTTCGAGGCCGACCTCGTCCGCGTCGATGTCCAGGTCGTCCAGGTCCAGGGACTCCACCGGCTTCTTCTTGGCGGCCATGATGCCCTTGAAGGAGGGGTAGCGCGCCTCACCGGACTGGTCGGTGACGGACACGACGGCCGGCAGCGCGGCCTCCAGCTGCTCGCTGGCGGTGTCGCCGTCCCGGCGGCCGGTGACCTTGCCGTCGGCCACGGACACCTCGGAGAGCAGGGTGACCTGAGGGACGTTCAGCCGCTCGGCGAGCAGGGCGGGCAGCACGCCCATCGTGCCGTCGGTGGAGGCCATACCGCAGACGACCAGGTCGTAGCCGGTCTTCTCGATGGCCTTGGCGAGCACGAGCGAGGTGCCGAGGGCGTCGGTGCCGTGCAGGTCGTCGTCCTCGACGTGGACGGCCTTGTCAGCACCCATGGACAGAGCCTTGCGCAGCGCGTCGTTGGCGTCCTCGGGACCGACGGTCAGGACCGTGATCTCCGCGTCGTCGGCGGCTTCCTTGATCTGCAGGGCCTGCTCGACGGCGTACTCGTCGAGCTCCGAGAGCAGACCGTCCACGTCGTCACGGTCGACGGTCAGGTCCTCGGCGAAGTGCCGGTCGCCGGTGGCGTCGGGCACGTACTTCACACAGACAACGATCCTCAAGCTCACGCCGGCTCTCCTACCTGCTTGGTCTCTTCAGAACTGCCTAATGCTGGCAGCATAGGCGCCTCTCGGGGCGGCTCCCGGTCGGATGCGGTTCCCCACGCCGACCGTCATATTACTCGCCAGTACATCCAGTCTCGTGCCCCGAATCAAGGCCGACGAAATGTGACCTTCCCAACGGCCCTGATCGGGTGAAGAGCGCGGGTGAGGAGCGGGCCGCGGCGGGCGTGTCAGTCGCGCAGCGCGTTGAAGCGGCCCTGGTGGTAGAGGAGCGGGCGGCCGGGCCCGGCGGGGTCGCCGACGACGGGCTGGGCGAGCACGATGCGGTGGTCGCCGGCCGGGACCCGGGCGACGACCTTGCAGACCATCCAGGCCAGGACGCCGTCCAGGAGGGGCACGCCCTCGGGGCCGGTGCGCCAGGAGGTGCCGGGCCCGAAGCGGTCGGCGCCGCTGCGCGCGAAGGTGGCGGCCAGGTCGGCCTGGTGCTCACCGAGTATGTGGACGCCCACGTGGTCGGCCACGGAGACGGCCGGCCAGCTGGAGGCGCCGGTGCCGATGCCGAACGACAGCAGCGGCGGCTCGGCAGCAACCGAGGTCAGGGAGGTGGCGGTGAAGCCCACCGGGCCGGAGCCCCGGGCGGTGATCACCGCGACGCCCGCGGCGTGCCGGCGGAAGACGGAGCGCAGGAGGTCGGGCGAGGCGGTGCGGCGCGTGCCGAGGTCGGGCGGGACCGTCATGGAGTTGTCCTTGTGCTGGGGCGGACGAGCCGGGGCGGGGCCGCCGGCGCCCGTACGGCGCCCTGCGGCGGTTACGTCGTCGTTGCTCACACGCCCGGACAGCGGGCGCTGGCGGTCCGCAGAAGGTCGACGTGGGCGCGTCCGTAGAGAAGGGTTCCTGGCCGCATCACGTCAGACTGACGATGCGCGACCCGCAGCGTCAAGGGCGGCCGGGTATCTGGGAGATCAATCACGGACCGCCGCGCCGAGCGCCGCGATGACGTCGGCCCTGCGGGGCTGACCGGAGGCGCGGCGGACGATCGCGCCGTCCGCGTCGAGCACCAGCACGGTCGGGGTGCGCAGCACGTTCAGCCGCCGTACGAGGTCGAGGTGGGCCTCGGCGTCGATCTCGACGTGGGCCACCCCCTCGACCATGCCGGCGACCTCGGTGAGGGTGCGCCGGGTGGCCCGGCAGGGCTGGCAGAAGGCGCTGGAGAACTGCAGCAGGGTGGCCCGCTCCCCCAGCGCCGCGCCGATCTCCGCGGCACCGAGCCGCGCCGTTTCGTCCCGCTTGCGCACCGACAGTCTCCCGTTGCGGCGTTGGTGCCACGCGCCGAAGAGGCTCGCTGCCGCGAGCACCGCGAGGCACACCATGAGTCCGGTCATCGAGGAGTGCAGCGTTCACGGGACCGCAAAGATTCCCGGTGCTCCGTGCGGGCCGTTCCGGGGGAAGGCAGGGGCATGGCGAGCAACGGGATCGACGAGCGGATCGACGTACGCGGCCCCCGGTTCGGGGCGGCGCTGCTGTTCTTCGCACTGGTGGGTCTGGCCGGCTTCGCCGTCGGGGTGCAGTGGCTGGGCTTCGCGGCCACCTCGGCGGCCCTCGCGGCGGCCTTCCTCAATGCCGCTTTCGGGTACTGCCTGGGGTGCGAAATGTACCTTCTGCTGCGGCGGGCGGCCGGGTGAGCCGGACCGGTACGTGACGAGGATCTCCCGTCCGGGTCGGCCGGCGCGCTGGCCGCGGCGGCCGCAATCGGGCACGATCTCCCGAAAGCCGCAGTGACGACGGCGTAGGTTTCCGCCGGGAGAACCCTCCCCAGGCATGGAAAGAGGGGTCCTCCGGACAATGGCAGAGCTCGTCTACCCGCCCGTGATCGGTGCCGCGCGCACGCTCTTCAAGGCGCTCGATCTGAAGTTCGACATCGCCGGGACGGAGAACATTCCGCGCCGCGGCGGGGCGGTGCTGGTGAGCAATCACATCGGGTACCTGGACTTCGTCTTCGCGGGGCTCGCCGCGCGCCCGGCCAAGCGGCTGGTGCGGTTCATGGCGAAGGAGTCGGTGTTCCGGCACAAGGTGTCCGGGCCGCTGATGCGGGCGATGAAGCACATTCCGGTGGACCGCGCCCAGGGCATGCACGCCTACAAGCACGCGCTGTCGGCGCTGCGTTCGGGCGAGATCATCGGGGTCTTCCCGGAGGCGACCATCTCCGAGTCGTTCACCCTGAAGTCCTTCAAGTCGGGTGCGGCCCGACTGGCGCAGGAGGCCGGGGTTCCGCTGCTGCCGGTGGCACTGTGGGGCACCCAGCGGCTGTGGACCAAGGGCCACAAGCGGGACCTGGGGCGGAACCACATCCCGATCACGATCCGGGTGGGCGAGCCGGTGGCGGCCGGTCCGGACGAGCAGGCCGAGAAGATCACCGACCGGCTGCGGGCCCGCGTCCAGGACCTGCTGGAGGCCGCCCAGCGCGCCTATCCCGTACGGCCCAAGGGCCCCGACGACACCTGGTGGATCCCGGCCCACCTCGGCGGCACGGCGCCGGCCGCGCCCGGCGCGTAGCGCACGGCCCGGCCGGCCGCCGTCGGCCGGCCGCTAGGCGGTCCGGATCTCCCCGATCTCGACCCGGGCGCCGGGGCAGCTCTTCTGGAGCGCCTCGGCCAGCTCCTCGCCCGCGGCCGCGAGGTCGTCCAGGGGCATCGGAGCCATCCGTTCCAGCAGGAACAGGGCGCTGACGGAACCCTCGGTCAGCCGGGTGCGGACGCCCTGGCGCCAGTTCCAGCGGCGGCAGGTGACGCCCTCGTCGTCGCACCAGACCACCTCCCCGGCGTCGGGGTGCTCGATCACCTCAGCACCGCCGGCCGCGGTCGCGAAGGGCTCGTCACCGGCCGCCCGGACGAGTCGCATACCGCCCTGGATGCGGTCCAGGTCCTCGCCGCCGACGGGGATGAGGTGGGCGACGCTGATCGCGTTGTAGAGGTCCACGAGGCGGTTGATCCGCGGCAGCCCGCCGTCCGCGAGGGCGCGCCGGGCCAGCGCCTCGGCGGAGTTGCGGGTGCGCGAGGGCTTGGCGCCGAAGGCGGTGTACGCGGCGCGCCAGGCGGCGAGGTGCGCATCGTCCTGCGGGGCGCGGCCGTCGAGCCGCCGGGCCAGCCGGTGGGTGGCCTCGTCCAGCAGTGCGGCGCTGGACTCGTCGCTGGGCCCGTTGGTCAGACCGCGGGCCTCGATGGCGAGGTGGGCGAAGCCCGGCGCCAGGGCGCGGACCTCGTCGGAGACGTACAGGGGTGTGGGCATCGGGCCGTTCCTCGCAGGTCGGGGCGGTGGTTGCCGGGGGCGCGGCCGGTCGGGGGCCGTCCGGCGGCATTGCAGCACGACCGGGCACGGTAAAGCAAACGGTACTACTCAGTTCACTGCAATGGACCGGCGAGGTGTCGGGCGAGAATGCGGTAAGGGGCCGGAAACGGGCCGCGCCCGGCCGGAGGTCACGTCATGACCTCCGGCCGGGCGCGGACCCGTCGGAGCCGGCGTCAGCGGGCGATTTCCTCCCGCAGTGCGGCGAGGAAGCCGTCCACGTCCTCCTCGGCGGTGTCGAACGCGCACATCCAGCGCACGTCGCCGGCCTGCTCGTCCCAGAAGTAGAAGCGGTAGCGCTTCTGGAGGCGTTCGCTGACGTCGTGCGGAAGCCGGGCGAAGACCGCGTTGGACTGCACCGGGTAGAGGATCTCCACCCCGTCGATCTGCCGCACGCCGGCCGCCAGCCGCTGCGCCATGGTGTTGGCGTGCCGGGCGTTGCGCAGCCACAGGTCCTTGGCGAGCAGCGCCTCCAACTGGACGGAGACGAAGCGCATCTTGCTGGCCAGCTGCATGGACAGCTTGCGCAGATGCTTCATGGCGCGCACCCGGTCGGGGTTGAGCACGACCACGGCCTCACCGAAGACCGCGCCGTTCTTCGTGCCGCCGTAGGAGAGGATGTCGACGCCCACGGCGTTGGTGAAGGCCCGCATGGGGACGTCCAGCGTCGCCGCGGCGTTGGCTATCCGCGAACCGTCCAGATGGACCGCCATACCGCGCTCATGGGCGTGTTCGCAGATCGCCCGGACCTCGTCGGGGGTGTAGACCGTGCCGAGCTCGGTGCTCTGGGTGATCGAGACGACCTGCGGCATGGCGCGGTGCTCGTCGTCCCAGCCCCAGGCCTGGCGGTCGATCAGCTCGGGGGTGAGCTTGCCGTCCTCGGTCGGCACGGTGAGCAGCTTGAGCCCGCCGACCCGCTCGGGCGCACCGCACTCGTCGACGTTGATGTGCGCCGTCTCGGCGGCGATCACCGCGCCCCAGCGGTCGGTCACGGCCTGCAGGGCGACGACGTTGGCGCCGGTGCCGTTGAACACCGGGAACGCCTGCGCCCGCTGCCCGAAGTGGCTGCGGAACACCCGCTGGAGGTGCTCGGTGTACTCGTCCTCGCCGTAGGCGACCTGGTGGCCGCCGTTGGCGAGGGCGAGCGCGGCCAGCACCTCGGGGTGGGCGCCGGCGTAGTTGTCGCTGGCGAAGCCGCGGATCTGCGGATCGTGGTGCTGCCGGGCGTCGGTCTTCGCTCCGGTCACGGCTCGGGGGTCAGCCACAGACGCTGTCCATTCACTTCCTGGGCGGGCCGGTCCCAGACCCCGGCGATGGCCTCGGCCAGCTCCGAGACGTCCGTGAAGCCCGCGAACTTGGCGTTCGGTCGCTCGGCGCGCATCTGGTCGTTGACGAGCGCCTTGACGACCAGGATGGCAGCCGCGGCACGGGGGCCCTGCTCGCCCCCCGACTTGCGGAAGCCGTCCGCCATCGCGAGCGTCCACGCCTCGGCGGCGGCCTTGGAGGCGGCGTAGGCGGCGTTGCCCCCGGTGGGCTTGCTGGCGCCGGCCGCACTGATCAGGAGGAAGCGGCCGTTCCCGCTGCGTTCCAGGGCGTCGTGGAATGCGAGCGAGGTGTGCTGGACGGTGCGGATCAGGAGCCGGTGCAGCGTGTCCCAGTCCCGCAGGTCGGTCTCGGCGAACGTGGACGAGCCGCGCCAGCCTCCGACGAGGTGCACCAGACCGTCGACCCGGCCGAATTCCTTCTCCGTGCGGTCCGCCCATTCGCGGGTCTGCTCGGGATCCAGGAGGTCGACGGTGTCCCCGATGACCGTGGCGCCGCCGTGGGCGTAGCGGGCCGCGTCCACGGCCTCGGCGAGCCGTTCGGCGTTGGAGTCGGAGCCGACCACCACGGCGCCCGCCTCGGCCAGCCGCAGCAGCGTGGCCCGGCCGGCCGGGCCGGCCGCTCCCGCCACCGCGATGACCGCACCCTCCAGCGGCCCGTGACCGCCCGTCGAAGTCACCATCTCCGTCGCCTCCTCGTCCTGGACGGCCGTGGGCCGGTTGTCGCGGTCGGTGCTCATGCCGCCGCCAGCGTGTCGCTGTGGGCGGTGATGCCCTTGGTCGAGGCGATCACGGACCGCAGCTTCTTGGCGAGCGCCTCGTAGAACATGCTCAGCGGGAATTCGTCGGGGAGCACGTCGTCCACGAGCTTGCGCGGCGGCTGGTCCAGGTCGAGGGCGTCCGGTCCCTTGGCCCAGACCGAGCCCGGGTGCGGGGCCAGATAGGTCGAGACGAGGTCGTACGCGGCGAGCCAGTGGACCAGCTTGGGCCGGTCGATGCCGTCGCGGTAGAGCTTCTCGATCTCGCCGCACAGCTCGTTGGTGACCTTGGGCGCCCGCTCCCAGTCGATGTGCAGTGTGTTGTCCGTCCAGCGTACGACGTCGTGCTTGTGCAGGTACGCGAAGAGCAGCTGGCCGCCGAGGCCGTCGTAGTTGCGGACCCGGTCGCCGGTGACCGGGAAGCGGAACATCCGGTCGAAGATCACCGCGAACTGCACGTCGCGGGCCTGGGAGTAGCCCTCGGCCTCCAGCTTCACGGCCTCCTTGAAGGCGGTGAGGTCACAGCGCAGCTCCTCCAGGCCGTACATCCAGAACGGCTGGCGCTGCTTGATCATGAAGGGGTCGAAGGGCAGGTCGCCGTGGCTGTGGGTGCGGTCGTGGACCATGTCCCACAGGACGAACGCCTCCTGGCAGCGCTCCTGGTCGGTGAGCATCTCGCGGATGTCCTCGGGCACTTCGAGGCCGAGCGTCTCGATCGCGGCCTCGGTGACCCGGCGGAAGCGGGCCGCCTCGCGGTCGCAGAAGATGCCGCCCCAGCTGAACCGCGCGGGGGCCTCGCGCACCGCGATGGTCTCCGGGAAGAGGACCGCGGAGTTGGTGTCGTAGCCGGCGGTGAAGTCCTCGAAGGTGATGCCGCAGAAGAGGGGGTTGTCGTAGCGGGTGCGCTCCAGCTCGGCGAGCCAGTCCGGCCAGACCATGCGCAGCACCACGGCCTCGAAGTTGCGGTCCGGGTTGCCGTTCTGGGTGTACATGGGGAACAGCACCAGGTGCTGGAGGCCGTGGGCGCGCGCTTGCGCGGGCTGGAAGGCGAGCAGCGAGTCCAGGAAGTCCGGCACGCCGAAGCCGTCGTCGGCCCAGCGGCGCAGGTCGGCGACGAGCGCCTCGTGGTAGGCGGCGTCGTGCGGGAGCAGCGGGGCCAGCTCCTGGACGGCCGCTATCGCCCGCTCGACCTCGGCGCGCACGGCGTCCGCGGTCGGTGCGCCCTCGGCCGCGAGGTCGACCGAGCCGTCCTTGGACTGCCAGGGCCGGATGGTCTCGACGGCGTCCTTGAGCACGGGCCACGCGGGATGATCCACCACACGCTCTGCGGTCCGAGTGCCTCCCGGGACACCCACAGGCGAAAGAATTTCCGTCATGACTGCCCTCCGGCGGTAGATCGTGTTGTCAGCACACGGTAACCAGCCAAGGATCGTCCGCTCAAGTGGGGGATCCGAAAATTATTCGGCCGGCACCCGGCCTCAGCCCCTGTTTTTCCTGTCCGAGCCCGCTCCGACGAGACTTACTACCCACAGCGGCAAGGGATTTGGCACTTTCTCCGGTTGCGGCAGCTGTGGCATATGCCACACTCCCCCACCCCCGGCGGTGAACGGAGTGAGGGCTTCCGGGAGCGGCCCGGCGGCCGTCGCGTCAGCGGGGCGGGGACGCGCCCACGTGTGGGGGAAGGGGGCTGAGAGGCGGATATGGCGGGTACGGGTACTGGACACACCGCGGCGTCGTTCGGCAACCGGTTTCGGGGCGTGACGGCCGTTAGGCTGAGCGCCATTTCGTACGCCGTTGCCGAGGGTCGACGGTCGACACCGGCAGTGAGCCGACAGCACTACCGAGCCGACAGAAGCGAGGCAGCCTTGTCCTTTCTCACCATCGGGCACCGCGGGATCATGGGCGTCGAGCCGGAGAACACCCTGCGCTCCTTCGTGCGCGCCGAGCACGAGGGCGTCGACGTCATCGAGCTGGATCTGCATCTGAGCAAGGACGGCGCGCTGGTCGTCATGCACGACGCGGACGTGGACCGGACCACCGACGGGGCCGGGCCGATCGCCGAGCGCACCCTCGCCGAGCTGCGCGAGCTGGACGCCGGTCAGGGCGAGCGGATCCCGGTGTTCGAGGAGGTGGTGGACGCGGTCAAGGCGCCGCTGCAGGCCGAGATCAAGGACGTCGCGGCCGCGCAGGCTCTGGCCGAGGTGATGCGGGAGCGCGATCTGACCGGCCGGGTCGAGGTGATCTCGTTCCACGACGAGGCACTGGCGGCGATCCGCACGCTGCTGCCCGGGGTGCGCACCGCGCTGGTCGGCAGCCGGTACGGCGCCGACGTCGTCGACCGCGCCCAGGCCGTCGGCGCGTACATGCTCTCGCTGAACATCCGCCGGCTCACGCTGGAGCTGGTGGAGCGGGCGCACGCCGCCCAGCTGAAGGTCGTCGCCTGGACGGTGAACACCCACGACCAGCTCCGGCTGGCCCGTGGACTCGGTCTGGACGGGGTGGTGACCGACCTCCCGGAGATCCGGCGAGCGGTGCGCTTCACCGCATAACGGGCCGTCGGCCGGGGAAATCCGCAGTTCACAGCGGTGCAACAGGCGTCCAGCATGCGGACGTTCGTGTCGATGATCTCGACAGACGGCGGTGCGCACTGCCACTCTCCCGCCATGCGCCTCGTCAACCGCCCTCTTCGCCTGGCCACTTGCGCCGCCGTCGTGCTGCTCACCGCGGCCGTCGGCTGCGCCCCGCAGGAGACGTCCCCCGGTGGCCCGCGGGCCGCCGGGCCGGACAAGCAGAGCTGTGACCGCGGCAAACTGGCCACGGTGCACGCCGGCAAGCTCACCGTCGGCACCGACAAGCCCGCCTACGCGCCGTGGTTCCAGGACGACGACCCGGCCAGCGGCAAGGGCTTCGAATCGGCCGTCGCCTACGCCGTCGCCCGGCAGCTGGGCTACGGCAAGGGCGCGGTGGACTGGCAGACCGTGCCGTTCACCAACGCCTTCGCGCCCGGTGAGAAGAAGTTCGACTTCGACATCAACCAGATCTCCATCAGCGCCCAGCGCAAGCACGCGGTGGCGTTCTCCTCCGGCTACTACGACGTGCGCCAGGCGGTGATCGCGCTCAAGGGCTCCCGGGCCGCGCGGGCCAAGAGCATCGCCGGCCTCCGGCACGTCAAGCTCGGCGCCCAGGTCGGCAGCACCAGCCTGGACGTGGTCAACGACACCATCCGTCCCGACCGGGCCCCGGCGGTCTTCCAGAAGAACGACTACGCGAAGACGGCCCTGAAGAACGGCCAGGTCGACGCGATCGTCACCGACCTGCCGACGGCGTTCTACATCACCTCGGCCGAGGTCGAGGACGCCGAGGTGGTGGGCCAGTTCGCGGCCACCGGCGGCGCGAAGGAGCAGTTCGGGCTGGTGCTGGACAAGGAGAGCCGGATCACCGGGTGTGTGTCGGCCGCGGTCGACGCGCTCCGGAAGAACGGCACGCTCGCCGCGCTGGAGAAGAAGTGGCTGGCCGACGCCGTTGACGTTCCGGTGCTCAAGTGACGTACGGCAAGGGGTTGTTGAACGCCCAGGTGGCGAGCGGGGAGCCGGACGACGACGGCTATGTGCCGTCCGCGCGGCGGATCGAGCGGGAGCGGGTCAAGCGGGCCAGGGCCCGTCGGGCGACGGCGGTCGCCGCGCTGAGCACCGTGGTCACCGCCGTCGTGCTGTTCGTCGTGATCACCAGCTCGCCGGGCTGGCCGCGCACCCGGGACACGTTCTTCAGCGCCGCGTACGCCCGCAAGGCGCTGCCCCAGGTGCTGGACGGGCTGCTGCTGAACCTGCGGCTGCTGGTGGTGTGCGGGGCGGCGGTGCTGGTGCTCGGGCTGCTGCTGGCGGTGGCCCGTACGCTGCGCGGCCCGGTGTTCTTCCCGTTGCGGGCGCTGGCCACCGCGTACACCGACTTCTTCCGCGGACTGCCGCTGATCATCTGTCTGCTGATGGTGGTGTTCGGCGTGCCGGCGCTGCGGCTGCAGGGCGTGACCACCGATCCGGTGGTGCTCGGCGGGACCGCGCTGGTGCTGACGTACTCGGCGTACGTGGCCGAGGTCTTCCGGGCCGGGATCGAGTCGGTGCACCCCTCGCAGCGGGCCGCGGCCCGGTCGCTGGGGCTCTCCGGCAGGCAGGCGCTGCGGTTCGTGGTGCTGCCGCAGGCGGTGCGGCGGGTGGTGCCGCCGCTGCTGAACGACCTGGTCTCGCTGCAGAAGGACACCGGTCTGGTGTCCATCGCCGGCGCGGTCGACGCGGTGTACGCCGCGCAGATCATGGCCGGCAAGGACTTCAACTTCACGCCGTACGTCGTGGCCGGGCTGGTCTTCGTCGCGCTGACGATCCCGATGACCCGCTTCACGGACTGGGTCACGGCCCGGACGGACCGCCGGCGCGCCCAGGGAGGGCTGGTATGAGCACGACGGACCGCACGCCGCGGCCCGCCGCCGGGGAGACCGCGGCGGCGGCCGGGGACGGCCCCGTACTGCGGCTGGAATCGGTGCGCAAGACGTACGGGCGGGGCACGGTCGTGCTGCGGGACGTGGACCTGGAGGTGCCGCCGCACACCGTGACGGCGCTGATCGGGGCCTCGGGGTCGGGCAAGTCGACGCTGCTGCGCTGCGCGAACCTGCTGGAGGAGATCGACGACGGGGCGATCTTCCTGGACGGCGAGGAGATCACCGATCCGCGGGCCGACGCGGACACGGTGCGGCGCCGGATCGGGGTGGTCTTCCAGGCGTACAACCTCTTCCCGCACATGACCGTGCTGGACAACATCACGCTGGCCCCGCGCCGGGTGCACGGGGTGCCGCGCGCCGAGGCGGAGGAGCGGGCCCGGGGGCTGCTGGACCGGCTGGGGCTCGGCGGGCGGGCCGGTGAGTATCCCGACCGGCTCAGCGGCGGCCAGCAGCAGCGGGTCGCGATCGTCCGGGCGCTGGCCGGGCGGCCCCGGCTGCTGCTGCTCGACGAGATCACCGCGGCGCTCGACCCGGAGCTGGTCGGCGAGGTGCTCGGCGTGGTCCGCGACCTCAAGGAGGAGGGCATGACCATGGTCATCGCCACCCATGAGATGGGCTTCGCACGGGACGTCGCCGACCAGGTGTGCTTCCTGGACGGCGGGGTGGTGCTGGAACGCGGCACGCCCGGGGAGGTCTTCGGGGAGCCGCGGCACGACCGCACCCGGCAGTTCCTGCAGCGGATCATCCGGGCGGGGCGGCTGTAGCCCGCCCGCGGGGAGCGGTCAGCCCAGCGGCTTGGCCAGTACCTCGAACTCCAGGTCGTCGCGCTGCGGGATGCCGAACCGCTCGTCGCCGTACGGGAAGGGGCTGAACTCGCCGGTGCGGCGGTAGCCGCGGCGCTCGTACCACTCGATGAGTTCGGTGCGCTGCCGGATGACGGTCATCCGCATCTCCCGGGCGTCCCAGGTCTCCCGGGCGGTCCGCTCGGCCTCGGTGAGCATGGTCCGGCCGAGGCCGCCGCCCTGGAGCGCGGGGCGCACCGCGAACATCCCGAAGTACGCGTGGTCGCCGCGGTGTTCGAGCTGGCAGCAGGCGGTCAGTGCGCCGTCCCGCTCGGCGATCAGCAGCAGCCCGGTCTCGTGCCGCACCACGGCGGCGACGCCTTCCGGGTCGGTGCGCTGGCCCTCCAGCAGATCGGCCTCCGTGGTCCAGCCGGCCCGGCTCGCGTCGCCCCGGTACGCCGACTCGATGAGGTCGACGAGGCCGGGGACGTCGGCGTCGACGGCGGTACGGAAGGTCAGTTCGGTCGTGGGCATGGCGGGCGGAGTCCTCTCGGGGCCGGGCTGGGACGAGCCGGGCGGCTGGCCGGACCGAGGCTAACAAGAGGTGCGCGTGCCGTCTCGGGGCCGCTGCGCCGGCGGCGTAGGGTCGCCGGCATGGTGCACGTACTGAGCAGCAGGGTGCTGTTGCGGCCGTCCGATCCGGAGCGGTCGCGGGCGTTCTACGGCGAGGCGCTGGGACTGGAGATCTACCGGGAGTTCGGCACCGGTCCCGAGCGCGGCACGGTCTACTTCCTCGGCGGCGGCTTCCTGGAGGTCTCCGGCCGCGCCACGGAGCCGGCCACGGACACCCTGCAGCTGTGGCTGCAGGTGGCGGACGCCGAGGCCGCGCACCGGGAGCTGGTGGCGCGCGGGGTGGAGATGCTGCGGCCGCCGGTGCAGGAGCCCTGGGGGCTGATCGAGATGTGGATCGCCGACCCGGACGGGCACCGCATCGTGCTCACCGAGGTCCCGGCGGACCATCCGCTGCGCTACCGGCCCTAGGCGCCTCTTGCGGCTCTCTGCCGCGCCCCCCTTTGCGCCCGTGCGCTCCCGTGTGCGGTCTGCCCCGCGGGCATCCTGCAGCCGACGCGTACGGGTGGCGACGGCCGCAGGGGAGGCGCTTCGTGCACGCACCACCGTTGGTCGGCTGGCTGCTGGTCCTGTTGTGCGCGGGCGCCGGGGCGTACTGCCTGGCGCGGGCCGGTGACGTACCGGCGGCGCAGCGGGCGGCGGCCCGCGGGGAAGGCGTGATGGCGCTGGGCATGGCCGCGATGGCCGTACCCGCGTCCGTGCTGGCGCCGCCGCCGTGGTCGCCGTGGCTGTTCACCGCGGTGTTCGGGGCGGCGGCCGGGGCGGCGCTGGTGCGCCGGCATCTGCATCACGCGGTGGGCGCGCTGGCGATGGTCTACATGGCGCTGGCGATGGTGTGGCCGGGCGGGGCCGCCGGCGGGGCGGGAGCGTTGTCCGGGACGGGCGGGACGGACCATTCGGGCGGGATGGACCACCTGGGCGGGACGGACCACCTGGGCGGGATGACGCACGCCGCACCGGGCGGGGTCCCGTTGCTGACGGGTCTGCTGCTCGTCTACTACGCGGTCTACGTGATCGGCGCGGGCATCCGGCTGGTGCCGGCGGCCGGTGCGGTGGCGGACGGGCCGGCGGGGGCCGGGGCGTTGGCCGTGGCGCGCGGTGCCGGGACGGCGGACGTGCTGCGTGCCTGCCGGGTGGTGATGGGCATCGGCATGCTGGCGATGCTGCTCATGATGTGAGTGCGGGAGGGCGTGCTCATCGGCCGGTGGGCCGCTCCCGGGCCACACCTCCCGCGGGGGTGGCATACGTCACTTCCGATGCGTGCCTGTACCAACGAGTAGTGGTGCGCTCATAGGCTGGCGCCATGATGGTCCCTCTCGCGCTGATGATGCTCGGCGCGCTGGCCGCGTCGATGGCGCCGCGGCTGATGGCCCGTTCGGACTGGCCCGACCGCGAACCGGTGCTCGCCCTGTGGGTGTGGCAGTGCGTGGTGGCCGGTGTGCTGCTGTGCTGCATCCTCGCGATGTCGCTGAGCGCGGCGGCCGCCTGGGAAGCCGTCCGCAGCCCGGTGTTCGGCCCGGCGCCCCGGGTGGTCGTCGAGGCGTACGCCCTTCAGGGCTACGGCCCTTGGGCCGGGGTACTGGCCGTGCTGCTCGCGGGCGGCGGTGCCTGGACGGGCCTCGCGCTGACCCGGGAGGTGCGCGACGCGCGGGCCCGCCGGCGCCGGAGCCGGGACGAGTTGCGGCGGCGGGTCCCGCTGCTGCCGGGTGAGGAGCCGGCCGGGGAGCGGCTGGTCGTGCTGGAGGGCGGCCGCCCGGAGGCGTGGTGGCTGCACCACGCCTCGCCCCAACTGGTCATCACGACCTCGGCGTTGCGGAGGCTGAAAGGCCGTCAGCTCGATGCGCTGATCGCCCATGAGCAGGGCCATGTGCGGGCCCGGCACGATCTGCTGCTCTACTGCGCGTCGGCGCTGGCCGCCGGTTTCCCGCAGATCCCGGTGTTCGCGGCGTTCCGCGACCAGGTGCACCGGCTGGTCGAACTGGCCGCCGACGACGTGGCCTCGCGCCGCTTCGGCCGGCTGACGGTGGCCCTGGCCCTGGTCGAACTGAACGAGGACCGCGGGGTGTTCGGGCCCTGTCCGACGCAGCTCGCCCAGGTCCCGCAGCGGGTGGACCGGCTGCTCGCCCCCGCCCCGCGCTTCACGCCGGGCCGCCGGCTGCGGATGACGGCCTGCGCCGTCCTGCTGCCGGCGGTACCGCTGCTGGTGACGTTCGTCCCCGGGCTGACCGCGCTGACCTGAGGGGCGGGCTCTGGCCCGGGGCGGACGTGCGGCTGTTTTGCTGGGTTGCTTGTGGTGTTCGCGTTCCCGTCGCCCCCTCGCCCCGTCGCCCCGCGGGCCGTTCCGGGCCAGGATGGGCCCATGACCACGATCAAGGGTGTGCTCTTCGACTTCTCCGGGACGCTGCTGCGGATCGAACCCGCCGACTCCTGGCTGCGGGCCGCGCTGACCGCGACCGGGGTCGCCATGGACGAGGCGGAACTGGCCCGCCGGGCGGCCGAGCTGGAGCGCGCCGGGGCGCTGCCCGGCGGTTCCTCCCCCGTCGCGCTGCCCGACGGGCTGGCCGGGCTGTGGGAGGTCCGGGACCGCGACGCCCGCCACCACCGCGCGCTGTACACCGGGCTGGCCCGTCAAGTCCCGCTGCCCGCCGAGGAGTTGTACGACGCGCTCTACGAACGCCATATGACGGCCGCGGCCTGGCAGCCCTACCCGGACGCCGCCGGCGTGCTGGCGGAGCTGCGCCGCCGGGGCGTCCGGACCGGCGTGCTGAGCAACATCGGCTGGGACCTGCGGCCGGTGCTGCGCGCGCACGGCCTGGACCGTTACCTGGACAGCTGTGTGCTGTCGTTCGAGCACGGTCTGCAGAAGCCGGATCCGCGGCTGTTCGCGGTGGCCTGCCGGGAGCTGGGGCTGGACCCGGCGACCGTGCTGATGGTGGGCGACGACCGTACGGCGGACGGCGGGGCGACCGCGCTCGGCTGCGTCTACCTGCCGGTGGACCATCTGCCGGTGGAGCGCCGCCCGGAGGGGTTGCGGCCGGTGCTGGACCTGGTGGGGTGAGCGGCGCCGGGCGCGGGTCGGGTCAGCCGGCGGTGCGCGGGGCCAGCCACTGCTGGAGTTCGAGGAGGTTGCCCTCGGGGTCGCTGAGGTGGGCCACCCGCATCCGGTCGGTCATCGGGGCCGGGCCGTGGTCCAGGACGGCGCCGCGCCCGGTGAGCTCGGCACAGTAGCCGTCGAGGTCGTCGACGCGCAGCGCGATCAGGGAGCGGTGGCCGGCCGGGGACGGCGCCAGGCCGGCGAGGACCTGCGTCATCTGCGCGCGGTCCTGGAGGGCGATGCCCGCGGAGCCCCGGTCGCAGGTGAACTTGGCGTACGGGCCGTCCTCGGCCTCGAACTGCGGGGTGAGGCCCAGCACGTCCCGGTAGAAGCGGTAGCAGCCGCGGAAGTCCGTGACGAGCAGGCGGATCTGGGCGAGTTCCATCCGTGCGTTTCCCCCGTGAGAAGCGATGGGTGCGTCGCCCTGACCGCTGTGCGCGGCCCTGAGCGGCGGCGGCAGCAGCGGTGACGACGAAGTGACGCTACCTCGCCGGGGGCCGCGGTGCCGCCGGGTTACGTCCCCGGGCCACCGCTGGTTCCGGGGGCGTGGTCGGCGGCCCGTTTCCGGAGGTCTCCGGCGGTCCGGCGCGGGGAGTCCGGGCGGACCCGGGACGGGACCGATCCAGGTGTCGGCCTCGGCCTTGGCGCGGTGGGGCCATCCAGGGTTGAGCGGTCCGTCGGCGTCGAGGAAGAGGACGGGAGGTGGGGCGCGGCGGCTCCCGGCCGGTGGGCCGCATGCGCAGCGTGATGACGCCGCGGACGGCGCCTGACCGATCGGTTCCGGTACGGCGCCGCCCCGGCCGGCGGGATGCCGGCCGGGGCGGGGCTGGACCGTCAGGGCCTACCCGAGCGGGGTCAGCCGAGCGAGGCGATGGCCTGGTTGAAGGTCTGCGACGGGCGCATGACCGCCGCGGCCTTCGCCGGGTCGGGCTGGTAGTAGCCGCCGATGTCGGCCGGCGAGCCCTGCACCGCGATCAGCTCCTCGACGATGGTCTTCTCCTGCTCGGCGAGGGTCGCCGCCAGGCCCTTGAACGCCTCGGCGAGCTGGGCGTCCTCGGTCTGCTTGGCCAGCTCCTGGGCCCAGTAGAGCGCGAGGTAGAAGTGGCTGCCGCGGTTGTCGATGCCGCCGAGTCGCCGGCTGGGCGACTTGTTCTCGTTGAGGAAGGCGCCGGTCGCCCGGTCGAGGGTGTCGGCGAGCACCTGGGCGCGCGCGTTGCCCGTCTTCTGGGCGAGGTGCTCGAAGCTGACCGCCAGCGCGAGGAACTCGCCCAGGCTGTCCCAGCGCAGGTAGTTCTCCTTGACCAGCTGCTGGACGTGCTTGGGCGCGGAGCCGCCGGCGCCGGTCTCGAACAGGCCGCCGCCGTTCATCAGCGGGACGACGGAGAGCATCTTGGCGCTGGTGCCCAGCTCCAGGATCGGGAACAGGTCGGTCAGGTAGTCACGCAGGACGTTGCCGGTGACCGAGATGGTGTTCTCGCCGCGGCGGATGCGGTCGAGGGAGAACTTGATCGCGTGGACCGGCGCCATGATCTCGATCTGCAGGCCCTCGGTGTCGTGCTCGGGGAGGTACTGCTTGACCTTCTGGATCAGCTGGGCGTCGTGGGCGCGCTCGGCGTCGAGCCAGAAGACGGCCGGGTCGCCGGTCGCCCGGGCGCGGGTGACGGCGAGCTTGACCCAGTCGCGGATCGGGTCGTCCTTGGTCTGGCACATCCGGAAGATGTCGCCGGCGCTGACGACCTGCTCCAGGACGGCGTTGCCGGACTCGTCGAGGACCCGCACGGTGCCCGTGGTGGGGATCTCGAAGGTCTTGTCGTGGCTGCCGTACTCCTCGGCCTTCTGCGCCATCAGGCCGACGTTGGGCACCGAGCCCATGGTCGCCGGGTCGAAGGCGCCGTGCGCGCGGCAGTCGTCGAGGACGACCTGGTAGATGCCGGCGTAGCTGCTGTCCGGGAGGACCGCGAGGGTGTCGTGCTCCTGGCCGTCCGGGCCCCACATGTGGCCGGAGGTGCGGATCATGGCCGGCATGGAGGCGTCGACGATGACGTCGCTGGGGACGTGCAGGTTGGTGATGCCGCGGTCGGAGTCGACCATGGCGAGCTCCGGGCCCTCGGCGAGCTCCGCGTCGAAGGACGCCTTGATCTCGGGGCCCTCGGGCAGCGACTCCAGGCCCTTGTAGATGCCGCCGAGGCCGTCGTTCGGGGTCAGGCCGGCGGTGGCGAGGACCTCGCCGTACTTGGCGAAGGTCTTCGGGAAGAAGGCCCGGACCACGTGGCCGAAGATGATCGGGTCGGAGACCTTCATCATCGTGGCCTTGAGGTGCACGGAGAACAGCACGCCGTCGGCCTTGGCGCGGGCGACCTGGGCGGTGAGGAACTCGCGCAGCGCGGCGACCCGCATGACGGAGGCGTCGACGACCTCGCCGGCGCGGACCGGTACGGACTCGCGCAGGACGGTGGTGGAGCCGTCGTCGCCGGAGAGCTCGATGCGCAGCGAACCGGCCTCGCCGACCACCGCGGACTTCTCGGTGGAGCGGAAGTCGTCGTTGGTCATGTGGGCGACGTTGGTCTTCGAGCTCGCCGTCCACTCACCCATGCGGTGCGGGTTGGCCTTGGCGTAGTTCTTCACCGAGGCGGGGGCGCGGCGGTCGGAGTTGCCCTCGCGCAGGACCGGGTTGACGGCGCTGCCCTTGACCTTGTCGTAGCGGGCGCGGATGTCGCGCTCCTCGTCGGTCTTCGGGTCGTCCGGGTAGTCCGGGAGCGCGTAGCCCTGCTCCTGCAGCTCGGCGATCGCGGCCTTCAGCTGCGGGATCGAGGCCGAGATGTTGGGCAGCTTGATGATGTTGGCCTCGGGCGTCTTGGCCAGCCGGCCGAGCTCGGCGAGGGCGTCCTCGATGCGCTGCCCCTCCTCAAGACGCTCGGGGAAGCTCGCGATGATGCGACCGGCCAGGGAGATGTCACGGGTCTCCACGTTGACGCCGGCCTGCGACGCGTATGCCTGGATCACAGGCAGGAAGGAATACGTCGCGAGGGCGGGGGCCTCGTCAGTGTGGGTGTAGATGATGGTCGAGTCAGTCACCGGGTGCTCCGCTCCACGTCTGCAACATTGCTCGACATCAAGATATCTCGTGATCGCCTCCCCCTCGACAGGACCCCGCCCCGGACATAAGTGGAGGAATCTGCTCCGATCCGGTCCGGCGGCGTGACGGTGCATGATCGACAGGCTCCGCGATCCCGTCCCGCGCGGTGCGCGCCGTCAACGGCGCGCCGCCGCCGGATGCGGACCGCCCGCACCACCCACCCGTATGTGCCGCAGCACCAGGAGGTCCCGCCGATCATGACGCCCACCGCCTACCTCGACGCGCTCTACTCCCTCACCGGCCGTACCGCCCTGGTCACCGGCGGCAGCTCCGGCATCGGCCGGGCGGTCGCCGAGGCGCTGGGCCGGGCCGGTGCCGCGGTGACGCTGCTGGCCCGGCGCGCCGAGCCGCTCCGCACCGCCGTCGCCGAGCTGGGCGCCGAGGGGATCACGGCGGACTGGGTCGCCGCCGACCTGGGCGACCGGGACGCCCTGCACGAGGGCGCCGAGGAAGTGGTGCGGCGGCACGGTGAGCCGGACATCCTGGTCCATGCCGCCGGCGTCAACCCGCGCCCCCCGATGGACGAGCTGACCCCGGCCGACTGGGACCGCACCATGGCCGTCAACCTCGACGCCGCGTTCCTCCTGGGGCAGCGCTTCGGCCCCGGCATGGCGGACCGCGGCTGGGGGCGGATCCTGCACATCGCCTCGCAGCAGACGATCCGGGCGTTCGGCAACAGCGGCGCCTACGGAGTGTCCAAGGCCGGGCTCGCCGCGCTGACCCGCTCCCAGGCCGAGGCCTGGTCCCGGCACGGCGTCAGCGTCAACGCGCTGGCGCCCGGCTTCGTCCACACCCCGCTGACCGAGGCGGTGTTCGCCGACCCCGTACGGGCCGAGGCGATGGCGGGCCGGACGATGGCCGGCCGCAACGGCGAACCGGCCGATTTCGCGGGTGCGGCCGTCTTCCTCGCCGGGCCGGCGGCGGCGTACGTCACGGGGCAGACGCTGTTCGTGGACGGCGGCTTCTCGGTGACCTGATGAGGGGACGGCGCCGGCGGATCGGGAGAGGCAGCTCACCCGCCTTGCCGCACGGCCCTTCGGCGGCGCATCCGTTGACAGGCGTGTCGAGCGGTCCCGACACTGGCTCGCGGTTCGGCAACGCCCACCAGGAGACCGCCCCATGAGTGCGTCCGGCACCGCCCCGCTGATCTCCCTCACCTGGACCGACCCGGTCACCGGCCGGTGCGGGCACCTCGTCATCGCCCGTCTGGTGCGCGGGGTGGCCAGCGGCGGTCTGCGGATGCGCGAGGGCGTCACCCTCGACGAGGTCACCGGCCTCGCCCGCGGGATGACGAGGAAGGAGGCCCTGCACTACGACCCGGACGCCCGCTACGTACCGCTCGGCGGGGCCAAGGGCGGGATCGACTGCGCTCCGCACGCCCCGGAGGCCTACGGCGTGCTCACCCGCTATCTGCGGGCGATGCGCCCGTACATCGAGCAGTTCTGGACGACCGGGGAGGATCTGGGGCTGACCCAGGACCGCCTCGACGAGGCGGCCGCGGAGGCCGGGCTGGTCTCCTCGATCCAGGCGGTCTATCCGCTGCTCGACGAGCCGCTGCCGTCGAGGCTCTGCTGCGCGGCCGGGACGCGTTCGGCGCGGTGGACCGTGCCGCGCTGCGGCCCGGCGACGCCGAACTGCCGCCGGACGCCTGGCTGTCGGCGGACGCCGAGGTGCTGGTCCCGGCGGCGGTGTCGTACTGCGTGACCACCGCCGACCAGGCGCGGATCAGGGCCCGCTGGATCGTGGAGGCGGCCAACATGCCGGTGCTGCCGGAGGCCGAGGAGCTGCTCGCGGCCCGCGGGGTGACGGTGCTGCCGGACGTGGTCGTCAACTCCGGTACGAACGCCTGGTGGTGGACCCTCTTCGGTGACATCGGCCCGGACGCGGAGCAGGCCTTCGCCCACATACGCCGCTCGATGCGGACGCTGATCGCCCGGGTGCTGGCCCGTGCGGCCGCCGACGGCAGCACCCCGCGGGCCGCCGCGCACGCCCTGGTCGCCGAGCGGCTGCCGGAGATCGCCGCCCGCTACGGAAGCCACCGGTGAACGCTCCCGGGCGGCCGCCGGCCGGCGGTGCGCGCCGCCATGGTCAATTTCTCGTTGACAACCGCGTGCCGTCGCCGCTTATTTGACCCTGTGCCCACACTGCGCTTCGTACAGGTGGACGGCGAGACCGGTCCGACGGACTGGCAGCACGTCCACAACGTGATCATCCCCACCCATCAGCTGTCCCTCGACGACGTACGGGAGCGTTCCGGGCGCCACCACCTGGAGGTCGCCTACCTCGGTGACGTCCTGATCGGCTGCAGCACCGTCCGGCCGCCGGTGGACGGTACGGCCACGGTGATCGCCCGGGTGCTGGCCGCCCACCGCGGGCAGGGGTTCGGCGGGGAGATGTACGCGCGCGGGCTGGCGCGGGCCCGTGAGCTGGGCGCCGGGACGATCGAGACCGTGGTGCTGTCGTCGAACGAGGACGGCCTGCGGTTCGCGCTGAAGCACGGCTTCGAGGAAGTGGAGCGCTACCTCCTGCCGGGCGACACCATCCCCTGGATCGACCTGCGGCTCGCCTGACGCCCGCACCCTCAACTCGCCCTGAGAGCGGACCGCGCGGCGCTGAATCCGAGGAGCCGCCCGCCCCACCGCGAGCGTCTCCGGATGCGCACGGCCGCTGCGACCTTTAGAAGTAGGACTGCAGGGTGCCCCGGCGCCGGACGTCCACGGTGGCGCAGTGGAACGAGCCGCCGAAGCTGTTGAAATTGCGGAAATTGCAGGGAATCGGCGTGAAGCCGAACTTCTTCATCGCCGCGATCATCGGCTCGTCCTGCCGCTCGACGATGACCCGCTGTTCGTCCAGCATGAGGATGTTCATGTTGATCCACTTGCTGGTCATGTAGAGCGGATGGGAATCCGGGATGACCGGTTCGGGAGCGGCCATCACGTCCCAGCCCTTGAAGAGCTCCGGCACTTCCGGCACCCGTTCGGGGTGGATGAGCAATTTGCCCGGCGCCATCGGAACGAGCGTGGCGTCGATGTGCATCGGATGCGAGTCCTTGAACTCGAAGACGTGGATGCGGTATTCGTCGCCGAGGTGGCGGCGCAGCCACTCGATTCCGAAGTCATTGGTGACATTGCTCTTCTGCGCGATGATGTCGCGTCCGCAGCGGGTGAAGTCGGCCGCGTCGAAGGTCGGCTCGAACTCCGTCACCACCAGCCGCTGCGGGCCGTCCTCGCCCGGGTCGGTCCAGTCCTGGTCGAACTGGGCGTCGGTCAGCTCGGGCTTGGGACCGGCGGTCCATTTCGCGCCGCCGCGGAAGTACTCCTTGAGCAGCGGGCGGTAGGCGAGGTTCTCGTAGTAGCGGGAGCGCCAGGCCATCGGGCATTCGATGATGTCGTCCCCGACGACGAGAATCGCGTCCCTGGGCATCGCCGCGTACATGCCGGTACTGGTCCAGTCAAGCGTGGTGTAGGCCGTGCGCTGCGGAATGGGCTCCGGCCTGCGTACGGTCACCCCCTCGCCCTCCAGGATGTGGACGAATTCCTCCAGTTCGGCCCGGGCCGCGGCAACCTGTTCGGGCGGGAACGGCTTGCCGGCATTCCGCCGGAAGGTCTCGTGGTGATTACCGGGGAGCACCGGCGGTAAGGCCATGTGCCAGCTCGGGAAACTGGCGTCGTCGACGATGCCGACGATCACTTCCTCCAGCGGGTCCCACTCCGTATAGGAACACACCGGACTCTCCGGCCGGTCCGCGGAAACACCGGACATATACGGTTTCACGGGCGGGACGTTCTCGGTTGTCACGCAATCGCTCCTCGATCTCATGGCACACGGCAGCCAGGAAGCTGACTGCCGCGATCAAGATCGATTGAACGCGTCGACCGACGGCCGGGGCAAGGCCCGTTCACATCTTGTCCAAAACTCCTGCCTTGCCACCCATTACACGCTCTGGTATTCAACCGGGAGCGGATAAAGAGCACGACCAACGCCCCGCAAACGGGAGTTGGCCGCACCCTTGCCCTTTGCGCGGACGGATGGTGCGTTCACACGCCCTGCAGGAGGCGTTGGCTTGCAACGCCACGTACCACAGCAAGGCGTCCTGGGTCTGCGGACGGGCGGACAGACGCGCCAAGGCGCCGACCACGGCGCAGGTGACCGCCACGCCGCCGAGGAAGGCGGCCGGTCTCGCGAGCACCGGAGTGGCGCCCGGGAAGACCTGGCCTTCGTCGGCGGAGATCTCGGTCCCCGTCAGTACCTCGGACTCATTCACCTGTGTGATGAGCTCAGTCACTTGCTCTCCCTTCACGGACATGAGGCGTCGGCTTCAGCGGTTGCCGACGAGTCCACCCGCGAGTAGCCGCCACCGGCCCGGCGACCGCCGGGCCGGCCGGTGCGGGGCTGCCCGGCACTATCTGAGCTGCCCGGCTCCACTGGAGCAGCGCCCCCGACCTGCTCGATCGCGGGCGAATTTCCCCCGGATGAGGGCGATATCGATTCCCGAATTTCCCGTACGTCAGCCGATGGTGCGGCCGACCGCGAATCCGCTCGCGAACGCCGCGACGGTGAGAGCGGCCGGAGTGGCCAGAACCGGCGCCTGATCCGAGAAGATGGTTCCCTCCGTCTCCTCGACCTCGATGGCAGATACTTCCACGTCCGTGTTGAGGTACTCGACGATCCCCTGCATCAGATCTCTCCTTTTTCGAGTCCCATGGTGGCTTGAATTCGTCGATCAGCCCACGGCCTGACCGGCCGCATACGCGCCGGTGACGACGGCGGCACCGCCGATGAAGGCAAGGGCGGGCGTAGCCAGCACCGGGGACGCGATGCCCTCGATACGGTCGGCGTTCTCCTCGGAGAGCCCACCAAGACCCTCCAGTCGGCTCGCGAATGTGTCGTCGAGCATTTTCCCTCCTTGCGAGAGGGGCGGACTGTGGAATTTACACGCGAGAGGCCACAAGCCCACTGTGGCCACTGGGGTGAATTGAAACAGCACCCCATTCTCCTTCGCGTGACGCAGATCACACCAATAAATGGAGTTTTCAATTCCAGCGCCATGACAAATGTCATTCCGACCCATGACATTTGTCATCCAAACACATGAGGGATCTAACTCCCCAAACCCCGCGGCGGTCCGGATAATTAATCCATGAACTCCCACTCGAATGTGATCGAAGTCACAGATCTTCGAAGGCGGTACGGCGCCAAGGGCGCCGGAGCCCGCGTTGATCCACGGCCGCGTCTGCCTCTCCCCCACCACCAGGCCAACGAGCGGACAAGTCCACAGTCACCTGATCAACCACTTCTGTCAGGAACTCTTATCGAGCCCGGTGGCTGGCCGACCGGAGTGTAAGGAGAGCTTGGGTAGCAGGGTCCGGTTCGAGGCCGAGCTCGGCGAGTGACCTGCACCTGTGCCAGATCGCTACATCAACGCTATGACTGGCGTCACACGTTGCACCGAAACGTCTGCGACAGGGCCCCTACCTGCGAAAACATGACTTTCCGGGGGTCATCCCAGCGCGCGGCGCCACCCCAGCGCCGCACCCCACTCCTGCCTTGCGGAGGACTCCCTGACGAAGTGAGGCCACCCGTCCGCTTTCAGGTCGCCAAATGCCCCACGAAGATCCCGACCAGGATCCGGTCGTCGTGCTCGGGGATCGGCAGGGAGAAGTGCACCCGGTCACGGTCCCACAGGCGCTTGCCATGCCACTCGCAACGGTAGGTGGCGCCCTCGTGGCGGACGCTGCGCTGTTCCCACGCCTTCGCGTTCTTCTTCGTGTTCGGGCTCTCGGGCGAGACCTCCAGGTCCAGGGCTTTGAACCGGCGCATGACCTGGTTCTGGTCCCCGCCACATTCGGCCAGGGTCCGGGCGAAGTGGTCGTCGAGGGCGCCCAGCAGGCGCACCAGCCAGGGCAATACGTCGGCGTAGGAGCCCTTGAAGTGGTGCAGGCGCAGGGAGTCGGCGAACAGCAGCCGGGGAAAGGCGTCCTGGGTAAAGGCGAAGAAGCGCTCGGCCGGGACGCGTTCGTAGGTATACACGCCGCGCCAGAATCCGGGCGCGTCCGCCGGGCACCGCAGGACGTGCGCCCGCACCTCGTCGTAACCCTCCTCCGTCATCCGCGTCACGGTGAGCCATCCGGACGGCCAGTCGGGCTGTGGGACATAGGGCATGAGGAGGACGGACATGGCACGCCCGTCCGCGGCCCGCGCCAGGGCGTGGGCGACGCCCCAGGAGGGCTCCCGCTCGGGGCCATCTCCCACCCGGACCGGCCAAGGCAGATCCGCCTCGGCGGGCTGAACGACCCGGCACTTGTCCAACAGCTTTTGCAGCCGGATCCGGTCGTCGTGGAACAGTCCGCCGCCCGGCGAGTACAGGGCGTCGATCAGTTTGGTCGACGGCAGGCACTCGGCGTCGTACGCGGCGTCGACGAACGCGGCGGTGCGCCCGTCGGCCAGCGGCTGGAGCGACTCGTTGAGCAGGCCCAAGGCGTCCCGCAGCGAACCGGGGTCCGTAAACTGCCGCCAGTCGAAGCACTCCTCGCCGACGACCACGCGGTAGTGGTCGGCGGTTGCGTGGTTGTCCGGTACGACCACGGTGCCGTCTGGTAAGTCCTGCCCGCATTTACCTGTCTGACCTGCGGCGTCGTGCACGGGCCAGCCCCCCGAGGTCGGTCTCGATCTGGTCGAAGAAGCCACCGGGCCAGTGACTGAGCTCGCCCTTGTCATTGATGGCGACGGGCAGCACCCGGTCGTGGTCGAAGTAGTGGGTGATCATGTCCTCCGCCGGGAGGGCACGGTCCTGTGCCACAGCGAGCCGGGCGCCGTTGAGGACGTGGTCGCTGTGTGTCTCCACCACGACCTGCACTCCGCTGCCCGCCACCCGGGCAAGGAACCGGCCCAGTCGGGACTGCCCCGCCGGGTGCAGATGCGCCTCCGGGTTCTCCACGATCAGCAGGTCGCCCGGCTCGGTGAGCAGGCCGGCGACGATGACCGGCAGGCCGTAGGAGACACCGAAGCCCGTGTTGACGGGACGGATCTCCTCGCCGCTCAGGCCCGGCTCACCGAACCGGAGCATCCCGGCCATGATGCCCACGGCAACCCGGGCGGTGATCCGCAGCGGACGGATGATCTCCGAGGCCCATGCCTCAGCCTGGAGTCTGAGCTGCGGACCGGCTGCCTCCGGGTTCCGCAACGGTTCGCGGACCGCCCTGCGGCTGGTCACCGCACGGGTGTCGCGAAGCGCGAGGACCTGCGCGGTGTATTCGCCCCTGACACCGACCCCGATCCGGTCGGGCTCCTCGGCGGACACCGCGAGGGTGTCACGCGGACCGAGCCGCTCGGCGCACAGATAGGTGAACGCGGGGTCCCTGACGTCCCGCCCGATGCCGGGAACGGACTGCACCGGCAGCCGCAGCGCCTCAAGATGCAGTGCCTGTTCGGAGTCGGGCAGACCTAAGACGTACACCCATGCCTCACCGTTCGGGCCGCCCAGCCGTACGGTGATCTCCCGGGTGTCGGCCGTCCAGTGCAGCACGTCCCTGGCCTCCCCAAGGGCGAGCCCCAGCGGGCCGTTCAGCCGGACGGCGTCACCCGCCGTGCCGCGTGCCGCCTCGGCCAGCCGCGCCAGCAGCAGGGACTGGATCACCGTGCTCTTGCCGCCGCCATTGACGCCGGTCAGGACGGTCAGGGGGCGCAGGTCGAACGACTCGGACGCGAAGCGCTTGAAGCCCCGGATCTCCAGGGAGGTGATCACCGGCCGGCTCCGGCGTCCACCACGGCGGCCTTGAAGCGGTAGTCGACCCGGCCCCGGTCGGCGGTGGACGACGTGATGGCGTTGAGGTAGCCGACGTCGGTGGTCATCCGCTCGCGAGCGGCATTCACGATGGCCGTACGGCGTGCCCGCAGGTCGTCCGCCGTGTGGTCGGGGTCGGCCAGTGCCAGCGACCAGCTCTCGAACATGGCGCGGTTGATCGGTCGCCGCCAGTTCTCACCCGTGGGCCACTTGCGGAAGGCGTGATCGCCGAAGATGAGGTACGCGTGGGACATCGCCCGCTCGAAGGCGGCCTCCAACTCCGCCACCTGCTTGTCCGGGACCTGCTTGGAATCGTCCAGCAACTCGGTGGCGTCCATCAAGAACGTCTCCATCACCGGCCGCTCCTGGTAGGTCTCCAGCCCCTTCAGCCAGAACGCGGCGAACCTCAGGGCCATCTCCCGGTCGTTCATCCGGATGTGATCGGTCAGACGGCCTCCGGTGGCCCTGGCGAAGGCATCCGTGTGGGTCATCCGGTACAGGATGTCCCGGCTGCGCGGACTGCTCATGCAGTGCCTGATCTCCTGGCCGTTGAGCGGGGTGCCGCCGGTGTTGATCCGCTTGAAGATCTCGTACGTGACTCCACGGGGCGTGGTCGGGTCGATCACGTTGACGATCAGCTGGGTGTTGTTGATCCGCCGCTGGAACGGCACCGGGAGGTCACCGAAGCGCAGGTCCTTCAGGTCGTCCAGGTGCTCAAGCTTCCCCAAGGCGAAGCCGTCGGCGCCGCCCCGGACGAAGGCGTGCAGCGTGGACAGCCGCTGCAGGCCGTCGACGACCCGGAACGACCCGTCCGCGTCCTCGGCGAAGTAGAACGCGGGCAGCGGGATCTGCAGCAGCAAAGACTCCACCAGCAGGGACTTCTGGTCGGCCCGCCAGACCCGCAACCGCTGGAAGTCCGGGGCGAGCTCGATCGAGCCCTCGTCGATCTGGTCGAGGATGTTGCGCAGGGAGAACTGGCTGGTGTTCACCCGGATCTGGTCCGGGTTCCACGGCCTCTGGATACGGGTGGTGTCCTCGCCGGTGTCTTCCACCTCGATGTCCGTGGCGTGTCCTTCGAACACGTCCTCCACCACGTCCGGAGTCACCGGAGCCGTCTGCGCGCCGCACATAACCATGCGGGCCATCCTAGGGACGGACGGCCCACGGTGCGGGAGCGTTGTGACGATCTCCCTCGGTCCTCTCTCGGCAGTGCGTCGCCCTGACCGCGATACAAGTCAAGGTCACGCGCGCCGAGTTGGGAGCTCGAACCCGTGCCAAGTGTCCGGGCGCCCGCCCCTACCCGCCCGCCCCTGTGCGAGCGGCACAATCCCAGAGCGCCCCAAAACCGCCACCCTGGAGCCGATCGCCGAAATGCTGCCCATTCGGAATCAGGCCGGAGGCATGATCTACCCCGACCTTTCCGTAAGTCCTGGGACCGGGCGCTGAAACGCCTCGGCCTTCGCGCCCACAACCCGCACGACCTCCGGCACAAATGGGCCACCGTGACCTCAGCAACGGTGTCCCCATCCACGAGGTGTCGCGCTGGATGGGCCACAGCTCCATCAAGATCACGGTGGACCGGTACGGCCACCTCACCCTCGACGACAGTCACCGCTGCCGTCAGGTCGTCGAGGCCACCTTCGGGGTGCCCATGTTCAGCGGATTCCCAGCTCCGCGAGGACACGGCGCTGTACGGCACTTGGGCGGGCCGGGAAGTACAGGTAGCAGACGCCGCCGCTGCCGCTGACGGTCTTGCCGTCGGCGTTCTTGCGCTTGGTCCGCAGCCAGATGTTTTCAAATTGCCGGCGGCGGTAGATGTGGCGCACGGCCTGGTCGTCGGGGGAGGCCGGGTCGTTGGCGATGACGTCGCCGTCCTTGGTGAAGCCGATGACGGTCATCAGGTGGCCGGCGGTGCCGTAGCCCGCGCCGTCGAGTTCGGCCTTCAGGAAGGACTGGGAGGTGATGACCGGGATGCCGGCGTGCACCAGGCGTTCGGCGTCGTTGAGGGAGCTCAGGCGGGTGACGACGGCCTGGAGGTCGCGGTAGGTGGCGGCGTAGGCGGCGTTGAAGGGCCAGTTGCCGCAGCCGTCGTACTGGTAGTCGAAGGTGTAGCGGGCCGCGTGGCAGACCTGGGGGTCGGCGTAGTCGGGGTTGACCCAGGAGAGCTGCTGCCGGGTGGGACGGCGGCCCCAGTACTCGATGATCATCTGGGACGAGGTGGGGCTGCACCAGGCCTCGCCGCCGTTGTCGTACTCCGGGTACTGGCCCTTGTGGATCTCCTGCGAATAGCGCGGCACGAGCAGTTCGCGGCCGGCCAGGGCGGGCGTGGACGCCGGCACCTCGAAGCGGTCGGGGAGGTCCGAGCCCATCGCGCCGAGCCGCCAGACGGTGGGGGTGAGCGGGGTGCCGGGCGTGCGGTGGAGGGTGAGGCGGAGCCGGTACGAGGCGAGGCGGAGGCCGCCGGCGGGGTCGTCGACGGCGAAGGTGTCGGTGGAGATGCTGCTCTTGCCGTCCTTCTGGCCGTCGACGGAGGTGCGCCGGATGTCCGCGTCACCGTCCCCGGCCGTCCAGTGGCCCATGACGTACCAGGGCGTCGCGGTGCCGTCGCTGTAGGTCCCCCGCAGTTCGACGGTGATCCAGGTGCCGGGCGGGGTGTGCGCGTTCCAGGAGGCGACGACCTCGGTGGCGGGGACCTTGAGGGCGTGCACCGGGGAGGTCCAGGTGGCGTACTCCCAGGCGGCGGTCCGGCCGGTGTGCGGGTCCTTGTAGTCGGCGGTGCCGGCCGGGCGGGCGAGGCGGACGCCGGGGCGCGGGCCGGGTGCGACGACGGTGCCGTCGGCGTGGCCCCGGCCCCAGTCGGCGGCGGTGGTCCAGGCGTGATAGTCCACGAGGCTCTTCGATCGGCGCGCGGTGGTGTCGGCGGTGGTGTCCCGGGCCGCCTTCCCGGCGGCGCCCGCGGCGGTCCTGCCGGGTTCGTCGGCGGCGTGCGCCAGGGCCAAGGGGGTGGCGGCGCCGGCCGCGGCGGCGAGCGCGGCGGCCAGGACGGTGCGCCGGGGCGCGGAGCTGGTCATGTGGAGTCCCCCAGTCGGATGCGTGCGATCGGGTGGGCGGGGCGTGCCGGGGCGGTGGGCGGGCAGTGGGGCCTCCCCTGCTCGAACGGAGTCGAGAGCTCGGGGAGGGATCGGCAGTGGCTCAACTATTGCCGTTCCGGACCTGCTTCGGAAGGCTCTGCGGCGCGCGTCGCCCGGGGAATATTGGTCCACACCAGTGGCATACGGGAGGGGCCGGAACGGGGCGTACGCTGGCGCGATGGTTCACGATCTGGCCCCGCTCGCCGCCCGGCTGCGTACCCTGCCGCCCTCCTGTGGCCCGGTGCGGCTGATCGCGGTGGACGGGCACGCGGGCTCGGGGAAGACCACGTTCGCCGAGCGGCTCGCCGGGGCGCTGGGCGGTGCCCCGGTGGTGCACACCGACGACCTCGCCACCCATGAGGAGCTGTTCGCGTGGGACGAGCGGTTCCGGACGCAGGTGGTGGAGCCGCTGTCCCGGGGCGGCACGGCGCGGTACGGGGTCTACGACTGGGTACGCGGGGAGTTCACCGAGGAGCGTGCGCTGGCGCCCGCGCCGGTCGTCCTGGTCGAGGGCGTCGGCACCGGACGGCGGACGCTGCGGCCGCATCTGAGCGCTCTGCTGTGGATGGAACTGACGCGCGAGCATTCCTGGGAAAGGGGTCAACTCCGGGACGGGCCGGGCCTCTCGACGTTCTGGAGTGGCTGGATTCCGGCGGAGCGCGCGCACTTCGCTGCCGACCCTTCGCGCCCCTACGCCGATTTTCTGGTGCACCAGGGGGAGTTGGGGTACGAGGTACGAGTGGGACCTACATCGGCGCCTTGACCGGCCCCGCGGGTCACTCTGCGTAACAGACTGCGCCCGGCGGGGGGCGCGCCGACGACAGGGTCTTGCCGAGTGCCCCAACTCGGCTTGACCTAAGGGGCGTACAGGACTTACGTTCTCAATGTGCGGTTCAGCGGACCGCCCGCAGATGCGAAGCCCCCGGTTGTTCCCCCGTGATCGGGGGCTTCGTTCTGCGTAAAACCACCTCGCGCCGCCGGCGTGCGCCGCCTTTCCCCTTACCCTGGGTCACCGCATTCTTCGCGCCGCCGTGCCGTACCGCTCCCCCGCTCTTGCCCCGTACCGCCCTCTACGGCCCGCACCGGTCCCGCAGGTACCATGCGGGTCTGTGCCACCGCAGGCCACGCACCGGAATCCGCCGCGGCGAGGGTCAACTCCCGTGTGCCGCACGCCGGTTCGGACGGGCCCAGGCGGCGGGCACCGGCCCGGCGGCACACACGGGGGACGTTTCGTGGGGGGACGGATGGATTTCGGCACTCAGGGTTCGCCCGCCCCGGCCGAGCTCGCCTGGCTGCGTGCGGTCGACGCCTACACCGTGGGCGCCTATCCGCAGGCGGAGGAGGAGTTCCGGGCCGCGGTACGGCTCGATCCGTCGATGGCCGACGCCTGGCTCGGACTGCACGCGCTGCGCGCCGACACCTCCATCGCCCTGCTGCGGATGCACCGCCACCGCGACCGCTTCGGCGAGATGCGCACCCGGCACCGACGCACCCTCAACTCCTGGTACTGGCTGGGCTGGTGGGTGCAGCCGGTGCTGGAGACCGGCCGCGATCTGCTGCTGGCGCACGCCTCGCACTGGCTCGACGGCCGGCACGTCGCCGAGCTCGACCAGGCGCTGGCCGGCTGCCCGCCCGTCGACACCGACCCCCAGGTGCGCTTCCTGCACGCCTGCCGCGCCTACCTCGTCAAGGACTGGGACCAGCTCGTCCGGCACACCGACCCGCTGCTGGGCGACCCGGTGCTGGGCATCGAGGCCGGTCTGTTCGGCGGGATGGCGCGGGTGCGGCTGGAGATGTACGGGCAGGCCGAGCCGCTGCTGTCGGCCGCGCTGATGCGCTGCCGCAGCGAGCAGCCGCAGCGCAAGGAGCTGCGCTACTGGCTCGCCCGCGCCCATGAGGGCACCGGCCGCAGCGCCGCGGCACTCCCCCTCTACCGCGCGGTGCACCGGGTGGACCCGGCGTTCATGGACACCGCGGCCCGGCTCGCCGCGATCGCCGAGCTGGACGGGCTGGACGAGGGCTCCGGTCTGGCGGCGGTCTCCGCGTCCGGCCTCGGCCAGGAGGCCGGCGGCGACCTGGACCCGCTGGCGCCGCTCGATCCCGTCGACGGCCGGGAGCTGCTGGCGACCGGTGAGGCGGACGGGCCGGACGGCAGCCCGCTCGGCGCCGCCCCGGCCGGTGGCGATCCGGCCGCGGCCCGGGCCAAGGCCGCCGTGCCGGGGCCGCGCGGCAGCGAGCGGCTGCCCGCCGGGCCGGCCGATCCGGTACTGCTGGAGGAGGCGCTGGCGGAGCTGGAGCGGATGGTCGGCATGGAGCCGGTCAAGCGGCAGGTACGGGCGCTGTCGGCCCAGTTGCGGATGGCCCGGCTGCGGGCGGGTCAGGGCCTGCCGGTACAGCCGCCGAAGCGGCACTTCGTCTTCTCCGGGCCGTCCGGCACCGGCAAGACCACCGTCGCGCGGATACTCGGGCGGGTCTTCTACGCGCTGGGGCTGCTCGGCGGCGACCATCTCGTGGAGGCCCAACGCGCCGACCTGGTCGGCGAGTTCCTCGGGCAGACCGCCGTCAAGGCCAACGAACTGATCGACTCCGCGCTGGGCGGTGTGCTCTTCGTCGACGAGGCGTACAGCCTGTCCAACTCCGGCTACAGCAAGGGCGACGCGTACGGCGACGAGGCGCTGCAGGTGCTGCTCAAGCGCGCCGAGGACAACCGGGACCGGCTGGTGGTCATCCTCGCCGGCTACCCGGAGGGCATGGACCGGCTGCTGGCCGCCAACCCGGGGCTGTCCTCGCGGTTCACCACCCGGGTCGACTTCCCCAGTTACCGGCCGCTGGAGCTGACCGCCATCGGGGAGGTCCTGGCCGCGGAGAACGGCGACCGCTGGGACGAGGAGGCCCGCGACGAGCTGTGCAGCATCAGCGGCCACGTCGTCGACCAGGGCTGGATCGACGAGCTGGGCAACGGCCGCTTCCTGCGCACCCTCTACGAGAAGAGCTGCGCCTACCGCGATCTGCGGCTGTCCCTCTGGCAGGGCACCCCCACCCGCGACGACCTCGCGACGCTGCGGCTGCCGGACCTGATGCAGGCATACGGCGAGGTGCTGTCGGGGCGGGGGCCGGAGTCACCGGGCTTCTGACCCGGGCGGGTCTCCCCTAGCGGGCCATCGCCCGGTCCTCCGCGGGCAGCGACGCCCCGTCGCGGGGTTCCGCGAGCCGGTCCTTCGGGGTGCGGGAGGCCGGCGCCCGGCGGTGCGCCGGATCGCGGACCTCGCCCACCAGCATTTCCAGCACGTCCTCCAGGGCGACCAGGCCGAGCACCCGGCCACTGGGGTCGGCGACCGCGGCGAGGTGGGAGGCGGCCCGCCGCATCGCCGTCAGGGCGTCGTCCAGGGGCAGCTCGGCGCGCAGTGTGGTCATCGCGTGCCAGATCCGCTGGGGCACCGCACGGTCCCGTTCCTCCAGGTCGAGGACGTCCTTGACATGCAGATAGCCCATGTAGGCGCCGCCGGGGGCGCACACCGGGAAGCGGGAGTAGCCGGTGCGTACGGTCAGCTCCTCGACCTGGCGGGGGGTCACCGTCGGCTCGACGGTGATCAGCGCCGCCCGGTCCAGCAGGACGTCGGTGACGGGGCGGCTGCCCAGCTCCAGGGCGTCGGAGAGGCGCTCCTGCTCGGCCGGTTCGAGCAGACCGGCCTGGCCGGAGTCCTCGACCAGGTGGGTCAGCTGCTCGCTGGTGAAGACCGCCTCGACCTCGTCCTTCGGCTCGACCCGGAAGAGCCGCAGCACCCCGTGGGCGCAGGCGCCGAGCAGGGCGGTCACCGGGCGGCACAGCCGGGCGAAGGCCACCAGGCCGGGGCTGAACCACAGGGCGGTCTTCTCGGGCGCCGCCATCGCCAGGTTCTTCGGGACCATCTCGCCGATGACGAGGTGCAGGAAGACCACCAGCGCCAGGGCGATGACGTAGCCGAGCGGATGGATCAGGGCGGCGGGCAGCCGGACCGCCTCGAACAGGGGTTCCAGGAGGCGGGCGACGGTCGGTTCGGCGACCGCGCCGAGCGTCAGGGAGCAGACGGTGATGCCGAACTGCGCGGCGGCCATCATCTGCGGGAGGTTCTCCAGACCGTGCAGCACCCGGCGGGCCTGTTTGGAGCCCTCGGTGGCCAGCGGTTCGATCTGGGAGCGGCGGACCGAGACCAGGGCGAACTCGGCGCCGACGAAGAAGCCGTTGGCGAGCACCAGCAGCACCGCGAACAGCAGCTGGACCAGGGTCATCGGGCCACCTCCACGCCGGCCGCGACGGGCTCACGGGTGACCGGCGCCGCCGGCGCGGTCCGGACGATCCTTATCCGCTCGGCGCGGTGGTGCGCGACCAGCCGCACCCGCAGCCGCCAGCCGTCGAGTTCGGCGGTGTCGCCGGGGGCGGGGATCCGCCCGAGTATGTGTGCCACCAGTCCCGCCACCGTTTCGTACGGCCCCTCGGGGGCCTCCAGGCCGATCCGCCGCAGGGTGTCCACCCGGCAGCCGCCGTCGGCGTCCCAGGCGGGCCGGCCCTCCTCGGGCGGCGCCTGCCCGAGTTCGGGCAGGTCCACCCGGTCGTGCTCGTCGCGGACCTCGCCGACCAGTTCCTCGATGATGTCCTCAAGGGTGACCACGCCGGCCGTGCCGCCGTACTCGTCGACGACGACGGCTATCGGCTGTTCGCTGCGCAGCCGCTCCAGCAGCGGCTGCACCGGCAGCGTCTCGGGCACCAGCAGTGGCGGCACCGCGATCCGGACCGCCGGGGTGCGCAGCCGCTCGTCGGCCGGGACGGCCAGCGCGTCCTTGAGGTGGACCATGCCGACGACCTCGTCGAGCCGGGTGCGGTAGACGGGGAAGCGGGACAGGCCGGTGGCGCGGGTGAGGTTCACGACGTCCTCGGCGGTCGCGGAGGCCTGCAGGGCGCTGACCCTGACCCGCGGGGTCATCACGTTCTCCGCGGTCAGGTCGCCCAGCGAGAGGGTGCGGACGAAGAGGTCCGCGGTGTCCTGCTCAATCGCGCCGGCCCGGGCGGAGTGCCGGGCCAGCGAGACCAGTTCGCCGGGGGTACGGGCGGAGGCCAGTTCGTCGGTCGGCTCCACGCCCAGGGCGCGGACGAGCCGGTTGGCGACGGTGTTCAGCAGGGTGATCACCGGCCGGAAGAAGCGGGAGAAGCGCCGCTGCGGGCCGGCCACGAAGCGGGCCACCGGCAGCGGCTTGGAGACCGCCCAGTTCTTGGGCACCAGCTCGCCGACGACCATCTGGACGGCGGAGGCCAGCAGCATGCCGAGGACGACGGCGATGCCGGGGACCGCGCCCTTGGGCAGCCCGGTCGCGAGCAGCGGGCCGGACAGCACGCCGGCCAGTGCGGGCTCGGCGAGCATGCCGACCACCAAGGAGGTGATGGTGATGCCCAGTTGGGTGCCGGAGAGCTGGAAGGAGAGTTCGCGCAGTGCGGAGACGACGGTGCCGGCGCGGCGGTCGCCGTCGGCCGCGGCCCGTTCGGCGTCCGCCTTCTCGACGGTGACGAGGCCGAACTCGGCGGCGACGAAGAATCCGTTGGCGAGGATCAGGACGAGGGCCGCCGCGAGCAGCAGCAGGGGGCCGGTCATGCCGCCGCCCCCGTGGTATGCGGAGGGGCGGCACAGGTACTACAGGACGATCCGTCCATTGCCGGAGGGATTCACTCCTCGGGTCGGGTTGGGCCCACGAAGGGGCGGGGCGCGGGGTGCGCCCCGGAGAACAGAGTAAACAGCGGGGCCCGCGTTAGGGCAGGCTCACCCGGCCGTGTGGTCGAGCGCACCGTGCTTCTCGGTGAGGTCACGCAGCGCACGAGCGTCCCGAATGGCCTGATTTCGGGCGATACCGGGCTGGATGCCCATGGCGGGCAGGCTGGTGCCGTCGGCCAGGTCGAGATGGACCCAGGGGTCACCCTGCCGGAGGTTGACCCGGACGATCTGGGCCCAGGCCAGCTCGCGCCGGGTGGTGAGGTTGACGACCGTGACGCCCTCCTGCCGCGCGACCACCTTGGGGCGGGCGAGCAGCAGGAGGACGGCGCCCACCAGCAGTCCGGTGACGACGAAGCTGATCCGCTCACCGCCGGTCAGCTTCGGCAGCGCCAGCGCGATCGCCGTGAGGGCGGCGAGCTGGGCGAGGCCGACGGTGTACAGCACGGCCCGGGTGCGGGTCGGGCGGAACGTTACCGGGAGGCTGGGCAGAGGCGCGGACACGTCGTCGGTCATTTCGTCGGTGGGGTGAAGCGGTACCGGGCCGGTCAGAGCCGGCAGGCGTGGATGCCGGTGGTCAGGATCGCCCGGGCGCCGAGGTCGTAGAGCTCGTCCATGATGCGCTGGGCGTCCTTGGACGGGACCATGGAGCGGACCGCGACCCAGCCCTCGTGGTGCAGCGGGGAGACGGTCGGCGACTCCAGGCCGGGGGTCAGGGCGACGGCCTTCTCGACGTGCTCGACCCGGATGTCGTAGTCCATCATCACGTACCGGCGGGCCACCAGGACGCCCTGCATGCGGCGGAGGAACTGGCGCACCTTCGGGTCGTCGTCCGGGGCGCCGGTGCCGCGGATGACGACGGCCTCGGACTTGAGGATCGGCTCGCCGATGATCTCCAGTCCGGCGTTGCGCAGGGTGGTGCCGGTCTCCACCACGTCCGCGATGACCTCGGCCACACCGAGCTGGATGGCGGTCTCCACCGCGCCGTCGAGCCGGACGACCGAGGCGTCCACGTTGTTCTCGGCGAGGTGCTGCCTGACCAGGCCGGCGAAGGAGGTCGCGACGGTCATGCCGCCGAACTCGCTGACGTCCTTGGCGGTGCCGGGGCGGGTGGCGTAGCGGAAGGTCGAGCCGGCGAAGCCGAGCTGGAGGATCTCCTCGGCCGGCGAGCCGGAGTCCAGCAGCAGGTCACGGCCGGTGATGCCGATGTCGAGCTTGCCGGAGCCGACGTACACCGCGATGTCGCGCGGACGCAGGAAGAAGAACTCGACCTCGTTCTCGGCGTCGACCAGGACCAGTTCCCTGCGGTCCTTGCGCTGGCGGTAGCCGGCCTCATGCAGCATCGCCGACGCAGGCTCGGACAGTGAACCCTTGTTGGGGACAGCGATGCGCAGCATGAGAGCGATTTCCTTTGCAACTGAGGGTGTTGGGGTGGGTGCCTGGGTGGTTCAGAGGTGGGCGTAGACGTCGTCGAGGGAGATGCCCCTGGCGACCATCATGACCTGGAGGTGGTAGAGGAGCTGGGAGATCTCCTCGGCGGCGGCCTCGTGCGATTCGTACTCGGCGGCCATCCAGACCTCGGCGGCCTCCTCGACGACCTTCTTGCCGATCGCATGGACACCGGCCTGCACCAGCTCGGCGGTACGGGAGGTGGCGGGGTCGCCGGTGGCGGCCTTCTGCTGGAGCTCTGCGAACAGCTCCTCGAACGTCTTCTTGGACATGATGGTGACTACCCTACGCGGTCGCCCCCTCGCGTCAGCGCCAGGGCTCCGACACGGTGCGCAGGGTGGCGGCGGTGGCGACCGCGGCGGTGACCGCTTCGTGTCCCTTGTCCTCGGCGGAGCCCTCCAGGCCCGCGCGGTCCAGCGCCTGCTCCTCGGTGTCGCAGGTCAGCACGCCGAAGCCGACCGGTACGCCGGTGTCCACCGCGACCTGGGTCAGGCCCTGGGTGACGCCCTGGCAGACGTAGTCGAAGTGCGGCGTGCCGCCGCGGATGACCACGCCGAGCGCGACCACCGCGTCGTAGCCGCGGTCGGCCAGGACCTTGGCGACGACCGGCAGCTCGAAGGTGCCGGGGACCCGCAGCAGGGTGGGCTCGTCGATGCCGAGCTCGGTCAGCGCCCGCAGCGCGCCGTCGACCAGGCCGTCCATCACCTTCTCGTGCCACTGCGCGGCGATGACGGCCACCCGCAGGTCGCCACAGTTCTTCACGGTCAGTTCGGGTGCGCCCTTGCCGCTCACGGTTCTCCTCGTACGGGTGGTGGTGCTGGTCGGTGGTGTCGCAGGTTTTTTCGGGGTTACTGGTTGTGGCAGCTGCCGGCGTGATCGGCATCCAGCCAGGGCAGGTCGTGGCCCATGCGGTCCCGCTTGGTGCGCAGGTACCGCAGGTTGTGCTCACCGGCCTGGACCGGCATCGGCTCCCGGCCGGTGACCTTCAGGCCGTGCCGCACCAGGGCGGCGGTCTTGTCGGGGTTGTTGGTCATCAGGCGCAGCGAGCGCACGCCCAGGTCCTTCAGCATCTGCGCGCCGGCCGCGTAGTCGCGGGAGTCGGCGGGCAGGCCCAGTTCGAGGTTGGCGTCGAGGGTGTCCCGGCCGCGCTCCTGGAGTTCGTAGGCGCGCAGCTTGGACAGCAGGCCGATACCGCGTCCCTCGTGGCCGCGGAGGTAGATCACCACGCCCCGGCCGGCGTCGCTGACCCGCTGCAGCGAGGCCTCCAGCTGGGGGCCGCAGTCGCAGCGCAGGGAGTGGAAGATGTCGCCGGTCAGGCACTCGGAGTGGACCCGGACCAGGACGTCCTCGCCGTCCCCGAGGTCGCCGGCGACCAGCGCGATGTGCTCGACGCCGTCGACGGTGGAGCGGTAGCCGTACGCGGTGAACTCGCCGTGCGCGGTGGGCAGCCGGGTGGCGGCCTCGCGGCGGACGGTCGGCTCGGACGAGCGGCGGTAGGCGATCAGGTCCTCGATGGAGATGATCGCCAGGCCGTGCTTGCGGGCGAACGGGACCAGCTCGGGCAGCCGCAGCATCGTGCCGTCCTCGCCGGCGATCTCGACGATCGCGGCGGCCGGGCGCAGTCCGGCCAGCCGGGCGAGGTCGACGCCGGCCTCGGTGTGGCCGTTGCGGACCAGGACGCCGCCGGGCCGGGCGCGCAGCGGGAAGACGTGGCCGGGCCGGACGAAGTCGCCGGGGGTGGAGTCGCCGGAGGCCAGCAGGCGCAGGGTCGTGGCGCGGTCCGCGGCGGAGATCCCGGTGGAGACGCCGTGCGCGGCGGTGGCGTCGACGGAGACGGTGAAGGCGGTCCGCATCGACTCGGTGTTGTGCTCGACCATCTGCGGGAGTTCCAGCCGGTCCAGCTCCGGGCCCTCCATGGGCGCGCAGATCAGTCCGCGGCACTCGCTCATCATGAAGGCGACGACCTCGGGGGTGGCCTTCTCGGCGGCGATGACGAGGTCGCCCTCGTTCTCGCGGTTCTCGTCGTCCACGACGACGACCGGGCGGCCGGCGGCGATGTCGGCGATGGCCCGCTCGACGGGGTCCAGGACGAGGGAGTCCTCCGCGTCGTACCAGCTCTTGAGGGCGGTCATGCCGCTGCTCCTTCCAGGACGGGGCGCTCTGCGGTCACGCGGGAGCGCAGCCACCAGTCGCGCATGCCCCACACGACGAGGGCGAGGTAGACGACGTAGACGAGGCCGGAGAAGGCGAGTCCGCTGCTGAAGGCGAGCGGTACGCCGACCACGTCGACCAGCAGCCAGGCGAACCAGAACTCGACCAGACCGCGGGCCTGGGCGACCATCGCGGCGAGCGTGCCGACGAAGATGTAGGCGTCCGGCCAGGGGTTCCAGGACAGCTGCGGGAAGAGGGTGAACAGACCGCCGACGGCGGCGGTGCCCAGCGCCGTGCCGGCGAGCAGCAGTCCGCGCTCGCGCCAGTCGGCGAAGCGCACGGCGATGGAGCCGTCCTGCGCCTGCCGGCGGCCGCGCTGCCACTGCCGCCAGCCCCACAACGCCACGCCGATGACGAGGAGTTGCTTACCGACGCCGCCGCTGAGGTGGGCGGAGGCGTAGGCGGCGACGAGGATGAGGCCGGAGAGGAACTGGGCGGGCCAGGTCCATATGGAGCGCCGCCAGCCGAGCGCCAGGGCGGCCAGACCGATGGTGTTGCCGATCATGTCCGACCAGATGACGTGCTGGCCGAAGGCCGTGAACGCCACGCCGTTCAGCGGATCCAGGACGCTCACCGGTCCATCTCCTTGATCTCTTCGATGTCGTCGAGGTCCGCGGCGGCCGCGGAGCCCCGGCCGAGCAGCCGCTCGACGTACTTGGCGAGGACGTCGACCTCCAGGTTCACCGGGTCGCCGGGCTGCTTGATGCCCAGGGTGGTCAGCGCGAGGGTGGTCGGGATGAGGCTGATGGTGAAGTAGTCGTCGGCGGCCTCGACGACGGTGAGGCTGACGCCGTCGACGGTGATGGAGCCCTTCTCGACGACGTAGCGGGACAGCGCCGCCGGCAGCGCGATCTTGACGATCTCCCAGTGTTCGGCGGGGATGCGGTCGACGATGGTGCCGGTGCCGTCGACGTGGCCCTGGACGAGGTGACCGCCGAGCCGTCCGCCGAGCGCCATGGGCCGCTCCAGGTTGACCCGCGAGCCGGCCGTCAGCGCGCCGAGGCTGGAGCGGTTCAGGGTCTCGGCCATCACGTCGGCGGTGAATTCCCCGTCGGCGGTGTCCACGACGGTCAGACAGACGCCGTTGACCGCGATCGAGTCGCCGTGCTTGGCGTCCTCGGTGACGACGGGGCCGCGGAGCCGAAAGCGAGCGGAGCGACTGGGGGCACCCCCGGCGGTAACTGGGGGAGAGTCGCCGAGGTCCTCGATGGCGACGACCTCTCCCAGTTCTTCGACGATTCCGGTGAACACTTCAGTTCTCCCTACCTTGTTGATCGGGATGAGCGAGCCGGAGGGGCGTGGCGGTGATGCGCAGATCGGGACCGAGCCGTCGGGTGTCGGTCACGTCGAGCCGCAACGCCTGGGCGAGGGTGGTGATTCCGGCGTCGCCGACGGCGGCCGGTCCGGCGCCGAGCAGCACCGGTGCGAGATAGCCGACGACCTTGTCGACGGCCCGGGCGGCGAGGAAGGCCCCGGCGAGCGTGGGCCCGCCTTCGAGCAGTACGGAGCGGACGTCCCGCTCGTACAGGGCCGCGAGGAGGGCGGGGATGGACAGACCGGGCCCGCCGGCGGCGCGGGGCAGCCGGACGAGCGGGGCGAGTCCTTCGAGGTGGGCGGCGTCGGCGTCCTCGGCGACCGCGATCAGGGTGGGTGCGGTGCCGTCCAGGACGCGGGCGCCGGCCTTGACGGCGGTGGCGCCGGAGTCGACGACGACCCGCAGCGGCTGGCTGATCTCGTCGTCGGTGAGGCCGCTGATCCGGGCGCCGAGCTGGGGGTCGTCGGCGCGGGCGGTGCCGGAGCCGACGATCACCGCGTCCGCGGCGGCCCGCAGCCGGTGCACGTCGGCACGCGACTCGGGCGAGGAGATCCAGCGGCTGGTGCCGTCGGCGGCGGCGATCCGGCCGTCGAGGGTGGCGGCGTACTTCCACAGCACGAACGGGCGGCCGCGCAGGACGGCGGTCAGCCACGCCTCGTTGCCGGCCGCGGCCTCGTCGGCGAGCAGTCCGCCCTCGACGTCGATGCCGGCCTCGGCCAGGGTGACGGCGCCGCCGGTGGCGGCCGGGGTGGGGTCGGGGACGGCGTAGACGACCCGGGCGATCCCGGCGTCGATCAGCGCCTGGGCGCAGGGGCCGGTGCGGCCGGTGTGGTTGCAGGGTTCGAGGGTGACCAGGGCGGTGCCGCCCCGGGCGCGTTCGCCCGCGGCGCGCAGTGCGTGGACCTCGGCGTGCGGCCCGCCGGCGCGCTGGTGCCAGCCCTCGCCGACGGTGCGGCCGTGGGAGTCCAGGATGACGCAGCCGACCACGGGGTTGGGGCTGGTGTGCCCGAGGCCGCGGGCGGCGAGCTCGATGGCTCGGCGCATCGCCGCGGTCTCGACGGGGGCTGCGGTGGCCACCGGGTCCTCCTGCCTCTTCGGGCACGGACTCCGGGGCTGTCTGGACGACAGGAAGCGGAACGACGCAACGGGGACACCGCGCCGGAAAAGGATGCGCCCGCCCGGATACGACCGGAAGGCGCCGCCGACGGCGGTGTACCGAAGCTCGCCCGCCGCGCACTGCCTCCCATCCGGACTTTCACCGTCGGTGCAGGAATTCCACCTGCTCAACCGGCCGCTGGATGCGGACGGGTCGCGGACTGTTACCGCCGGTTCGGAATTACACCGACCCCGGAGTGCGCTGCTGCTCTTATGTCAGTACGGCTTCAGTCTGCCACGGCCGATAGTCGCCCATGCGGGCGAACCGCTGTGGGCTGCCTCACAGCCTCCGGCGTGCCGTGATGTCACGGCCGGGGCCGCTGCTCCGTCATGAGGGGGACGTTTCGCACCCCGGGGACGCAGCCGTCCCCTCGCACCCCAAGGACTGATCCGCGATGGCAACAATTCTGGTGACCGGCGGTACGGGCACCCTCGGCCGGCCGCTGGTCGAGCGGCTGCTCGGCGACGGGCACGAGGTCCGCTCGGTGAGCCGGCGGCCGCACACCGGCACCGAACGGCCGCGGCTGCGGTCGTACGCGGTCGATCTGCACGAAGGCACCGGCCTGGCGGAGGCGGTGGCGGGGGTGGACGCCGTCGTGCACTGCGCCACCACGCCGTCCGGCGGCGACGCGGAGGCGGCCCGGCCGCTGCTCGACGCGGCGAAGGCGGCGGGGGTGCCGCATCTGGTCTACATCTCGATCGTCGGGGTGGACCGGGTGCCGATCGGCTATTACAAGACCAAGCTCGCGGTGGAGCGGATGATCGAGGAGTCGGGCCTCGGCTGGACGGTGCTGCGCACGACGCAGTTCCACGATCTGGTGCTCCAGATGGTCAAGGCGGGGGCCCGGTCGCCGGTGGTGCCGGTGCCGGCCGGGGTCCGGATGCAGCCGGTGGAGGTCCGCGAAGTGGCCGCGCGGCTGGCCGAGTTGGCGGCCGGGGAGCCCGCCGGGCGGGTCCCGGACATGGGCGGGCCCGAGGTGCTGGAGGCCCGGGAGATCGTCCGGGCGACGCTCGATGCGGGTGGGCGGCGCCGGTTGCTGGTGCCGGTGTGGCTGCCGGGCGCGGCTGCCGCGGCGTTCCGCCGGGGCGGGCACCTCGCCCCGGAACACGCCGTCGGGCGGCGGACCTACGCGGAGTTCCTGGCGGAACGGGCGGGCGGCGGGGCGTCGCGCTGAGCTCCCGGCCGAGCCGTCCCGAGGCCGGGGGCGGGCCGGGCCGGAGCGGGGTCAGCCCGGCGGGGCGAACAGGTCGTTCTGGGCCGCGTCGCGGGCGGCGAGGACCGCGCCGCGCAGGACCGCCCGGCCGCCGACCGCACCGGCCCGTACGTCGGTGGGCAGCGGGGAGAGCCGGGCCAGCCGGGCGGCGACCCGGTCGGCCAGCGCGGCGCCGCCGGCCAGCCCGATCTCGCCGCCGAGGACGACGCAGCCGGGGTCGAGCACCGCGCAGACGGCCGCCGCGCCCAGGGCGACCCGGGCGGCCAGGGCGTCGAGGAAGGCGGCTCCCGCTTCGCCGGCGCCGCGCTCCTCGGCGGTGACGGCGGCGCGGACCAGGGCCTCGGCGGGCGGGGCGTCGGCGGGGCCGGCGGCGCCCCGCCGGCCGGCCGGTTCGCCGGGCGGGGCAAAGAGGCCGTGCTCCGCCGCGAGGGCGCAGATCGCCGCGGAGCCGGCGAGGGAGTGGAAGCCGCCGTCGCAGCCGGTGGCGGAGGGCAGGGCGCCGGTGCCGGGGACGGGGAGGAAGCCGATCTCGCCGGTGCCGCCCGAGGCGCCGCGCCGCAGCGCGCCGTCCAGGACGACCGCGGCGCCGGTGCCGTGGCCGAGCCAGAGCAGGACGAAGGTGTGGTGGTCGTGGGCCGCGCCCTCGCGCTGTTCGGCGAGGGCGGCGAGGTTGACCTCGTTCTCCAGCAGGACCGGGGCGGCCGTCCGGGTGCGCAGTTCGCCGACCAGGGTGGCGTGCCAGGACGGGATCCGGTCGGTGCCGCCGAACCGTCCGGTGGCGGGGTCGACCAGGCCGGGCGCGCCGACCGCGAGGGTGTGCGGCCGGTCGGCCCCGGCCGCGGCGAGGGCCTTGTCGAGCACGGCGAGGGCGGTGGCGACGGCCGCGTCGGGGGTGTCGTCCGGGCCGACCGGGGCGGTGCGTTCGGCGCGTACCCGGCCCAGGAGGTCGGCGACCGCGACCGTGACGCCGTGGGTGCGCAGGTCGAGGCCGACGAGGTGGGCCCGTTCGGCGACGATGCCGTAGAGGCGGGCGTTGGGTCCGCGCCGCTGTGCGCCGCTCTCCCCGACGACGGTGATCAGTCCGGCCTGCTGGAGGCGTTCGACGAGGTCGGCGACGGTCGGCCGGGACAGTCCGGTCAGCGTCTTGAGCTGACCGGCCGTCAACGGGCCCTCGGACTGGAGGAGTTGCAGCGCCAACCGGTCGTTGATCAGCCGGGCGGTGGCCGGGGAGGCGGTGCGGCCGGCGGCTGCCGTGCGCGGTGGATGCATGGCGGGATTCTTCCATCCGGTCGGGTCAACGCCCTTATTATCAGGCAGGGTTCCTGATAATTTACCGCCCATGGCTGGCACCGGCGCCCCCGACGGCCCCCTCCCCCTCGTCCCCCCGCTCCCCCAGGACCGGCTGCGCCGCGCCCGTCGGTCCGTCGCGCTGGTCTTCCTCGTCCACGGCTCGGTCACCGGCAACTTCGCCACCCGCATCCCCTGGATCCAGGACCACACCGGCATCTCCCCCGGCCAACTCGGCCTGGCCCTCGCCTTCCCGGCGATCGGCGCGTCGCTGGCCATGCCGCTGGCCGGCCGGATCAGCCACCGCTTCGGCGCCCGGACGGCACTGCGCGCCCTGCTCGCGCTGTGGACCCTCTCGCTGGTCCTGCCCGCCCTCTCCCCCGGCCTGTACGCGCTCTGTCCGGCGCTGCTGGTGTACGGCGCGGCCTCCGGCATGGCGGACGTCGCGATGAACGCCCTCGGCGTGGAGACCGAGGACCGGCTCGGGCGGCCCATCATGTCGGGGCTGCACGGGATGTGGAGCGCGGGTGCCCTGCTCGGCTCGGGGGCCGGCACCCTCGCCGCACACGGCGGATGGGACGCCCGGCTCCATCTGGCCGCGGCCGCACTGGTGTTGACCCTGCTGGGCGCGGCCGCCTGCCAGGGCGTGCTGGACCTGCGCAGCGCCCCCGAGGAGCATCCGCCGCCGCGCTTCGCGCTGCCGCCGAAGCCGGCCGTGATCATCGGCGCCATCGGCTTCTGCGCGGTGTTCGCCGAGGGTGCCGGGCTGGACTGGTCGGCGGTCTACCTCCGCGACCGGCTGGGCACCGACGGGGGCCTGGCGGCCGCCTCGACCACCGCCTTCTCCTGCACCATGGCGGCCGCGCGGCTGGCCGGCGACAGGGTGGTGGCCCGCTTCGGCGCGGTGCGCACGGTACGGGCCGGGGGCGTGCTGGCGGCGGCCGGCGGGCTGCTGATCGTCGCGGCCCGCCATCCGGTGACGGCGATGGCCGGGTTCGGGCTGATCGGGCTGGGCATCGCGGTGGTGGTCCCGCTGGCCTTCGCGGCCGCCGGGCGCAGCGGTCCGGCGCCAAGCCAGGCGATCGCAGGGGTCGCCACGATCACCTACACGTCCGGGCTGATCGCCCCGTCCGCGATCGGCGGGATCGCCCAGGCGAGTTCGCTGACGGTGTCCTTCGCGCTGGTCACGGCGCTGGCCTGCGGTCTGGTCGCAGGCGCCCGGGTGCTGCGGGTCCCGTCCCGTACAGCTTCCGGCGGCGCGGCCGCGGTGGCGGGGGACCTGGAACGGTCCTGAGCCGGAGCCGTGCCGGCCGCGGTCCGCTCCGGGCCCGGGGGTCAGGCCGCGTCCGCCGCCGTCCCCGGCTCCGGCTCGTCCGTCTGCGGGCGGATCAGTTCCGCGGCGACCGCGCGGGCCCGGTCGGACCACGGCGTGGGGCGCAGGGTCGCGGAGTCGACCCGGACCAGGACGCGGTGGCCGTGGGCGTGGGTCTCGGTGCCGTCGGCCGAGCAGAGCCGGAAGCCGTAGGTCAGGCCGGTGCGGCCGAGGCGTTCGACCCACAGGTGGGCGGCGTAGTGGCCGGGCCGGGTGACCGGGCGCTCGTAGGAGACCCGCATCTCCTTGATGACGTTGCACATGTCGCCGGCCGCGGCCCAGTCGCCGTCGAAACCGAAGCCCCGGCCGTGCCAGTACTCCGCCCAGGCGCGTTCCACCAGCAGCGGGTAGCGGGAGTTGTGGAGCATGCCCAGCGCGTCGAGGTCGTCGAAGTGGACGGTGACGGGGACGAGCCGGCCGTACGGGAGGGTGGCGGCGGCCGGAAGGGATTCGACGGTCACGGACGGGGCTCCTGGTGCTGTTGCGGACATGCCCCGCCATCGTAAGCGACTGCTCAGTACGCACCGCCCGCCGGGTGCCCGCGGCCCCGGCCACCTCGCGCCGTGACGCGGCTCACTCCCGCGTCCGGAAGCGGGTCAGGGCGGCTGCCACGGCCCCGGCGAGCAGCACCACGAGCCAGCAGCCGGCGACCAGGAACGGGTGCTGACCGGGGAAGGACGAGCCGGCCTGGACCGGGTTGCCCCACAGATGGCGGATGGCGTCGGCCACCGCGGTGACCGGGTTCCACGCCACCACCGGGCGGAGCCAGCCGGGCATGGCGGACGCCGAGAACACCGCGTCCGAGAGGAAGGTGCAGACGACCAGGCCGAGTGCCGCGATCGAGTCGACGGACTCGATGTTGCTCACGGTCATCCCCAGTGCGATGCCCACCCACACGGTGGCGAGGATGAACAGGGCGGCGACACCGAACCCGGCGAGGACCGACAGCGGGTCACCGTGGACCCGCCATCCGATGGCCAGGCCGACCAGGCTGATCACCACCAGGGCCCCGAGCCCGATCAGCAGGTCGCCCAGCGCGTGCGCGGTCAGCACCGCCGCCCGGGAGATGGGCAGCGACCGGAAGCGGTCCATGAGTCCGGCCCGCCGGTCCAGGGCGACGCTGACCGCCGTGGGTCCCACGCCCGCCAGCCCGATCTGCGCGGTGACACCGGCCATCAGGTACTCCTGATAGGCACCGCCGTGCGGGGACACGATGGCGTTCTTGAACAGGTAGCCCACGGCGAGCAGCATCACCAGCGGGTTCATCACGAGCCCCACCGTGCGTCCGGGGGCCCGGCGGAGGTGGCGCAGGCGGCGGCCGGCCAGGGCGAGGGTCTCCCTGACGACGCCGGCGGCGGACGGTCCGGCGGGGGTGTCGACGGTGAGGGTGCTCATGCCTGCCTTCCCGGGCGCCGCGACGTGAGCCGGCGCAGGTCGTCGTCGATGATCTTCCCGATCGCCGCTTGGGGCCCGGGGTGCATCAGGTACTCGTGCGCGTGCGGTACGTCGTGTCGGTGCACCGCGCCGGTCAGGTGCCGCCGCCAGCGCCGGACGGAGTGCGTGGTGGCGGTGGCGGTACGGTTCGCGGCGGCGACCACCAGCGTCATCCCGCCCTGGTGCCGGCCGGGCCGGAAGCGGGCCGCCAGGTCGGCGTGGTGCCGCATGGTGGCCATCAGCCGCTCGACGTCCTCGGTGGCGAGCCGGGCGAACGTCCCCCCGTGCCGGCGCAGGGTCCGCGCGACGGACTCGGCGCCGCCGTCGGCCGCCGCGGCCGCGTCCTCGTGCCCGAGGTACTCCAGGAAGCGCACCAGGAGTTCCCGGTCGCCGGGCAGGGGGCCGTCGTGGGCGGGATCGTGCGGGTAGGCGTCGAGGTTGGCCAGGTACGCCACGCGTTCCCCGCCGTCCCGGAGCCGGACGGCCAGGTGGTGGGCGAGCAGTCCGCCGTAGGACCAGCCCATCAGGTGGTAGGGGCCCGCGGGCTGGATCCGCCGGATCAGCCCGAGGTACTCCTCGGCCTGCGCCTCCAGGGTGGCCGGCGGGTCGCCGCCGCTCGCCTGCGGCGCCTGGAGGCCGTACAGCGGGCGCGCCGGGTCGATGTGGGCTGCCAGACCGAGGTACGGAAGGCTCAGTCCCAGCCCGCCGTGGAGGCACCACAGAGGCGGCAGTTCACCGGTGGGCCGGATGGGCAGCAGGGGGGCGAACGGGTCCAGGGAGCCCTCGTCCAGCCCGCCGGCCGTCCACTGCTCCTCCAGGTGCCGGACGGTGGTGCGGCCCGGGGCCGTCCGGCGGCGGTGGGCCAGCGCGGCCAGGGCGGCGACGGTGCGTTCGGTGAAGACCTCCGCGACGGCGATCCGCAGGCCGTCCTTGGCCAGGTGGGAGACCAGTTGGACGCTGCCGATGCTGTTGCCGCCGAGCTCGAAGAAGTCGTCCTCGGCGCCGACCCCGTCCGCCCCGAGCACCTCGGCGAAGGCGTCGGCGACCAGCCGTTCGGGCCCGGTCGCGGGCGGCCGGGACGGTGTGCCGCGCCGCTCGGGCACCGGCAGCGCGGCGACGTCCAGCTTTCCGTGCGCGGTCAACGGCAGCTCGGGCAAGGCCAGCAGGGCCGCGGGCACCATGTGGCCGGGCAGCTTGCGGGCCAGCGCGGCACGCAGCGCCGCGACATCGGGCGCGGCCCCGGCCTCGGGCACCAGGTAGCCGACGAGCCGCAGGTCCCCGGGGCGTTCCTCGCGCGCGACGACGGCCGCCTGGGCCACCCCGGGCTCGTCGGTCAACGCGCTCTCGATCTCGCCGGGTTCGACCCGGAAGCCGCGGATCTTGACCTGCTGGTCGGCCCGGCCCACGTAGTCCAGGTTGCCGTCGGCCAGCCACCGCACGAGGTCTCCGGTGCGGTACATGCGGGACCCGGGGGCGCCGAAGGGGTCGGCGACGAAGCGTCCCGCGGTCAGCTCCGGGCGGTTGAGGTAGCCCACCGCGAGGCCCGTGCCGCCCACGTAGAGCTCTCCGGTGACGCCGGCCGGAACCGGGGACAGCGCGTCGTCGAGGACGTAGAGCCGGTGCCCGGCGACGGGGCGGCCGATGGGTGGGCGGCCCTTGTCGAGCCGGTCGCTGATGGTGCAGCAGACGGTGGTCTCGGTCGGGCCGAAGGCGTTGACCATCCGGGCCTGCCCCGACCGGCGCTCGACGAGCTCCGGCGGGCAGGCCGAGCCGGCGACCGCCAGCAGCATGTCCGGGGGCAGCCGGACGTCCGGCGGGAGGGAGGCGACCACCACCGGCGGCAGCACCGCGAGGTTGACCGCGTGCCGGTGCATCGTGTCGGCCAGCGGCTCCCCGGCCCGCCGGTCGTCGTCGGCCTGGACCAGCGTGCCGCCGCTGAACAGCGACACGCACAGTTCCCACACGGCCGCGTCGAAGCCGAAGGACGCGAACTGCAGGGCCCTGGTGTGGGGTCCGAGCCCGAGCCGTGCCCGGTGGTCGCGGGCCAGGTCGGCGGCCGTGGCGTGGCGGACGGCGACGCCCTTGGGCCGCCCGGTGGAACCGGAGGTGTAGATCACGTAGGCGAGGTCGGCGGGGGTGAGCGGCCGGGTGCGCTCGTCGTCGGTCAGCGGCCCGGAGGGGCGCGCGGCGACGGACTCCGCGGTCGCGGCGTCGTCGAGCAGCACGGTCCGGTCCGCCGCCACCGCGTCGCCGGGCAGCGCGCCCGACGCCCGGACCGCGGTGCAGGTGACCAGGAGCGTCGGCCGGGCGTCGGTCAGCATCTGGGTGATCCGCGCGGTGGGGTAGGCGGGGTCGACCGGGAGGTAGGCCGCGCCGGTCTTGAGCACCGCGAGCAGCGCGACGACCAGGTCGGCCGAGCGGGGCAGCGCCAGGGCGACCAGGGAGCCCGGGCCGGCGCCGAGGTCCCGCAGGTGGCGGGCGAACCGGCCGGCCCGCGCGTCCAGTTCGCGGTAGCTCAGCCGGTCCCGGTCGGAGACGAACGCAAGGTGGCCGGGCTGTTGCCGCGCCCACTGCTCGAACAGGGCCGGCAGGGTGACGGGCGGGGGCGCGGGCCACCGCCGGTCGGCGCTCCACCGGTCGAGGATCTGCCGGCGTTCGCCGGGCGCCAGGACCGCGAGGGCGCTGAGCCGTTCCGTGGGCCGGGTGACCGCGGCGGTCAGCAGCCGGACGAAGCGCTCCGCGAGCCGCCGGGCGGTGGGGCGGGTGTACAGGTCGGTGGCGAACTCCAGCCGGCCGGTGAGGCCCGCCGGTCCGTCGGCGTCGTGCTGCTCGGCGATCTCGAAGGCGAGGTCGAACTTGACGCCGAGGCCCACCTCCACCGGGGCGCACTCCAGCCCGTCCAGCAAGAACCGGGGCCGTGCGGTGTTCTGGAGGATCAGCATGACCTGGAACAGGGACTGGCGCGCCAGGGAGCGGGTCGGGCCCAGCGCCTCCACCAGGCGTTCGAACGGCAGGTCCTGGTGCGCGTAGGCACCGAGGTCCGTCTCCCTGACCCGGTGCAGCAGTTCGGCGAAGGTCGGGTCGCCGCCGGTGTCGGTGCGCAGGACAAGGGTGTTGACGAAGAAGCCGACCAGGTCGTGCAGGGCGGCGTCGGTGCGGCCCGCCACGGGGGTGCCGAGCGGGATGTCGGTGCCGGCCCCCAGCTTGGTGAGCAGGACGGCGAGGGCGGCCTGGAGCACCATGAAGGGGCTGACGCCGGCGGCGACCGCCAGCGCGGCCAGCCGGCGGTGGGTCTCGGCGGGCACGGTGAAGCCGACCGCGTCACCGGCGTGCCCGGCCACCTGCGGCCGGCGGTGGTCGGTGGGCAGTTCCAGTTCCTCGGGCATCCCGCGCAGGGTGCGCATCCAGTAGGCGAGTTGCCGGTTCTGGAGGCCGGCTGGGTCGTCCTCGGCGCCGAGCAGGCGCCGCTGCCACAGCGTGAAGTCGGCGTAGGTGACCGCAAGCTCGGGGAGCTCGGGGGCGCGTCCGGCGCGACGTGCCCGGTACGCCCGGGTGAGTTCGCCGGCCAGGACCTCCAGCGACCAGCCGTCGACGGCGATGTGGTGCAGCACGAGCAGCAGCACGTGCTCGGTGGGGCCGAGCCGGAACAGCCGTGCGCGCAGGGGGAGTTCGCAGGTCAGGTCGAAGCCGGCCGCGCACTCGGCCGCCAGGTGGGCGGTCAGCTCCCGCTCGCCTCCGGTCACCTCGTGCCGCGGCAGGTCCGGCCGGGCTCCGTCGGCGTCCACCACCACCTGGCCGGGGACGCCGGCCAGCTCGGGGTAGAGGGTGCGGAGCACCTCGTGGCGGTCGGTGAGGTCGCCCAGCGCCGCGCGCAGCGCGTCGGTGTCCAGCGCGCCGGTGAGGCGGACCGCGGACGCCACGTGGTAGGCGCCGCCGCCGGGGGTGAGGCGGTTGAGGAACCACAGCCGCTGCTGCATGTGCGACAGCGGCACGAAGGACGGCCGCTTCTGCGGGCGCAGCGGTTCCCGGGCGGCCGGGGCGGCGTCGAGGTGGGCGGCCAGGGCCGCCGGGGTGCGGTGGTCGAAGAGGGCGCGCACCGACAGTTCGGCCCCGAGCGCGGCGCGGACCCTGCTGACCAGCCGGGTCGCCAGGAGGGAGTGGCCGCCCAGGACGAAGAAGTCGTCGTCCGGGCCGACGTCGGCGCAGCCCAGGGCATCGGCGAACAGGCCCCGCAGGATGTCCAGCGCGGGGGTGCCCACGGCCGGGAGCGGTCGGGCCGGGGCGGCGGCCGGCGGCTCCGGGAGCCGGGCGCGGTCGACCTTGCCGCTGGGACCGAGCGGCAGCCGGTCCAGGCGGACGAAGGCGGCCGGGACCATGGAGGAGGGCAGCGCGGCGGCCACCCGTTCGCGGATCCGCGCGGTGTCCGGGTCCGGTTCCGCGGTGACGAGGTAGGCGACCAGCCGTACGTCGTCCTCCCCGTACGTGCGGGGCACCACCACGGCGTGGGTCACGCCGGGCTGTCCGACGAGGGCGGCCTCGATCTCGCCGGGCTCGATGCGGTGGCCGCGGACCTTGATCTGGTGGTCGGTCCGGCCCAGGTACTCCAGCTGCCCGTCGGCGTCCCAGCGGGCCAGGTCGCCGGTGCGGTACATGCGGGTGCCGGGGGCGCCGTGCGGGTCGGCGACGAAGCGTTCGGCGGTCAGCGCGGGGCGTCCGAGGTAGCCGTCGGCCAGCTGGGCCCCGGCCAGGTAGAGCTCGCCCACCACGCCGGGCGGCACCGGTCGCAGCGCCGCGTCCAGGACGTAGCCGCGGGTGTTGGCCAGCGGGGTGCCGATGGGCGGGGTGCGGTCGACCGGCGCCCGGACCTCGTGGGCGGTGACGTAGACGGTGGCCTCGGTGGGCCCGTAGAAGTTCAGGAGCGATCCGGCGTGCCGGAGCAGGCCCGCCGCGAGGGGCGCGCTCAGTGCCTCGCCGCCGGACAGCAGGCGCAGTCCGGCCAGGCAGCCGGGCTGCGAGGTCAGCAGCGCCTGCAACTGGCTGGGGGTGGCCTGCAGGACGGTCGCGCCGTGGGTCCGCACCGCCGCCGCGAGGGCCGCGGGATCGCGGGTGGTGGCCCGGTCGGCGAGGACCAGCCCGGTGCCGGTCAGCAGCGGCAGGAAGAGCTCCAGCAGGGCGATGTCGAAGCCGAAGGTGGTGGTCGCCAGGGTGCGGTCACCGGGGGTCAGGGCCACCCGGTGGCGGGCGTCGTCGAGGAAGTTGGCGAGGGCGCCGTGCGGCACCACGACGCCCTTCGGCCGGCCCGTCGAGCCCGAGGTGTACAGGAGGTAGGCGGGCAGGCCGGGGCGGAGCGGGCCGCCCCGCTCGGCGTCGGTGAGGTCGCCGGCGGCGAGGGCGTCCAGCAGGTCGTCGACGGCGGGCCGGTCCAGCAGGACGGTGGGGCCCGCCCAGCCGATGGCGGCGGCCTCGGCGGCGGCGCTCAGCAGCACGGCGGGGCGGGCGTCGTCCAGCATGTACCGGATGCGGGCGCGCGGGTGGTCGGGATCGACCGCGAGGAACGCGCCGCCGGCCTTGAGCACGGCGAGCGCGGCGACCAGGAGGTCGCCGGTGCGCGGCAGCGCCACCGCGACGACGGACCCCGGCCCGACACCGCGGCCCCGCAGAAGCCGGGCGAGCCGGTTGGCGCGGCCCTCCAGCGCGCCCGCGGTCAGCGTCCCGTGGTCGCTCTCCACGGCGACCCGGTCCGGGTCCTCGGCGGCCCGCCGGGCGAGGGCCTCGGGCAGGAGCCGTCCGGGGGCGGGGCGGGCGGTGTCGTTGAACCCGGCCAGTACGAGCTCCCGTTCCCCGGGCACGAGGAGGTCGAGGCGGCCGGCCGGTTCGGCGGCGACGTCGGGGAGGCGTTCCAGCAGCCGGGTCGCCCGGTCCAGCAGCCGGCGGGCGGCCGGCCCGGGGAAGAGTCCGGGGTGGTGCTGCAGACGCAGTTCGAGGCCGTCGCCGGGGAGGACGACCAGGCTCAGCGGGAACTCGGTGTCGTTGCGGATCTCGGAGCCGAGCAGGCGCAGTCCGGTCAGTTCGGTGAAGGCGTCCTCGCCGGTCCGCGGGTAGTTCTGGAACAGCACCGCGGTGTCCAGCAGCCGTGCGCCCCCGGCGAGTTGCTGGATGTCGACGAGTCCGAGGTGCCGGTGCGGCAGCAGGTCCGCCTGCTGTGCCATGAAGGCGGTGAACAGGTCGGTCAGGGAGCGGGCCGGGTCGATCCGCAGCCGGGCGGGCAGGGTGTTGGCGAACATCCCGACCATGGATTCCACGCCGGGCAGTTCGGCCGGCCGGCCGGAGTCCACCACCCCGAAGGTGACGTCCGCACGGCCGGTGAGCTGGCCGACGAGGAGTCCCCAACCGCCCTGGACCACGGTGCCGGTGGTCAGCTGGTGGCCGCGCGCCCAGCCGGCCAGGCGTGCGGCGGCCCGTGGCGACAGGTGGCCGCGCACGGTGTGCGGGACGACCGCGGTGCGGCCCGGGTCGTCCGGTGCGACCAGGGACGGTTCGGTCAGCCCCGACAGCGCCGCGCGCCACGCCTCCCGGGCCGCCGGCCCGTCCTGGCGGGCCAGCCAGGCCAGGTGGTCCCGGTAGCCGGTGCCCGCAGGTACGGCGGTGCCGGGCGCGGCGGCGTAGTCCTCGAAGAGGCCGGACAGCAGCAGCGGCATGGACCAGCCGTCCACCACGATGTGGTGCGCCGTGAGCAGGAAGCGGTGCAGGCCGTCGGCGCGGCGGACGAGGGTGCAGCGCAGCAGCGGCGGGCGGGTGAGGTCGAAGCGTGCGGTCCGGTCGGCCTCGGTGATCCGCGCCAGTTCCGCGGTCCGCTCGTCGGGCGGCAGGTGGCCGAGGTCGAGCGAGGTCCAGTGCAGCGGCACGGCGGCGGGCACCACCTGCACCGGTTCGCCCGACCTGCGGGTGCGGAAGCAGGCCCGCAGGTTGGGGTGGCGTACGAACTGGGCGCGCACCGCGGAGCGCAGCCGGTCCTCGTCGAGGGGGCCGGCGAGGTCGGCCGTGAACTGCAGGACGTGGATGTCGGGGCCGTCCTGCACGAGGTCGGCGTGGAAGAGGAAGCTGCGCTGCAACGGCGACAGCGGCAGGAACTCACTGCCCGGCCGGCTCGCGGAAGTGGTCGCCATCATGACTCCAGCTCGGTGTCGAGTTCGGCCAACTCGCCTTCGAGTGCGGCGAGTTCGTCGCCGTCCAGGCCGAGCAGGTCCGCCGGGTCCGGGCCGGGCCGGGCGCCGGCCGGGGCGGGCTCCTCGGCGGGTCGCCGTGCGGCGGCGAGGGCGGCGGGGGTGCGCAGCCGGAAGACCTGCCCGGCGGTCAGCGGCAGCCCCTTCGCCCGGGCCCGGCCGACGACCTGGATCGCGCTGATCGAATCCCCGCCCAGCAGGAAGAAGTTGTCCTGCGGGCCGACCTGGTCGAGCCCCAGGACCTCCGCGAACAGTCCGCACAGGAGCTCCACCTCGGCGCCCCCGGCGACGGGGGCGGGTACGGCGTCGGAACGGTCCGTCCCGCCGTCGGACGACATGACACCGCCGTGCCGCAGCGCCTCCTCGTCGGGGCCCGGGACGTCCGGTCCGGCGAGGGGCCGGCCGGGGTGCTCCACCAACCCCAGGAGCAGCCGGTGGAACGCCGTGGCGAGCGCCTCGACGGCGGCCCGGTCCAGGACGTCGGGCGCGTGGTCGAAGCGGACCTCCATCCGGGTCCCGGTCCGCACCACGAGGCTGAGGGGGTGGTGCCGGGCGTCGCGGGCGCCCGCGCCGGCCACCCGCAGGCCCGCCGCGGCGGGCAGGTCGTCGGGGGCCACCGTCGGGAAGTTCTCGAAGACCAGGACCGTGTCGAAGGGTTCACCGGCCGCGGCGAGCGCCGGGTTGCCCCCGAGCATCTCGCCGAGCGCCAGGTGGTCGACGTCGCGCAGTGCGGACTGCTCCTTCTGCAACCGGTGCAGGAAGTCGGTGGCCGGCTCGTCCGGACGCAGCACGGCACGCACCGGGAGGGTGTTGAGGAACGGTCCGACGATGGACTCGACACCGGGCAGGGCGCCGGGGCGGGTGGAGACGGTGGAGCCGAACAGCACGTCGTCGCGTCCGGTCGTCCGGCTCAGCAGTGCCGCCCAGGCGCCCAGCAGGAGGGTGTTGACGGTGAGACCGTGCGCCGTCGCGAAGCCGGTGAGCGCGGCCGTCTCGGCCTCGGTCAGCAGCAGCGGCACCGATGCGGGCTCGACCGGTTCCCGGCCCGGCCCGGCCGCGCAGAGGTACACCGGCCCGGTGACGCCCTCCAGTGCCGACCGCCAGGCGGCCCGGGCCGCTTCCCGGTCCTGTGCGGCGAGGTGGGCCAGGTAGGTGCGGAACGGCACCGGGGCGGGCAGGTCCCGGGCGTCTCCGCCGTCGGCGTAGCAGGTCAGCAGTTCCCTGACGAGGACGGGCATGGACCAGCCGTCGACCAGGATGTGGTGCAGGGTCCAGATCAGCCGGTGCCGTCGGTCGTCGAGGCGGGCCAGTGTCCAGCGCATCAGGGGCGGGTGGGCGAGGTCGAAGTGGCGCTCCCGGTCGGCCGCGGCGAGGCGCGCCAGTTCCGCCGCGCGCTCCTCAGCGGACAGGGTGCGGCAGTCGGCCCGGGTGAGCGGCACGGTGACGCCCTCGCGCAGGACGGCGACCGGGTCGCCCGCGTCGCGGTAGCGGAAGCCCGCCGCCAGGTGGGGGTGCCGGTCGAGGAGGGCGGCCAGGGAGCGCTCCAGCGCCGCGGTGTCGAGCGGGCCGATGAGGTCGGCGGTGATCTGGAGGGTGTAGAGGTCGGGTCCGTCGCCGCGCAGCTGGGCCTGGAACAGCAGACCACGCTGGAAGGCGGTCAGCGGCAGCACGTCCGTCAGGGCGCCGGTGCTCTCCCGGGCCAGGGCGTCGGTCTCGTCCTGGGTCAGGGGGACCAGCGGGAAGTCCGACGGGGAGTGGCCGCCGGCGTCCGGCAGCGCGAGGTGGCGCACCACGGCCCGCAGCGCCTCGAACCAGCCCTCGGCGATCTCCTCGACGTCCGCGGCGGTCAGCACACCGTCGGCCCACAGCCACTCCGCGGCCAGCCGCGGTCCGGTCCCGAGGTCCTCGGTGACCGCGGTGACCGCCAGCGGGTGGCGCAGCGGCATGCCGGGGTGGACGCCGGTGCCGACCACCGCGTGCGCGCCGTCCACGGTCCACGGGCCGGCCGCACCGTCCGCGGTGAACCGCCCGAGGTAGTTGAAGCCGATGTCCGGGGTGCCGCCCGCCGCCAGCAACCGGGCGGTCTGCGGGTTGAGATGGCGCAGCAGGCCGTGGCCGAGGCCGCGGTCGGGCACCGCGCGCAGCTGCTCCTTGGTGCGCTTGACGACGGTGGCCAGGGCGGGCCCGGCGGCCCAGGCCTCGGCGGCGTCGAACTCCCCGGGGTCGAGCAGGACGGGGAAGACGGAGGTGAACCAGCCGACCGTGCGGGACAGATCGGCCGTGCCGTCGAGCTCCTCGCGTCCGTGGCCTTCGAGTTCGACCAGGACCCGCGGCCCCGCCTCCGGGTGGTGCCGGGACCGCCACCGGCCGACGGCCAGGGCGAGCGCGGCCAGCAGCAGGTCGTTGATCTCGCCGTGGAAGGCGGCGACGGCGGAGGTGAGCAGTGCGGTGGTGGTGTCCTCGGGCAGCTGCAGCCGCAGCCGGCCGGCCCGGCCGTAGGTGTCGCGGGCCGGGTCGAGGGGGCGCCGGCCGAGACCGGCGGCCGGGTCGGCGAGCTGCCGCTGCCAGTGGCCGAGTTCGGCGATCCGCCGGCCGGCGCGGGACTCGCGGGCCAGCAGCGACGCCCAGCGCCGGTAGGAGGTGGGCACCGGTGCCGGCGCCGGCGGCTCCCCGGCGTCGGCCGCCTCGCAGGCGGTGCGCAGGTCGGCGAGGAGGATGCGCCAGGAGACACCGTCGACGACCGTGTGGTGCGCCAGCAGCAGCAGACGGCCGGTGCCGTCCGGTCCGCGGCCGAGGAGCACCGCCTGGAGCATGACGCCGGCGCGCGGGTCGAGCCGGGTGCGGGCCGCTTCGGCCTGCGCCGCGACGGCCCGTTCGAGGGCGGCCGGGTCGGGCGGGGTGCCGTCCGCGGTGTGGACCAGGGTGGCGGCGTCGACCGTGCCGGGCTCCCCGGTGCGCAGCGTCCAGACGCCGGGCACCGGTTCGTGCAGCCGCAGCCGGAGCACGTCGTGCCGGTCGACGAGGGCCTGCAGGGCGGGGACCAGGCGGTCCGCGGTCAGCCCGGGGGGTGTGCGGAGGACCACGTACTGGCTGTACTGCGCCGCCGGGCCGTCGAGCGTGGTCAGGTCCTCGCAGAGCTGGGCGATGATCGGGGTGGGCTCGATGTCCCCCACGCCGTCGTCGGCCGCCGTGGTCCGGGGCGCGGTGCCCGCGGCGTCGCCCTCGTGCCCGCCCACGGGGTGGCGCGCGGCGAGGGCGGCGGGGGTGCGGTGGTCGAAGATCTCCCGGGGGGTGAGCGCCACCCCGCGGGCCCGCGCCCGGCTCACCACCTGGATCGCGGTGATGGAGTCGCCGCCGAGGGCGAAGAAGCCGTCGTCGACGTGGACCTCGGCGAGGTGCAGCACCTCGGCGAAGGTCTCGCAGAGCACCGTCTCGGCCCCCGGCCGCGGCCCGCGCCGCCGCCGGGTGACCGGGGCCGGGACGCCGGCGGGGTCGGGCAGTGCCCGGCGGTCCACCTTGCCGTGCGCGGTCAGCGGCATCCGGTCCAGCGCGACCCAGGCCGAGGGCACCATGTAGGCGGGGAGTGCCGAGGCGACCGCGTCGCGCACCGCGTCCGGGGGCAGGTCCGGCGCGACGACGTAGGCGATCAGACGGGTGTTGCCGGACGGGCCGGCGACCGCCCGCACCGCCGCGTCGGCCACCCCGTCGACGGCCCGCAGCGCGGCCTCCACCTCGCCCAGTTCGATCCGGTGTCCGCGCACCTTGACCTGGTGGTCCAGCCGCTCGACGAACTCCAGCTGGCCGTCAGGGCGGCGCACCACGCGGTCGCCGGTGCGGTACATCCGCGCGCCGCCCCCGGCGAACGGATCGGCGACGAACGAGGCGGCGGTCTTGACCGGGTCGGAGAGGTACCCGCGGCCCACCCCGGCGCCGCCCACGAAGAGTTCGCCGACCTGGCCCACCGGGACCGGGCGGAGGTCGCCGCCGAGCACGTGCAGCACGGTGTTGCGCACCGGCCGGCCGATGGGGACCCTGCTGCCCAGCTCCTGCCCCGGCCGCAGCACGGCGTGGGTCACGTCGTCCGAACACTCCGTGGGTCCATAGGCGTTGACCATCGGCACCCCGGCGATCCGCCACCACCGTGCGCACAGGTCGGCCGGGAGCGCCTCACCGGTGACCATCAGCCACCGGAGCGAGCCGGTGTCGGGGCCGGTGTCCGAGACCTGCCACAGGTCGAGCGCGGCGCGGAGCAGGGACGGGACGACCTCCAGCACCGTCACCGCATGGTCCGCGACCGTGCCGAACAGCGCCTCGGGGTCGGCCGCGACCTCGTGCGGGACGCTGTGCACCACGCCGCCGGCCAGCAGCGGGCCCAGCATCTGCCACACCGACACGTCGAAGGTCACCGGTGCGTTCCACACCACCGTGTCGGCGGGCCCGAGCCGGAGGTCCTCGATCTTGGCGAGGAGGTGGTTGAGCATCCCGCGGCGTTCGACGATCGCGCCCTTCGGCCGGCCGGTCGACCCCGAGGTGAAGATCACGTAGGCCGGGTCCCGCTCCTCGCCCAGCGGGGCGGACAGCGCGGTGGGCGGGGCCGCCGCGGTGAAGTCCCCGTCCGCCGCCAGCCGCCGCACCGGGTGGCCGGTCAGCGCGGCCACCTCGTCGGCCGGCGCGGTGCATCCGGGGCCGACGACCAGGTGGCCCACGCGGGCGTCGGTGAGCAGCCCGGCGGACCGGGCCGCCGGGGCCCGTACGTCCAGCGGCACCCAGGCGCCGCCGGCCTGGAGGACGGCCAGCACCGTGCCGAGGAAGACCGCGCCGGGCTCGGCCAGCACGCCCACGAGCGAGCCGGGGCCCACTCCGGCCCCGGTCAGGCGCCGCGCCGCCGCGTCGGCCCAGGACACCAACTGCCCGTAGGAGACCGTCAGTTCACCCTCCACCAGGGCGGTGGCCGCCGCGTCCCGGTCGGCGCGCTCACGTATCCGCTCCACCACGCCGCCCCGCACCGGGCCGGTGGTTCCGGTGCCGGCGGCGAGCAGCTCGGCGCGTTCGTCCTCGGTGACCATCTCCAGCCGGCCGAGGGGCGTGTGGGCCGGGGCCGACGCCAGCCGGCGCAGGAACGCCTCGAACCGGGCCAGGTGGCCCTGGATCTCCTCCGGCCGGTAGAGGGCGGGGTTGCCGTTCAGGTGGAGTTCCAGGCCGCCGCCGACGGAGTCCAGGACGGTGATCATCAGGTCGTCGACGATGCCGGTGGAGAGGTTGTGCAGCTCCGCCCGGCACGGGCCGAGGCGGATCTCCGGGTTCTGCGGCAGGACGTTGACGAACGGCCCGAACGGACGCCGGTCGCCCGCCGTCAGCCCCCTCGCCCGGCGCAGCCACTCGGCCGGGTAGCGCTGGTGCCGCAGCGAGCGGGCGAGGGTCCGGGAGGTCGCGGTGAGCAGCTCGGCCACCGTGGTCGAGGCGGGGATCCGGGCCGGGAACGGCAGGTAGTTGGCGACCATTCCGGGGACCGTGCGGGCGAGCGCGGACTGCCGCGCGGTCACCGGGAGGGTCAGCAGCACCTCGGGGTTGCCGGTGGCCTTGGCGACGTACCCGGCCGTGGCGGCGATGGCGAAGGTCGGCCAGGTCACCCCGGCGTCCGCCGCCGCGGCGCGCCAGGTGGCCGCGGCGGCGGCGTCGACGGTGCGGGTGACCCGCAGGAACGCGGTGCCGGGGGCGGGTCCCTCGGTGGCGAGGCTGGTCGGTTCGGCGTCCTGCGGCAGGTGGCGCTCCCAGAAGAGCCGGTCGCGCTCGACCGCGGGCGAGGCCAGGTACTCCGCCTCGGCGTCCAGCAGTACCCGCAACGGGGGCAGCGGTGTCCCCGCCGGGCTGCTCGGGTCGGCGGACGGGCCGCCGTAGACCTCGCTGAGCCTGCGGTAGACCGCGAGCCGGCTGTAGCCGTCGGCGAGCAGATGGTGCATGGCCAGGTGGAACAGGTGGCGGTCGGCGGCGACCCGCACCAGGGTCATCCGGAACAGCAGGCTTCCGGTGAGCCGGAAGGGCCGGTGCAGGTCCTCGTCGAAGAGCCGCAGGGCCTCGGCGACCGGGTCGGCTCCGCCGCTGAGGTCCAGCTGCCGCAGCGGCAGTTCGCCGAGCGGCCGGACGTGCTGGACGGGGACGCCGTCCGTCTCGGAGAACCGCGCCCTGGTGCACTCGGCCTCGTCCAGCACCGTCTCCAGCGCCCGGCGCAGCAGGGCCGGGTCGAGCGGGCCGGAGATGTCGAGGTAGTCGGCCATGTTGTAGGCCGGCCGCCCCTGCGAGAGCCGCTCGTCGAACCAGATGCCGGACTGGGCGCCCGTCAACGGCAGGGCGGTGTCGGCGGGTGGGGTCATGGAGTCTCCTGGACGCGTCACGGTGGGAGGGCGGGACCGCTGCCACGGGGGCGCCGGCGAGGTGGGAGCGGGGGGACGGCGGGCGGCGGACGGGGGTGGCTCAGCCGACCCGGGCGGGCACGTCGTCGTCCAGGGTCTGCGGGCCGTACAGGTCGGCGACCCACTGCTCCTGGTACACGGTGTCCAGGTAGCGCTCGCCGAGGTCGGGGGCGATGGCGACGGCCCGGCCGCCGGGCGGCAGCGGGTGCCGGGCGAGCCAGGCGAGGGCGCCGCTGACGACGGTGCCGGTGGAGCCGCCGAAGAGGAAGCCGCGGCGGGCCAGCCGGCGGCAGCTGCGGATGGTGTCGGGCTCGGCGACCAGGACGACGTCGTCGACCAGCGATTCGTCGAGCAGCGGGGGCCGCACCCCGGTGCCCAGTCCCGGGATCATGCGGGTCCGGGCGGGGCCGCCGAAGGTGACCGAGCCCTCCGCGTCCACCGCGACCACCCGGGCCGACGGCTTGTGGTCCCGCAGGTAGCGGGCGCAGCCCATCAGGGTGCCGGTGGTCCCGGCGCCGACGAAGAGGACCGACAGGTCGGGGAAGGCCTTGAGGATCTCCGGGCCGGTGGTGCCGTAGTGGGCCTGCCCGTTGTCCGGATTGGCGTACTGGTCGAGCCAGACGAAGTCCTCGTTGTCGGCGCACAGTTCGCGGACGTGCGCCAGGCGCGCGCCGAGCAGCCCGTCCACCGGGTCCGGGGTGGTGATGACGTGCACCTCGCTGCCCAGCGCCTGCATGAGCTGGCGGGCGCCGAGGGTGCAGCGGGAGTCGGTCACGCACAGGAAGCGGTGGCCCCGGCTCGCGGCCAGCAGGCTCAGTGCCACGCCGAGGTTCCCCGAGGAGCTCTCCACCAGGGTGGAACCGGGACGCAGGCGCCCGCGGCGTTCGGCGGCGTCCACCATTGCGCGCGCGGCCTTGAGTTTGATGGAGCCGGCGAAATTGAACCCTTCGCATTTCAGCATCAACGGTTCACCGACGAGGGGTTCCAGATCGACGAAGAGGTCGTCGGCATTGAATTCGTGGGGAGCGGTGATGATGTGAATGGGACACCTGCCGCCTTGAGGGGTATGGGCTTCTTCAGATGCGTGCGCGATCCTGCCAAATCACACTGACTGCCGGTTGACCGGCCGCTGACCGGAATTGGTCAACTTGCCGCTTTCGCAAGGCCGTTGCTAGGTTCTGGGCGGCCCGGCCCGATGTCGTGGTCCGGGTGGTGCCGAAGGGGGAAGGCAGCCATGCGCATCGTGCTCGCCGAGGACCAGTTCTTGTTGCGCGAGGGCCTGATCCGGCTGCTGGAACCGCACGGATTCGAGGTCGTCTCGGTCGTCGGCAGCGGCCCGGAGCTGGTCCGGGCCCTGGACGTCGAACGCCCCGACCTGGTCCTGGCGGACATCCGGATGCCGCCGACGCACACCGACGAGGGGCTGCGCGCGGTGCTGGAGGCACGCCGCCGCCACATCGGCCAGCCGTCACTGCTGCTGTCGCAGTACGTCGACCAGCTCTACGCGCGGGAGTTGCTCGCGGACGGCGAGGGCGGGGTGGGCTATCTGCTGAAGGACCGGGTCTTCGACGCCGCGCAGTTCGTCTCGGCGCTGCGCCAGGTGGGCGGCGGCGGCACGGTGATGGACCCGGACGTGGTCAGCGCGATGATGTCCGGCAGCGGGCGGGATGGAAAAGTCGCGCGGCTGACCGACCGGGAACGCGATGTGCTGCACGGCATGGCCGAGGGCCGTTCGAATGCCGCGATCGCCGCGTCCCTCGTCATCACGGAAAAGGCGGTCACCAAACACATCGGCAACATCATGCAGAAACTGGATCTGCCGCCCTCGAAGGACGACAACCGCCGGGTGCTGGCCGTGCTGACCTATCTCAACCGTTCCTGACCGGGGCGGTCACCCCGCGGCCCGCCCGGACAGCAGCGCCGGGAAGAGGTTGAGGTGCTGGATGTTGCGGGTGCCTTCCATGAACTCCACGCCCCGCGCGTCCCGCACCAGTTTGTCCAGCAGCGGATGGCTCGCCCGGGCGGCCGGCGCCAGCAGCTCGCAGGCGGCCAGCGTGACCTCCTCGGCCAGTCGGCAGGCCCGCGCCTTGGCGGCCGAGGCGAGGTGCCCGTCGCCGGTGGCGTCCACCTCCGCGGCGGCCCGCAGGACCAGGGACCGGGCCGCGTCGATCCGCCGGCCCAGCTCCTCGATGCGGTCCCGGGCGGCGCCCCGCGCGGCCGGCCGCTGCTCGACGACGTACGCATGGGCGGCGCCCGCGATGCCGAGGGCCAGCGCCGCCACCCCGGGACGCAGCCGGTGGAACACCTGGACGCAGGCCCACATGCCGCGGCGAACCGGCGACAGGTGCCGGCCGAGCACCCGCTCGGGCCCGACGGGGAGGTCGTCGAGGGTGACGGCGCCCAGTTGGGCGCCGCGCAGTCCGAGCGTGTCCAGCGGCTCGGCCCGCCAGCCGGCGCATGCGGTGTCCACCAGGACGGCGGTCACGCCGAGCGGCCCGCTGCCGGTGCGGGCGAAGACCACGGCGAGCTGGGCGCGGGCGGCGTTGCCCACGTAGCGTTTGCGGCCGCTCAGGACGAGCCGGCCGTCGGCGCCGGGGCGCAGCGCGGTCTCCATCGCCGAGGCGTCGGAGCCGTGGTCGGGCTCGGTCAACGCGAAGCAGGTCCAGGTCGGTCCGCTCACCATCCGGGTGTAGTACTCCGCGCGCCGGTCCGGGTCGGCCAGCTTGTCCATCAGCACGCCCGACATCGACGGTCCGGGTGCGGCGAGGGTCAGCCCGGCGTCGCCGCGCGCCAGTTCCTCCAGCACCACGACGTGTTCCACGGCGCCGGTGCCCTCGAAGACGTACGGGCCCACCCGCAGCGGCCGGCCGCCGTACTCGCGCGGGGTGCCGTAGGTGGAGAGGTGGCGTACCCCGGGCAGGTCCAGGTAGTGGTGGACGGCGTCCGGGTCCCGGTCGAGCTCCAGCGCGACGGCGCGGAACTGGTCGCCCCACTCACGGGCCTCGGCGCGCAGTGTGGCCAGCCGTGCGTCACCGTTCACCGTTCCTCCTCGGCGGGCAGATAGACGTCGGCCAGCAGTTCCGACACCTCGGCGACGCCGCCGGGGCCCTCGCGCAGGAATCCGTACGCGCCCAGCAGCCGCAGCCAGGCCCGGTCGGTGCGGGTGACCTGGTGGTGCAGATGCCGCAGCAGCGCCGTGGTCGTCACGGCCGGGGTGAGCGTCTCGGCGTGTGCGGTCAGCTCCAGCTCGGCGGCGTACGCCTCCGCGGCCTGGGCCTTGACCAGTTGGTGCCGGAGGATCGTGCCGTCCCCGCTGGCGCGCCGGCCCAGCCGGGCCAGGCATGCGGTGCGGAGTCCGGCGGTGAGTCCGAGCCGGATCCGGAGCAGCGCGGGCAGGTCGGCCGGGGCGGGCCCGGGGGCCTCCGGCTCGCGCCGTACCAGGACCACGGGGCCGCCGGGCAGCGGGTACCGGCGCAGCACCCGGCCGTCCACCGGGCCCGCCGGCTCCGGCAGGACGGCGTGGCCGGCGGCGCCGCCGTCCAGGGCGTGCGGGCCGCGCCGGGTCAGCAGGGCCCGCAGGGCCGCCGCCGGGCCCTCGTCCCGGGCCGCCGTGTACAGCTGCCGGTGGTCGGGCGGGGCATCCGCCCCGGTCGCGGCGCTCATGCGGCCACCGGGCCGACGCGGCAGACCGACAGGTCACCGAGGGACCGGTCGTACTCGGCGAGCAGCACCGGGGCGTCGTGCGGTGCCGGGCGCAGCGCGGCCAGCGCTCCGAACAGCGCGGTGCACGGCCACCCCGGTGGTGCGTACGCGACCGAGCCGTGCGGGATCCGCGGTTCCCACCGCTCCCCCACCCCGGGCCCGACCAGGACCGTGGCGGCCCCATCGGCGGCGAGGTCGGCCGCGAGGGCGTCGAGGGTGCGCGGCACCTCCTCGGCGGGGACGCCCGCCCGCTGGCGCACCCCGAGCGCGTCCGGGGCGCCGTCCGGGGCCGGCTCGACGACCAGCGCCACCGCGGCGTCGCCCGCCACCCGGCGGTCCGGTGGCAGCGGAACGTCGTACGGGAGGTCCGCCTGGTCGAAGGCGAACGCCAGCACCCGCCGGAGGCGGTGGCGGACCACGCCGGAGCGGGCCAGCGCCAGCATGGTGAAGGGTGCCGAGACGCCGGTGTCGGTGACGCCGAAGAGCCGGGGCCGGCCGGGCAGGCGGGCGGCCATCGTGGGTCCGGTGAGCGTCAGCGGGTGCAGGTCGGGCGTCGCGTAGGCCAGCAACAGCAGGTCGACGGGGCGGTCCTGCGCGCCGAGCGGTTCCAGCAGGGCCGCTGCCATCTCCTCGAAGGTGGATCCGGTGACCGTCGGCCGGCCGGCCTCCCGCAGGGGCACGCCGGCGCCGGCGGCGACCTCGGCGTGGTAGCGGTCGTCGTCGGCGGCGCCGGGGCGGGTGGTCCCGGCCGGGAAGCGGCGGTGTGCCATCGCGGACACCGTCAGGGCGACCGTCACCGCTGTGCTCTCAGCTCGCCCATGAGGTGGTCGGCCAGCGAGCCGGCGGTGGCGAAGTGGCTCATCTCCAGGTTCTCCGTGTCGAACTCGCAGTCCAGCAGCTCCTCCAGGGCGAGCAGCAGGTCGAGCACGCCGGTGGAGTCGAGGCCGAGTTCGTCGAAGAGCCTGGTGTCGGTCGCCAGGCCGGTCAGGTCGCGCTGGAGGACGTCGCCGAGGGCTTCGGTGACGGCGGCGATCACCCGGTCCTGCTCGGTCGTGGGCTGCTGCACGGTCGCTTCGGTCATGTCCGTCGTCCTTCGGTGAGGGAGCGGGAAGGCCCGGGTGCCCGGGTCCGGCGGGTGGGGAGCGGGTCGAGCGGGGAACGCACGGCGGCCGCTGCGGGGTCGTACAGATGCTGGCGGGCCAGCAGGTCCCGGGGGGTGTCGGCGTCCCGGACGAGGTGCGCCCGCCCGCGGTGGACCAGCACCTCGGCGGGGTGGCCGTGGGAGAGGAAGAACACCGGTGAGGCGCTCGGCCCGTAGGCACCGGAGCGCCGTACGCCGAGGAGGTCACCGGTCCGCAACGGCGGCAGCGGCACCTTCTTGCCGAGGGTGTCGTTGGGCGTGCACAGCGGGCCGGTGATGTTCCACGGTTCGATGGCGCCGGTGGCGGGCCGGCTGAGCAGTTCGATGGGGAAGTTGCGTTTGACGAACGAGCCGATGCCCACAGCGGCCATGTGGTGGTTGGTGCCGCCGTCGGCCACCGCGAAGTTCTCCCCGGCCGAGGTCTTGGTGTAGCCGACCCGGACCACGTAGGTGCCGCTCTCGGCCACGAGGTAGCGCCCGAGTTCCATGATCAGCCGGGTGTCGGGGTGGGCTTCGGCGAAGGCGTCCAGGACCGGGTTGACGCCGTCGGCCAGGCGCGCCAGGTCCAGGTCGCGCTCGCCGTCGAAGTAGGCGACGCCGAGGCCGCCGCCGACGTCGACCATCTCCAGGGGGAAGCCGTGGTGCGCGGAGAGGCGTTCGGCGAGGTCGAGGATGCGCTCGGTGTTGAGCACGACGGCCTCCTCGCTGAGGATGCGGGTGCCCATGTACACCTGCACACCCATCAGCCGCACATGGGCCGGCCCCTTGCCCAGTGGTGCCGCATCCAGCAGCTGTTCCTCGTCGATGCCGAACTGGCGGGGTTTGCCGCCCATGGTGAGCCCCGAACCCTTCACCGTGAAGCTCGGGTTGACGCGCAGCGCGACCGGGGCCGTCAGGCCGAGTTCGCCGGCCAGTTCGTCGATCACCGCGAGTTCCTGGAAGGACTCGCAGATGACCGCGTGGACGCCTTCCCGGAGACAGGCGGCGAGCTCGTCGCGGCTCTTGCCGGGGCCGAGGAAGACGATGTCGCGGGCGCTCACCCCGGCGGCCCGCGCAGTGAGCAGCTCGGTCAGCGAGGAGACCTCGGCCCGGGCCCCGTGCGCGTGCAGCAGGGCGCAGACCGAGACGTTGGGGTTGGCCTTGAGCGAGTAGAAGACTTCCAGCCGGGGGTGGAGCAGTGCGCGCAGGGCGTCCATGCGACCGGTCAGGCGGTCGCCGTCGTAGAGGTACAGCGGGGTGCCGAACCGTTCGGCGAGGTCGGTGACGGCGAGGTTCTGCACGGTGAACTCAGCGGGCATCGACGGGCTCCTCCTCCAGGGTGGCCAGGTGTTCCGAGACGGCCTCGTCCAGCGAGGGGAGCCGCTGGGGGTCGCCGACCAGCAGTCCGTACAGCCGCCCCTGGTGGGGGCCGGAGCCGGCGCCGGCGTTGACGGTGGCGAAGTTGCTGACGACCAGCCCCTCCTCGCCCGGTGCCCGCAGCAGCAGGCCGTCCAGCAGCCGGCGTACCGCGGCGAACGGCAGTTCCCGGCGCAGGCGGAGGGGGTAGTGGCGGGCGAGTGCCGACTGGCCCGGGGCGAGGACGTGCTCCTGGAGCCGGACCTGGTAGGTCGACATGTTGTTGCGGGCGTTGATCTCGATCACCGGGAAGACGCCGCCGTCGGTGTCCACGATCGCGTCGATGCCGGCCACGCCGAAGAACCCGTCGGACGCCAGCTGCTTTCCCAGCACCCGGGCGGCGTGCCGGATCTCACCGAGCTGACCGGGCGTCAGGTCCGGGGGGAAGCGGTGGCCCTTGTGCACCCCGCCCTCGGTGAGGGCCTCCTTGACGAAGTCCAGCCGCACGGCGCCGTCCCGGCCCACGGTGATCTGGTAGTTGAGGTCCCGGTCCTTGGCCGCCCTTTCCTCGATCACGAAGGCGGCGCGGTCGGAGCCGGCGGCGCGGGCGCCGCGGGTGATCACGGCGTGCAGCCGGTCGAGGCGGCGCCGGCCGTCGACGACCGTGATGCCCTTGCCGGAGACGCCGAACGCCTCCTTGACCATCAGCCGGACGCCGCGCTCGCACAGTTCGGCGGCCTGCGCCATGATCGCGTCGAGCTCTTCGAGCGTCTCGCAGGCCCAGCCGCGCGGCTGCCGCAGCCCGGCCGCGTCCGCCGCGCGCCGGCTGTAGACCTTGCTGTTGACCGCCTTGCAGAGCGACGCCGGCGGGGCGGCCAGCGGGAGCCGGGACCGGGTGGCGAGCTCCTCCTCCAGGGCCGAGACGCCGTGCGGGGCCAGCAGGGCGCCCCGGTCGGCCAGTTCGCCGAGGGTGGCGATCAGCGCCTGGTCCGCCAGGGCGTCCCGGGTGACCATGTGCTGCGGCCGCTGGTCGGCCACCACGTGCACGGTGGGCAGGGCCAGCCCGAGCCCGCGCAGGTGGTCCAGGTAGTCCTCGTCGGGCCGGGTCTTGAGGACGACGTGGTCGTCGGCGTCGCCCAGCAGCAGCGCGAACTCCTCCATGCGGTTGACCACGGCGCTGTTCGCGGCCGACGAGAGCCTGGGCAGTCCGGTCTCGCCGCGGGCCCACTCCTCCTCGACCTCGAAGTTGCCCAGGAACACCAGGGACGCGCCCGGGTCACCGGCCACCGCGGTCTTCAGCCGCCGGCTGAAGTTCTCCTCCACCGCATCTCCGTCCTCCCCGTACACCCGGGGTGCTCAGTGCTCCACGACCATCGCGGCGAAGCACGCCCCGAGCCCGACGGCCACCATCAGGTAGTGGTCACCGGGGCGGAGCCTGCCCAGCTCGCAGGCCGTGACGTAGTTGACGAACGGGTCGGCCCCGAAGCAGTGGCCGGTGCGCGGGACGTTGTCCAGGAGCACCCGTTCGGTGCGGGTGCCCAGCCGGTCCGCCAGCCTCGTCCAGGCGACCCGGTTCACGTTGTGCGGCAGCACCAGGTCGATCTCGTCCATGGTCAGCCCGGCGGCGTCGACCGCCTCGCCGATGACCTCGGTGAGGACGTCGGCGTACATCCCGCGGAAGGACCGGGCCGCCTCCGGCGTCATCACCATCTTCGGGTGGCCGGTGGACACGGTCCGGGTGGCGAATCCGCAGACCCGGTCCCGGTTTCCGGACGCCGCCACCAGTACGGCGGCGGTCGCCTCACCGGTGGGGCCCACCCCGGGCACGAACTGGGTCTCCCGGGTCAGCGCCTTCTCCCCGGTCAGGATCAGTGCGAGCGCCTCGGGATCGCCCTCCTCCGCCAGCAGCATCCCGGCCACCTCCACCGCGAGCAGACCGGAGGCGCAGGCGTGCTCGGTCAACGCGAAGGTACGGGCGTGCCGCAGACCGGCCTCCCGCCGTATCTCCTGCAGCGCGCTGTGCGGATAGGGCGAGGGCGCACGCAGCGTCCTGGCGCGTATCAGGAAACGGACCCGGTCTTCCGCACCCCGCAGCGACGGCAGTTTCTCCAGTGCGGAGAGGAGCAACTCCTTCTCCGTGACCTCCTCGTCCCAGCAGATCCGGGAAAGTCCGAACCCCCGGATGTAGCGGCGCAGTTCCGCGTCGGTCAGCCCCAGGTCCGGCTGGCGCTCCGCGAGGAAAACCGGTGACGGCCAGTGCGTGGATACCTCGGCTATTGAGGTCACAGCCCGCCGACTCCTTTCGAGCCCGACTGTCCCCGAATTGGGTGCGGGGAACGGGCACAAAGTAATCGCACGGATTGACGAGGCACTGACTGGGCACTGACCAGGCCGATCAACCCGGGGTGCTATTCCCCGGGGTGAGCCGTCGGCCGCGGGCCGGCGCCGGGCGTATTTCGAGCCAGGGCGCACTTTTCTCTGCACGGGCGGGGAAAGACCGTGGCCATGGAGAATCCACCCTTCCGCAACCTGGTGCGCCGCGCCGGCCTGTCCAAAACCCATCGGCCCCGGGCTACGGCCGTTGCACGGACGGGAGTTGGGGCACCGCCCCTCGGACCGGGCCGGCCCGCCCCCGGCGTCCCGGGGGCGCCCGGCACCGGTCCCGGACGGCCGGTCGACGGGACGCCGGGCGAGGTGCCGACGGTGCGGGATTTTCCGTAAGGGGAAGGCAAAAGCACCTCCTTCGCGATATCACTGACCACTACGGCGTGTGTTAGCTTTGCGTGGCCGAAAAGCATGGACCCACGCTCAGCACGTAGTACGCGCACGGTGATGGTCAGCAGCTCAAGGCCCAGGGGGGACCAGCTCATGCAGCAACGCCGGACCGCTGTCCAGTGGGGAATCTCCCGGAAGCTCGCTCTTTCGCGAGCCTGACCTCATCGCCCCTCGCACGGAATTCCCCCATCCGTTTTCCGGGGGAAGTAGTGGTTCTTGATCGCATGCCGCGCATGCGCCGTTCTCCACCCGCAACGACCAGGCGGGATCATGCGTTCCGTCCGTCCGGCGACGCCTCAGTGAGGACAGGGGGAAGACGCCGAATGCCGAGTACAGGGAGCAGGCGCCGAACGCTGACCACCGGGAGAAGAAGAATGGAAGACAGATGGCTCCGCACATCCTGAACGGGGACGACATGGACACGGGCGAGGTGTCGGTCGCGTTACTGGGCCCTTTGACCGTCGCCCATCGGGGGAAGTCCTACGGCGTCGGGCCGAACCGTGCCCGGGCCCTGCTCGCCGTGCTCGCCCTCTCCGCCGGAGAGGTCGTCTCCATCGACTTCCTCATCGACGAACTCCTCACCGACCGGCCCTGGAAGAACCCGAAGAACGCCCTGCAGGCCGGGGTTCACCGCCTGCGCGACGCCCTGGAGCGGATCACCGGCACCACGGGCACCCTGATGGTGCGCACCTCGGCCAACGGCTATCTGCTGGACGTCCCGCCGGCCCGGGTCGACGCCCACCGGTTCGACACCCTCGCCGCCCAGGGGGCGGCCCTGCTCCCCCACGCGCCCGACGAGGCCGTCGCCGTGCTGGAGGAGGCGCTCGCCCTGTGGCGCGGGGACGCGCTGCTCGACGTGCTGGGCGGTCTGCGGTGCCAGAACCAGATGAGCCGGCTGGCCAGCCAGCGTCTGAGCACCCTGGAGGACCTCTACGAGGCCAAGCTGGTCAGCGGCGGGTACCGCGTGCTGAACGGGCTGGAGCAACTCGCCCTGGAACACCCCGAACGCGAGCGTCTGACGGAGCTGCTGATGGTCGCGCTCTACCGTTCCGGGCGGCAGCAGGAGGCCCTCGCCACCTTCCAGCGGGTCCGTTCCTGGCTCCAGGACGAACTCGGCGTGGAACCGGGCCGCAAGCTGCGGAGCCTGCAGCGGGCGATCCTCACCCAGGACGTGGCCATCGACGCCCGGCTGCCCCAGGCGTCACGCTCGTGACGGCCGGTCACGGAGGCGGCCGGTGCCACCCGACCGCCTCGCGGCCGGCGTCCAGAGGATGCTCCAGGAACCGCTCCTCGACCCGCGCCGCACGGCCCCGCACCGCCAGCGCGCCCGCGTACCCGGGTCCCGGCTCCAGGTCGAACAGGGCGAACGGCCCGGCGGCGTACGGCCCGCGCCACTCCACGAGCGCCGGGGACCGCCCCGGCGCCGACACGGTGAGGTCGCGCTTGGGCACGACGATGCCCAGCCCGACCGCCTTCAGCAGCGCCTCCTTCCGCGTCCAGTACACCGCGTAGGCCCGGTCCCGCCGGTGGTCGGGCAGCGCCTGGAACGCGCGGTACTCGCCCTCGGCCAGCACCCGCGGGGCCAGCCGCCGCACGGACCGGCCGGGGACCCGCTCGACGTCCACCCCGGGCTCCGGGCCCTCGGTGACGGCGAGGACCACCCGGTCACCGGCGTGGGCGAGCGAGAAGCGCACCCCGGCACCGGGCACGAACGGCTTGCCGTGCGGGCCGCCGCAGTGCCCGCATCGTCGGCACAGCGGCACCCGCCGCGGCGGCGTCCCGGTGATCCCGCCGATGACCGTGCGGATCAGCGCCCGTCCGGTGACCAGGCGGGCCCGGTCCGCCGGCTGGTGCAGCCGTGCACGGCGGGCGCGCTCGTCCGCGGCCAGCAGCTCCCGGGTCGCCGGGTCGTCGACCACCGGGGACCACCACACCCGGCACACCGGGGCTCCGGCCACGGCCCGGTTCACCGCTGCCCGTCGACGGCCTGCCGGCCGGTCAGGCCGAGGAACACGTCGTCCAGCGAGGGGCGGCGGCGCGCGAAGTCGGCCACCTCGACCCCGGCCTCGTGGAGCGCCGACGCGGCGGCGGCGATCCCGGCGAGCCCGTCGTCGAGCTGCCACCCGAGCAGGCCCCGCTGCGCGTCCTCGGTCAGTTCGCCGGTCACCACGGTGCGCAGGGCCCGGCGCGCCCCGGCCAGTCCCGCCGCGTCGGCGAGGGTGATCTCCAGTCGCTCCTGCCCGACCTTGCGCTTGAGCTCGTCGGCGGTGCCCTCGGCCACCACCACACCGTCCGCGATCACCGAGATGTGGTCGGCCAGTTGGTCGGCCTCCTCCAGGTACTGCGTGGTCAGCAGGACGGTGACGCCCTGGGCCACGAGTTCCCTGACCACGTCCCACAGCGCGATCCGGCTGGCCGGGTCCAGGCCGGTGGAGGGTTCGTCGAGGAAGATGACCTCGGGCGAGCCCACCAGGGTGCTGGCCAGGTCCAGGCGCCGGCGCATCCCGCCGGAGTAGGTCCCGAGCGGCCGCCCGGCCGCCGCGCTCAGGCCGAAGCGTTCCAGCAGCTCCCCGGCCCGGGCCCGGGCGTCCCGGCGGCCCATCCCGAGCAGCCGTCCGAGCAGCGTCAGGTTCTCCCAGCCGGTCAACTGCTCGTCCACCGCGGCATATTGGCCCGACAGGCCGATCCGGCGCCGCACCTGCCGGGCCTCGCTCGCCACGTCGTACCCGGCGACCCGGACGGTACCGGTGTCGTGGCGCACGAGGGTGCTGAGCACGCGCACGGTGGTGGTCTTCCCCGCGCCGTTGGGGCCGAGCAGCCCCAGTACGCTGCCGGCCGGCACGCGCAGGTCCACCCCGCGCAGCACCTCGACGTCCTTGTAGCTCTTGCGCAGTCCCTCGACCTCGATGGCCGCCGTCGCGTCCGGCACGTCGTCAGGCTCCCCGGGAACCGAGGCGGGCGGGGTCCAGGTCCGTCCAGTGCTCCTCGACGTAACGGGCGGCCTCGGCCCGGGTCACCGAGGAGAGCACCGGCCGCCAGCCGTCCGGGAGCTCGGCGAACGCCGGCCAGAAGCTGTGCTGGTTCTCGTCGTTGACCAGCACGTGGAAGGTGCCTTCCGCGTCGTCGAACGGGTTAGTCATGGCCGCCCCTGTCGTCCTCATCGCCCACCGGCGTGGTCCTCCTCACTATGCTCAAGCGCGCTGACGCGGGACTGACGAACGGCTGAGCACGGCCGCCGGCCGGCCCGCCGGGTACGGGGGACGGGTCCGCCCGGAGAGCACCCGGTCGGCGCGCGCGGCGGAGGGCCGGCAGGTGATCCGGCCGAGCAGGGCTGCCGGGCCGCCGCCCGGCCCGCCGGACTCCCCGCGCGCCCCACGCCAGGCGCACCAGGCCGGCAGGGCGACCACGCCGACGAGCACCTCCAGGGCGACCGCGGAGACCGCGGCCACCACGGCCGCCGACCGCATCCCGGCCGTCGGCCCGTCCCCCGGGAACCACCCGGCCGCCACGAGCACGGCGGCCGCCGCGGCGAGGGGGGACCCGGCGCGGCAGCAGCCGTCCTGTGCGGCGGCGCCGGCCGGCATGCCCAGGCGCCGGTTCTCCCGGACCCGTCCCACCGCCCGGACGTACGGGGGCAGGGCGAGCGCCGACAGCACCAGCCAGGCGGCCACCGGGGCCCACCGGCCCGCCGGCGCGCCCTGCGCGGCCGGTGCGACCAGTGCGGGCGCCACCTCGCCGAGCACCGCCCAGGTCACCGAGGTCACCAGGGCCTGCGCCAGGACGACCGACGGGCCGAGCACCCAGGACCGCAGGGCGAGTGCGGCGCCGGCCGCGGCGAGGGCCAGCAGCCCCACTCCCCCCGCCGACCACGGCCACAGCCCCCCGGGGGCCGCGAGGGGCAGCGCCCCGGCGAGGACGGCGAGCACGCCGGCGGTGCCGACGAGGCCGGCCGGCGCCCGGTCCGTCACCCGGCCGATCACCGCGCGGCGCATCCGGGCCGCACGCAGCGACCCGGCCCGGCGGGGCGGGCGGCGCGGGGCGGTGCGGCGGCACCCCTCGCCGAGCACGAGGACGGCGGGCACCGCGACGCTCGCCGTCACCGTCACCACCACGGCCACCACCGCCGTCCCGGCCGCGACCCCGGGCGGCACCGGGGCCCCGCTCACGGTGAGCCCGGCCCCGGTGAGCAGCAGCAGCCCGGCGCAGCGCGGCCCGGCCCGCCCGGAGGTGGCGGCCACGATGGTGCGCGCCGCGGCGGGCCGGTATCCGCGCGCGCTCTCCTCCCGGTACCGGCGTACCTGGGCGGGGATCAGGTCCAGGCCCAGCACCAGGCCGACCAGGGCCACCGCACCGGCGGCCGGGGCGCCGCCCGGCGTGACCACATAGCCGAGCGCCGCCAGCCCCCCGCCCCAGGCGAGCGCCGCCAGGAGACGCAGGCGTGCACCGCCCGCGGTGGCCAGAGCAGCGGTGACCAGTGCCAGGAGCGCCACCGGGGGGCCGAACCGGCCGGCCACGCCGAACGGGCGGACCAGGGAGCCGAGGTGGACCACGAGGCCGATCGCGGCCAGCCAGCCGCAGACCGCCCGTTCCGGGGCGCCGGCGGCCCACCGTGCCGTACGGACGGTTCCCCACCGAGGTAACGCCATATGCCTGCCATCCTTCTCCCTCGGGCCGGCGGGGAGCGGTCCCGGCGGTGCGGGAGCCGCTCCCCGTGGCTCGACCGTCACATCGTCGCCGGTCGGTCGTCGGTCGCGTCGACGATGTCGCAGGGGATCTCGAAGGCCACCGTGGTGGGCCCGCCGTCCGGGCTGGTGATCGCGAGGGGGCCGTCGAAGACCGCCAGCCGGCGTTCGACCCCCTTCAGACCGTTGCCCTTCTTCAGGTCGGCCCCTCCCCCGCCGTTGTCGTGCACCGCGACCCGCAGTGCACCGTCGGCGTGCCGGATGTCGACGTGCGCCTCACGGGCCCCGGCGTGCTTGGTGACGTTGGCGAGGAGTTCGGCGATGGAGAAGTACGCGGCGGACTCGACCGGCTCCGGCAGCCGTCCCGGCAGCGAACCGGCGACCTGGATCTTCAGCGGGATGCCGAGGGCGAGGGTGCGGACCGCGTCGACCAGACCGCGGTCGGCGAGCACCGGCGGGTGGACGCCGTTGACCAGGTCCCGGATCTCGTTGAGCGTCTTGGTGGAGTCCTGCTTGGCCGCCAGGAGCAGGGCCCGCGCCGCCTGCGGGTTCTCCTCCAGCAGGGACTCGGCCGCGGAGAGCGTCATGCCGAGGGCGACCAGCCGTACCTGCGCTCCGTCGTGCAGGTCCCGTTCGATGCGGCGGATCTCCCCGGCCTGCATGCGCATCGCGTCCGACCGCGAGTGCGTCAGGTGGTCGACGCGTGCCGACAACACGGTCCGGGAGGTGCCGAGTACGGCGCGCACCCAGCGGCCGTGCAGCGGCAGCATCAGCCGGGGCAGGTAGCGCAGCGAGACCACGATCTCCACGACGCCCAGGCCGGCGGCGCCGATCGCCGCCGGCAGGCTCTGCACCGGCAGGAAGAGGAACCAGGTGTTGTCCCAGCTCTCCACCACCGGCTGCCAGATGAACGGCAGGATCAGCCCGAACAGTCCGTGTGCGAGCGCCACCGCGGGCAGCAGCGCCAGGACCGGTCCGATGCAGGGGTTGATCAGCAGCCACAGCAGATCACGCCAGGTGGCCGGATCGCCGATCATCCGGTGCACCCGGCGCAGGCCCGGCAGCCGGGCCTGACCGGGCGGTTCGGGCGCGTACGGTTCGGGCACCCGCACCCCCGTCCATTCCAGCGCGAGCCTGCGCTGGAGCCGCGCGTCGGCGCGCACGGTGTCCAGCGCCCCGGGCAGCAGCGGGATCCCGACGCCGACGCAGGCCAGACAGACCACCAGGCCGACCCAGACCAGGAGCAGGGCCTCGGCCAGCGCCAGTCCGCTCAGCACCACGCCTCGCCATAACAGGGCGGCCGACCCGCCCCATCCGGGCCGCAGGGCCACCTCGGCACCGTGCTCGTTCATCTTGCGCCTCGTTTCCTGTCAGCGGTAGGTGGATGAAGCATCCCCTGAGGCACACCGCGGACGCAGGGGAGCTAACTCCCCTGTTTCGGTGTCGTGTCGTAGTCGCTGGTCCCGGCGTCGAGGAGCGGCATGCCGCGCCGGCCGGCGGCCCGGGAGAGCCAGCGCAGGGAGTGGTAGCCGGTCAGCACGATGAGCGTGCCGAGGGCGATGCCGCTCAGTTCGAAGTGCGCCGTGAACTTCAGCGAGACGCCGCCGATGGCGATGATGATGCCGGCCGCCGCCGGGATGAGGTTCAGCGGCACGGTGAAGTCCACCCGGTTCCGGATCCAGATCTGGGCGCCCAGCAGGCCGATCATGCCGTAGAGGATGACGGTGATGCCGCCCAGCACCCCGCCGGGGATCGCGGCCACCACCGCACCGAACTTCGGGCAGAGACCGAACAGCACCGCGAAGGCCGCCGCCGCGGAGTAGGCGGCGGTGGAGTAGACCCGGGTGGCCGCCATCACGCCGATGTTCTCGGCGTACGTGGTGGTGGCGGGGCCGCCGACCGCGGTGGACAGAACGGTGGCCGTGCCGTCGGCGACGATGGCCATCCCCATCTTGTCCTCCAGGGGATCACCGGTCATCTCCCCGACCGCTTTGACGTGTCCGGCGTTCTCCGCGACCAACGCCACCAGGACGGGCAGTGCCACGAGAATCGCGGAGGCCGAGAAATTCGGCGCGTGGAAGGTCGGGAGGCCGATCCAGTCGGCCTTCTGCACGCCGGAGAAGTCGATGCGCCAGTGGTCGGTCACCTTCCCCGCGCCATTGGCGGAGTGAATCATTCCAGTGGTGCGGTCGAGCACCCAGGACAGTACGTATCCGAAGACCAGGCCCAGGAAGATGGCGATGCGCGACCAGAAACCGCGCAGGACGACGAGGGCGAGGCCGGTGAACAGCATGGTCGCCAGCGCCGTCCACTGGTCCTGCGGCCAATAGGTGGATGCGGTCACCGGGGCCAGGTTGAAACCGATGAGCATCACGACCGCGCCGGTCACCACGGGCGGCAGGACCGCATGGACCACCCGGGCCCCGAGGACGTGGATGACGATGCCGCAGCCCGCCAGGCTGGCGCCGACGACGAGCATCGCCCCCGTCAGCGTGCCGGCGTCTCCGCCCTGCCCCGCGATCACGGCGGACACCCCGACGAAGGAGAGCGACGAGCCCAGGTAGCTCGGGATGCGTCCGCGGGTCATCACCAGGAAGAGCACCGTGGCCACGCCCGATGCCATGAGGGCGAGGCCCGGGTCCAGCCCCATGAGGACGGGTGCGACGAAGCACGCGCCGATCATCGAGACCACGTGCTGGGCGCCGAGCGCGATGGTGCGTCCCCACGTCAGGCGCTCCCCGGGCCGGACCACCTCCCCCGGCCTCAGGTGCCGTCCGTCTCCATGAAGCTGCCACCCGAAGCGGGCCATGATCACTCTCCACATCTGCGACGCCCTGCACGTCACAGAGCCGAGGTGATTCATAGTCGAACGACTGCTGCAGGACAAACCGCCTCCGCGGCGTCCGCGGCCCCGGCCGCCGCTGCCGCCGGACGAGGGCACGCCGTCGGACGGAGGGGACCTCGCCGTACGGCCCGGCCGGTGCGGGCGTACCAGGGGAAAGGACACCCCCTGGGAGCCGGACTCCGCCGTATCACGAGGTCCCCGGGCAGCCGGGACTCAGTGGCCGTATTTCTTCACGGCCTGGTAGTAGGTCCAGGCCAGTGCCCTGCAGGAGGCTTTGCGGGTGCCCGAGTAGCGCCCGCAGACCCGCTTCAGGTCCTCGTAGAGCGCCTTGTCCAGTCGGGCTTTGTTCGCCTTGAACGTGCCCATCCGCTTGTAGTTGCGATAGCCGAAGTCATGGCGCGCACAGCGGAGGTGGAAGGGAAAGCCGAGGGGGTTGTCGGGCGACTTGGAGCAGTAATCCGTGTTCCAGTTGAAGCGGTAGGCGGACCATTTCGACCGGTGGTCCCGGGCGGCGGCCCACTGCGTGTAGCTGGCCGCGTCGGTCCGGGTCCAGTTCGCCAGGACCCGGGGCTTGTCGGCGGGCACGGCCGGGGCGGCCGGGGCGGGGGCGGCTGCGGTCAGCAGCGCCGCTATTGCCAGGAGCGGGGCGGTGAGTACGGGGATACGTCTTCGGGACATGCGCCAACCTCCGGAATTGTGCGCCACGTTCACCGCGGCGCTTCCTGGAACGCGAAAAGATATGGGTTTCTCAAAGGCCGTTGCCGCTCTTGTGGCTCTCCGGAGAGCCACAAGAGGGCGCGCCGATTATTACCCCGTTCCGGTCAACGCCGCCCGGTGAACGCGGAATTCCGCAAGGCGGCTGCCACGCTGGGCGGATGACGACGACTCAGGAATCCGGCGAACCGGGTCGGATCGGCGCCCCGGCGCCCCGCCCGGCACCGCCCGGCGACGTGGCCGGGGTGCTGGCGCGGATGCGGGCGCTGGACGCGGCGCTGCCCACCGGGGACGGGGTGGCGGTCTTCAACGGTGTCTACCTGACCGTGACCGAGGCGGTGGCGCGGCGCCTCGGTGACGGCGGTTTCCGGGATCCGGCGGCCGCCGGGGAGCTCGACGTCCGGTTCGCCCGGCGCTATTTCGCCGCGGTGGACGCGGCGGCGGCCGGGCTGCGGCCGCCGGCGTGCTGGCGCCCGCTGTTCCAGCTGCGCCGGCACCCGGACGTACACCCGCTGCAGTTCGCACTGGCCGGGATCAATGCGCACATCGGCCACGACCTGGCGCTCGCCGTGCTGGACACCTGCCGGGCGCTGGAGTGCGAACCGGCGGCGCTGGAGGGCGACTTCGACCGGGTGGGCGGGGTGCTGACGAGCCTGGAGGAGCGGATCCGCGAGCAGCTGATGCCCGGCCCCGACCTGCTCGACATCGCCGATCCGCTGACCCATCTGATCGGGTCCTGGAGCCTGGACAAGGCCCGGGACGGCGCCTGGGTGGCGGCCCGCGCCCTGTGGAGCGTGCGCCGGCTGCCGGAGGTGACGGAGGAGTTCACCGAGCGGCTGGACGCCGGCGTCGGCCTGGTGGGCCGGATGCTGCTGACCCCGCTGCCCGGCTGACCCCGCCCGCCGCCCCCGTACGCCCGTGCCCGTGAACTCCCCTCCCCCGACGGTAGGTTGACGGAAGCACGGCCAAGGAACGGCACGACGCGACACCTGACACGAAGGAGTGCGCTGCATGGCCATCCGACTCGGTCTGAGCCTTCCGCAGATGCGGCAGTACGACCTCGGACGGGACGTTCCCGACGTGGCCCGGGCCGCGGAGGAGACCGGCTACCAGAGCCTGTGGGTCTTCGAGCGGATCCTGTTCCCGGAGCCCGCCACCCAGGGCCTGTACGGCATCCCGGGGCTGCCCTGGCCCGATCAGTACCGCTCGGTCGCCGACCCGCTGGTCACGCTGGCGCTGGCCGCGGGCGCCACCCGGCGGGCCCGGCTGGGCACCAGCGTGCTGATCGCCCCGCTGCACGTGCCGTTCCAGCTGGCCCGCCAGCTGGCCTCGCTGGACGCGGCGAGCGGTGGCCGGGTGGTGGCGGGGCTGGGCACCGGCTGGTCGCTGGACGAGTACGCGGCGGCCGCGGTCGCCCCGTTCGAGCAGCGCGGGAAGGTCCTCGACGAGCTGATCGACGTCTGCCGCGCGGTGTGGGGCCCGGACCCGGTGGCGTACGAGGGGAAGCTGACCACCATCGCCCCGTCCGAGGTCGGGCCGAAGCCGAAGGGGCCGCTGCCTCTCCTGCTGCCCGCCAACAGCCCGCGGGCGCTGCGCCGGCTGGTGGACCGGGCGGACGGCTGGATGCCGGTCGGGACCGGCGCCGACCAGCTCGCCGCGCAGTGGAAGCGGCTGCAGGAGCTGGCCGCCGAGCGGGGCCGCAAGGAGCCGGTGCAGAGCGTGCTGCGGGTGAACACCCGGCACACCGGCGCTCCGTACGAGGGCCCGGACCGCAGGCCGTTCCAGGGCAGCGTGGCGCAGATCGTCGAGGACCTGGCCGCGCACGCCGCGGTGGGCGTGGAGGAGATCCTGGTCGATCTGCAGGGCCACGCCCGGGACGCCGAGGAGCTGAAGGACCTCGCGGCGGAGGTCTACACGGCGGCGCGGGCGGCCGGGGTGTGACCGGCCGCCCGCGCGCGTATCCGAGGGTCCCCCGCGGAGGAACCGGGAACCGGGGTCAGTCCTCCGGCAGTTCGACCGGGGCGATCTCGTCGTAGACGTCGCCCGGGCCGGGGTTGGTGGCGTCCGTGGCACCGCCGAGGTGGTGCATCACGCCCCACACCGCGTTCAGCGCGGTCTGGATGGCGCCCTCGGCCCAGCCGGCGGTCCAGGAGATGTCGTCACCGGCGAGGAAGATGCCGCGCTTGTCCTCGGGGAGGCGGTCCTGCATGAAGTGGGTGAACAGCCGCCGCTGGTAGCGGTAGTGGCCGGGCAGGTTGGCCTTGAACGCGCCCATGAAGTAGGGCTCGTTCTCCCAGGAGACGGTGACCGGGTTGCCGATGATGTGCTTGCGGATGTCGACCTTCGGGTAGATCTCGCCGAGCGACTTCAGCATGACCTCCATCCGCTCGTTGGCGTCCAGCGGCAGCCACTTGAGGCTGTCGTCGCACCAGGTGTACGAGAGGCAGATCACGGCCGGCCGGTCGGGGCCGTTGTCCAGCAGGTAGGTCCCGCGGGTCATCCGGTCGGTCAGCGTCATGGACATCACGTCGCGGCCGGTGTCCTCGTCCTTGTCCAGCCAGAACGGCCGGTCGACGGGGACGAAGAGCTTGGACGACTCCATGTAGTGGGTGCGCTCGATCGCCGTCCAGTGGTCGATCGGGAACAGCTCGTCGTCACAGGCGATCTTGGACAGCAGCATCCAGGACTGGGCGGTGAAGACGACCGCCTTGTAGGAGCGGATGTCGCCGGAGGCGTCGGTGACGGTGATGCGGTTGCCGGCGGTGCGGTGCAGCCGGGTCACGGCCGGGCGGGGCGTGCCGTCGTGCAGGGTGGACAGCGAGGTGCCCGGCGCCCAGTGCACGATCTTGGCCGGCTCGCGCTCCCAGAGGCGCAGCGGCAGCTGCTGGGAGCCGCCGACGATGCCGCGGTGGTGGTCGTCGGCCTCGGTGTAGACGACCCGCAGGATCTCCAGGATGGAGTTGGGGAAGTCGGTGTCCCAGCCGCCGGTGCCGAAGCCGACCTGGCCGAAGATCTCGCGGTGCCGGAAGGACTTGAAGGCCTCGGAGTCGCAGAGGAAGCCGTAGAAGGTCTGGTTGTCGAGCTTCTCGACGAGCTTCGCCCAGATCTCGCGGATGCGCGGCACGTCGCGCTCGCGCATGGCCTGGTTCATGTCGGAGAAGTCGGCGCCCTCGTCCAGGCACTTGTTCCAGGCGTCGGCGACGTCCCGGTAGACCTGGGGCAGGTCGTCGATCGTCTCGGCGTAGTGCGTCTCGCCCTTGAGGTCCACGACGGTGGACGGGGTGGACTCCGCCAGAGGGTTCGGGAACGGCTTGGTTTCCAGGCCCACCATGTCGATGTAGTGCTGCAGCGCCGTCGAGGACGGCGGGAACCGCATCGCGCCCAGCTCGCAGTTGAGCGAGTCGTCGCAGCCGTCGAAGCCGACCGTGCGCAGCCGGCCGCCGATCTGGTCCGCCTCGTACACGACGGGCTTGAGGCCCATCTTCATCAGCTCGTAGGCGGTGACGATGCCGGAGAGGCCGCCGCCGATGATCGCGACCTCGGTGCCGTGCTCGGTCGCCGGTATCTGACCGAGACCCGCCGGGTGGGCGAGGAAGTCGTCGTACGCGTACGGGAAGTCCGGGCCGAACATGGTGATCGGCGGCTGCGCATCGGTGTGCGGGACGGCGGGGGGCACCGTGGACGTCATGGGGTACGGACTCCTTGCAGGGGAAAGCTGGGGGTGCGGCGTGGGCGGGGCGGTGGGGGAGGGTCAGACGAGGGACGCGTACAGCTCCGGGCGGCGGTCGCGCAGATAGGGGTTGGTCTCGCGGGAGGCGGCGAGGAACTCCGGGTCGACGGTGGCACAGACCAGTTCCTCGCCGCGGCCGGCGCGGGCCCGGGCGACGCCGTCCGGTCCGGCGAGCGTGGAGAGGCCGACGAACTCGAACTCCCCTTCCGGGCCGGTGCGGTTGACGTACGCGATGTACATCTGGTTCTCGAAGGCGCGGACCGGCACCAGGGATTCCGCGACGAACTGGAAGGGGTGCATCTGCGCGGTGGGCACCAGCAGCAGATCGGTGCCGGCCAGCGCGTGCGCCCGGACGTTCTCCGGGAACTCCACGTCGTAGCAGATCATCAGGCCGATGCGGAGGCCGCCGAGCTCGGCCTGGACGACCGGCCGGTCGCCCGGCGTGAACCACTCGCGCTCGAAGCAGCCGAAGAGGTGGGTCTTGCGGTACGTGGCCAGGCGCGCTCCGCCGGCGTCGATCAGCTGGACCGCGTTGTAGACGGTGTCGCCGTCCCGCTCGGGGAAGCCGTAGGCGATCGCCAGGCCGTGGTCGGCGGCGATCCGGGCGACGGCCTCCGCGGACGGCCCGTCGGCGGGCTCGGCGAGCTTGGGTACGTCGGCGCCGATGGCGTAGCCGGTGAGGAACATCTCGGGCGCGGCGAGCAGCCCGGCGCCCTGCGCGGCGGCCGCGCGGGCCGCGTCCTGCAGTACCTGCAGATTGTGGGCGACATCGCCGGGCCGGCCCGAACTCTGGAGCAGGGCGGTGTGCAGCGATGTCATGGGACCCCTCGGCGGACGGTTCGGGCGGGACGCAATGACGGTACGGGGCGGTGACGATTCCGGACAAGGCGCCACCGTTGCGTGCGGCCGGACGATTCATTGCGCGTTCAAGCGCCTCCGCGGCGATTCATTGCGCCGGGTGCCGTACGGGCTCCGGCGCGGGTCCGGCGCTGATCGTTTCCCTGACCACCCGGCGGACGAGCCCGCGCAACCAGACGTGGCCGGCGTCCGCCTCCTGGCGGGGGTGCCAGGCCATCGCCATGCTCATGGTGGGCAGTTCGAGCGGGATGGGCAGGGTGTGCAGGCCCAGGGCGCGGACCGCCGAGGCGGCGATCACCTCGCTGGCGAAGCCGACCGCGTCGGTGTCGCGGACCATCATCAGCGAGGCGGCGAAGGTGGGGACGGTGGCGATCACCTTGCGGCGCAGCCCGAGGGCGGCCAGCGCGGTGTCGATGGGGCCGGTGAGCCGGCCGCGACGGGTGAAGTTGAGGTGCGGTGCGTCGGCGTAGCGGCGGGCGGTGAGCCGGCCCTCGGTCAGCGGATGCCCGTCGCGGACCACCGCGACCCCGCGGTCGGTGAACAGCTCCTCGGAGCGGATCTCCGGTTCGGTGCTGTCGATCACCCCGAGTTCCAGGTCCGCGGCACCGTCCCTGAGCAGCGGCAAGACCCGGGCGACCAGGCGCGGGCCGACGGCGGTGACGAAGAGGTCGTTGACGCTGATGGTGAAGGCCCGGGCCAGCTGCGCCGGGTCGGCGGGGGTGGCGGGGGCGAGCACGCCGAACGCGCCGTCCACCAGCCGGCGCACCTCGGCCCGGATCTCCAGGGCGCGCGGGGTGGGGACCATGTGGCGGCCGGCGCGGACGAGGACGGGGTCACCGAGGGTGCGGCGGATCCGGCCGAGGGCGCGGCTCATCGCCGGTCCGGAGAGCCCCAGGCGGTCGGCGGCAGCGGTCACGCTCTCTTCTTCGAGCAGCGCGTCGAGGGCCGTCAGCAGGTTGAGGTCGATGTTTGCGTTTCGCGCAATCATGGAGTGCACACCTTGCGGTTGAGGTCAATCCACCGCGACCCTAGCGTCCCACCCACGACCTCGACACTGCCTCCGCCCCTCTCCGTCCTCCCCGTCCTCTCCGCCTTCTCCGCCTTCTGTACGTGAAGGGCTACTCGCCGCTGCAGACCGGGTTCGCGATCGTGCCGCTGGCCTTCGGGATGAGGGTGGTGACGCGGTACGGCATGCGCTGGGCGCACCGGGCCGGCGAGGCCGGGGCGGTGGGTGCGGGGCGGTGGGTGCGGGGCTGGGGATCGCCGTGGCCGGGACCGTGCTGTCGGTGCGGTGCGGCCGGCCACCCCGCGGCTTGAACGCAAGCCCGCTTGGGGTAGCCGGCTCGGCGGGGCCTAGCGGGGTGCGCCCGAGCCGTAGCGGCGCAGCAGCGGGGAGAGCACCAGGACGGACTTGGTCCGTTCCACGAACGGCTCGCCCGCGATCCGCTCCAGCACCCGCTCGAAGTGCCGCATGTCGGACGCGAAGACCTGGACCAGGGCGTCCGCCTCACCGGTGACGGTGGAGGCGGACGCCACTTCCGGGTAGCGCGACAGTCCGCGGTGGATCGCCTCGGGCGAGGTGTTCCGGCGGCAGTAGATCTCGATGAACCCCTCGGTCTCCCAGCCGAGCGCGGCCGGGTCCACCCGTACGGTGAAGCCGGTGATCGCGCCGTCGGCCCGCAGCCGGTCCACCCGGCGCTTGACGGCCGGGGCGGACAGCCCGACCTCCTGGCCGATGTCGGCATAGCTGCGGCGGGCGTCCTCGGCGAGGGCGTGGACGATGCGTTCGTCGAGATCGTTCAGTCGCACTGCGGGTGGGTCACTTCTCTGACGTGGCCAATCGGGAGCGGCGCAAGCCGTAACCGAAGTAGACCACAAGGCCCACGACCATCCAGACACCGAAGACCACCCAGGTCACCGCCTCCAGGCTGTACATCATCCAGAGGCACAGCAGGAAGCCGATCGCCGGGAACAGCGGGGAGAGCGGCGTGCGGAAGGTGCGCTTCATCTCCGGACGGGTCCGGCGCAGCACGATCACCGCCACGTTCACCAGCGCGAACGCGAACAGCGTGCCGATGCTGGTGGCGTCGGCCAGCTGGCCGAGCGGCACCGCGGCGGCCAGGATGCCGCAGAACAGCGAGACGATCACGGTGTTGACCCGCGGCACCCCGCTCTTGGCGTGCACCTTTGCGAACGCCTTGGGCACCAGGCCGTCGCGGGACATCGCGAACAGGATGCGGGTCTGGCCGTAGAGCACGGTCAGCACGACGCTGGCGATGGCGATGACCGCGCCGAACGCGAGCAGCACGGCCCACCAGCTCTGCCCGGTGACCGCCTTCATGATCCCGGCCAGCGCGGCCTCGGAACCCTTGAACTTCTGCCACGGCATCGCGCCCACCGCGATCGCCGCGACCAGGCAGTACAGCGCGGTGACGATCAGCAGCGAGAGCATGATCGCGCGGGGCAGGTCACGCTGCGGGTCCTTGGCCTCCTCGCCGGCCGTGGAGGCGGCGTCGAAGCCGATGTACGAGAAGAACAGGGTGGCGCCCGCGGCGCTCACACCGGTCATGCCCATCGGCATGAAGTCGGCGTAGTTGCCGGACTTGATGCCCTGGAAGCCGACGCCGCAGAACAGCAGCAGCGCGGCGATCTTGACCAGCACCATGATGGTGTTGGCCCGGGCGCTCTCCTTGGCGCCGCCCAGCAGGAACGCCATGGCCAGCAGCACCACCAGCAGCGCCGGCAGGTTGAAGTAGCCGCCGTCGCCGGGCGGCTGGGACAGCGCGTCGGGGAGGGCGAAGCCGAAGGTGCCGGCGAGCAGCTCGTTGAGGTACTCCCCCCAGCCCACCGCCACGGCCGCGACCGAGACGCCGTACTCCAGGATCAGGCACCAGCCGCAGACCCAGGCGACCAGCTCGCCGAGGGTGGCGTAGGCGTAGGAGTACGAGGAGCCGGAGACCGGGATGGTGCCGGCCAGCTCCGCGTAGGACAGCGCAGAGAACAGCGCGGTGATGCCGGCGATCACGAACGAGATCACGACAGCGGGGCCGGCGGACGGGACCGCGTTGCCGAGCACCACGAAGATGCCGGTGCCGAGGGTGGCACCGATGCTGATCATGGTCAGCTGCCAGACGCCCATCGAGCGGCGGAGCTCACCGCCCTGTCCCTTCCCGCCCTCGGCGACCAGCCGCTCGACCGGCTTGCGCCGCATCAGCCGGGTGCCGAGGCCGCCGGGGCCGCCGGGAGAGGGCGGCCGGGTGTCGCTGGCCCCTGCGGGCGGGGCTGCGCCGTGCTCCAACACTGGGGAGGCTCCTTCTTCGCTGCCTGTCAGGTGACGGCGACCGGCGGCGGTCGGGAAACGGGCATGCCGAAGCACCCCGTGCGGGAGACCGCCGAGCAGGCGGTCTCCGCCACTCCACGTACTGACGCAGACCTTACGGGGCGCCGCTGAACTGCCGTAATGCAGGTTCCTTGCGCAACCGCGGCTGATCGTTGCGCACCGGCGACCCGGGCGGTGGATCGTTGCGCCGTTGCGCCAGGAAACCCCGTAAGACCCCGGAAACGCAAAACGGCCCCGCACCGGGTCGGTGCGGGGCCGGTCAGGCGCTCCCCAGGGCCGTGAGCGGCCCGTGGCGGATCAGTTCCAGCTGTTGTGCAGCGGCTTGCCCTCGGCGTAGCCGGCGGCGCTCTGCACGCCGATCACGGCCTTCTCGGCGAACTCCTCCAGGGTGGCCGCGCCCGCGTACGTGCAGGAGCTGCGGACGCCCGCGATGATCGAGTCGATCAGGTCCTCGACGCCCGGGCGGGCCTGGTCGATGAACATCCGCGAGTGCGAGATGCCCTCCTCGAAGAGCGCCTTGCGGGCCCGGTCGTACGCCGACTCCTCGCTGGTCCGGCGCTGCACCGCACGGGCGGAGGCCATGCCGAAGCTCTCCTTGTACGGGCGGCCGTCGGCGGTGTGCTGGAGGTCGCCGGGCGACTCCAGGGTGCCGGCGAACCAGGAGCCGATCATGACGTTGGACGCGCCGGCGGCCAGCGCCATGGCGACATCGCGGGGGTGCCGCACGCCGCCGTCGGCCCAGACGTGCTTGCCGTACTTCTTCGCCTCGGCGGCGCACTCCAGCACCGCGGAGAACTGCGGCCGGCCGACACCGGTCATCATCCGGGTGGTGCACATCGCGCCGGGGCCGACCCCGACCTTGATGATGTCCGCGCCGGCCTCGATCAGGTCGCGCACGCCCTCGGCGGCGACGATGTTGCCGGCCACGATCGGCACCTGCGGGTCCAGCGCCCGGACCGCCTTGATCGCGCTGATCATGGACTCCTGGTGGCCGTGCGCGGTGTCCACGACGAGCGTGTCCACACCGGCCTCCAGCAGCGCCTTGGCCTTGCCGGCCACGTCGCCGTTGATGCCGACGGCGGCCGCGATCCGCAGCTTGCCGTTGGCGTCGGTGGCGGGGGTGTACAGGGTGGCGCGCAGGGCGCCCTTGCGGGTCAGCACGCCGACCAGCATGCCGTCGGCGTCGACCGCGGGCGCGAGCTTGCGGTTGGCGGCATCGAGGCGGTTGAAGGCCTCCCGCGGGTCGATGTCCGCGTCGAAGACCAGCAGGTCCTTGGACATGACCTCGGCGACCTGGGTGAAGCGGTCCACCCCGGCCAGGTCGTGCTCGGTGACGATGCCGACCGGACGGCCGCCCTCGACGACGACGCCCGCGCCGTGCGCCCGCTTGGGCAGCAGCGCCAGGGCGTCCGCGACGGTCGCGACCGGGGACAGCACGATCGGCGTGTCCAGGACCAGATGGCGGCGCTTGACCCAGGTCACGACGTCGGTGACGACGTCGATCGGAATGTCCTGCGGGATGACGACCAGGCCACCGCGGCGGGCGACGGTCTCGGCCATCCGGCGGCCGGCGATCGCCGTCATGTTGGCGACCACCAGCGGGATGGTGGTTCCCGTCCCGTCGGGCGTGGCCAGGTCGACGCCCTGGCGGGAGCCCACGGCGGAGCGGCCGGGCACCATGAACACGTCGTCGTAGGTCAGGTCGTAGGGCACCGAAGAACTCTCTTCGAGCGCGCCGTTCTTCGGATTCAGGAATCGCATATAGCCCAGGATACGGGCCCTGACCAGGGCTCATACGAATGTCCTACCCCCGGACCCGGCCATGTGTGCGATCCGCCAAGGCGGCCGGAGCGACCGCCCGGCCCCGCGTCAGGGCGCTTCCCGGCGGCCCCGGCCCCTGACCAGGATCACCGCCAGCCCGGTGCCGGTGTCGCGCCAGAAACCCACCGCGTCCGCCAGCACGGACTCCACCACGGCCCAGTCCTCGGGCACGGCGGCCGCATAACCCTGCCAGCCCGTGACGGCCAGCAGCCGCCCGCGGTCGGCCGGGCACCAGGAGAGGTCGGTCAGGCAGTCGGCGAGCGCGTCCCAGTTGCGGCCGAACCAGTCGGGCAGCCGCAGCGCGCCGGCGCACCGGTCCATGAAGGCGGCCTTGTCCGCGACGCCCTCCAGGTCCAGCGCCGCACCGGTCCAGCCGGCGTCCCGCGCGGCGGCCAGCGCCTCGGCCACCGGCCGGTCGGCGGGCCAGGGCAGCACCCCGGCCGGCGTCCGCCCGTCGAGCACCGCCGCGAGCGGCCGCGGCACGGCCGCCGGCTCCGGCCCGGTCACCGCGGCACCGCCGTGACGGTCCGGGGACGGGCCAACGGCCCGCCGGCGGTGGCGGTGGAGTGCGGCGGGGCGGCCGAACTCCCCTGTCCGGCCCGGCCGGTGGTACGTCCGCCGAGCACGGGCAGCAGCCCGGCGGGCGGCGCGCCGAGGACGGCGGCGGCACGGCGCGGGACGGGGCGGATCACCATGGGCCGATGCTGCCACAGGCCCGCCCGGGCCGCCCGCCGATGACCGCCGGGCGGTGCGGCCCGCCGGCGGCGGCCGGGCTCACGACCCGTCGGGGTCCGCCCGGTCCAGCGCGGGGCGCGGCCCGGGGCCGGTCTCCAGCAGCAGGTGGTCGGCCGCCGCGGTGTCCGTGACCAGGCTCGTCACGAGCCCGGAGCGCAGCACCGCGCCGATCGCCGCGGCCTTGCGCCGGCCCCCCGCGATGGCGACGACCTCCGGGATGCGGCGCAGCCGGTCCGCCTCGACGGTGATGCAGCGCTCGCCCAGGTCCCGGCCGATCCGGCGGCCCTCGGCGTCGAAGAGGTGCGCGGACATCTCGGCGGCCGCGCCCAGCGAGGCGTAGTGCTCGCGCTCCTGCTCGGACAGCATGTCGTAGACCGTGGAGACGCCCGGCTCCCAGGAGCCGATGGAGACGCAGGCGACGGTGACCTTGTCGAAGTAGTCGAAGGCGCGGGCGATGCCGGTCTGCCGGCGCAGCGCCTCGGCGGTCGCCGAGTCGGGCAGCAGCATCGGCGCGTAGATCGGGTGCGCCTCGCCACCGGAGACGTCGGCCGCGCGGCGCACCGCCTCGACCGAGCCGCGGTCGGCGGTGCCCGCGTCGTAGACACCGGTCAGCTGGACGACCGTGCAGGGCGGCAGCCGGTGCAGTGCGGCCGCCATGTGGATGGTCGAACGGCCCCAGGCGAGCCCGAGCACATCGCCCTCGTTGACGAGCTCGCCGAGCAGGTCGGCGGCGACCTCACCGAGGTTCTCGGGGTCGGCGGCGTCGTCGGGCGGGGTCTGGCCGCCGAAGGCGGGGGGAGCGTCCGCGGGCGACTCGACGACCACGGCGTGCCGCAGGCCGTAGCGGGCCCGCAGGGCGTCGGAGCGCTCGGCGTCCAGCTCGGAGGGCACCCGGATCTCGATCCGTACGAGATCACGCTCCAGCGCCGTCTCCAGCACTCGCGCGACCTTGAACCGGCTGACGCCGAACTCCTCCGCGATCTGGATCTTCGACTTGCCCTCAAGATAGAAACGGCGGGCCATGGCCGCGGCCTGCACCAGCTCGGCAGGGCCCATTCCGGACTGTGGGCGGCTGGCTACCACGAAATTCTCCCCTTTTGCGCATCTGATCGAGTCTTTGCTCATCCTTTCAGAAACCCGGCGGCAACGGGGACCTTGACCGCCGCGACCCTCGTGAACGGTTGGTTGCGCCACGGACAATTGGCGGCTCGGCCCCGCCACGGAGGGATTTCCGTGGCCGGCAACGGCCTTGCCGCCCGCCCCCGTTGGCCGGAATTCAGTGTGCGCAGGCCCAGCCGGCCCCCGCGGTCGCCGCCTCGGCCTTCTCGCGCAGATCCCGCACCGCCTTGGCGGGGTCGTCCGCGCCGTAGACCGCGGAACCGGCCACGAAGACGTCGGCGCCGGCCTCCGCGCACCGCTCGATGGTGGCGTCGGAGACCCCGCCGTCCACCTGGAGCCACAGCTCCAGACCGTGCCGGGAGATCAGCTCACGGGTGCGGCGGATCTTGGGCAGCATGATGTCCAGGAACGCCTGGCCGCCGAAGCCGGGCTCCACGGTCATGATCAGCAGCATGTCGAGCTCGGGGAGCAGGTCCTCGTACGGCTCGATGGGGGTGGCCGGCTTGAGCGCCATCGACGCCCGCGCGCCCTTGGCCCGGATCTCCCGCGCCAGCCGCACCGGCGCGGCGGCCGCCTCGGCGTGGAAGGTCACCGACCCCGCCCCGGCCTCGACGTACTGCGGCGCCCAGCGGTCCGGGTCCTCGATCATCAGGTGCAGGTCGAGCGGGGTGTCCGTCGCCTTGCGCAGCGACTCGACGACCGGCACGCCCAGCGTGAGGTTCGGGACGAAGTGGTTGTCCATCACGTCGACGTGCAGCCAGTCGGCGCCCTCGACGGCCTTCGCCTCCTCGGCGAGCCGGGCGAAGTCTGCGGACAGGATGCTGGGGTTGATCAAGGCCATGCACCCAGTATGGCGCCCTGTCCCCGAGCGGTCGGAGGCGGGACGGGGCCGGAGGCCGGCCGGCCGCGGCCCGCCCCCGCCCGCCGCCCGGTCAGCCGGTGCGGCGCAGCAGTGCCAGGTACATCGCGTCGGTGCCGTGCAGGTGGGGCCAGAGCTGGACGTCCGGGCCGTCGCCGAGCGCCGGGACGCCGGGCATCAGCGGGCGGGCGTCGACCCATTCGACCGCCACCGCCGGGCCGCCGCGGCCCTTGATGACGTCCTCCACCACGGCCCGGGTCTCGGCCGGGTGCGGCGAGCACGTCGCGTAGCCGACCACGCCGCCGATGCGCACCGCGGCGAGCGCCTGGCGCAGCAGCTCGCGCTGGAGCGGGGCGAAGCCGTCGAGGTCCTCGGGGCGGCGCCGCCAGCGGGCCTCCGGGCGCCGGCGGAGCGCGCCCAGGCCGGTGCACGGGACGTCCATCAGGACCCGGTCGAAGCTGCCGGGCCGCCAGGCCGGGCGGGTGCCGTCGGCGGTGATCACCGCGTACGGGCCGGGGTTGCCGTCCAGGGCCCGGGCGACCAGACGGGCGCGGTGCGGCTGCTTCTCCGAGGCCAGCAGGGCGGCACCGCGCTCGGCGGCCAGCGCGGCCAGCAGCGCGGCCTTGCCGCCGGGGCCGGCGCAGCCGTCCAGCCAGGCCCGGTCGGTGCCCTCGACCGGCGCGTTCGCCAGGGCCAGGGCGACCAGCTGGCTGCCCTCGTCCTGCACGCCGGCGCGGCCCTCGCGCACCGCGTCCAGCGCGCCGGGCTCACCGCCCTCGGCGAGCCGGACCGCGTACGGCGACCAGCGGCCCGGCAGCGCGCCCTGCTCGCCGGCCGCGGCCAGCAGCTCCTCGGCGGTGGCCCGCCCGGGCCGTGCGACCAGCGTCACCTCGGGGCGCTCGTTGTCCGCCTCCAGCAGGTCCTCGATACCGGCCCGGCCGCCGCCGAGGGCGTCCCACAGGGCCGAGACGATCCAGCGGGGATGGGCGTGCACCAGGCCGAGGTGGTCCTCGGGGTCCTCGTCGTAGTCCGGGGCGATCCGCTCCAGCCAGCCGTCCAGGTCGTCCGCCGCGACCTTGCGCAGCACCGCGTTGACGAACTTGGCGCGCCCGTCGCCCAGCACCACCCGCGCCAGCTCGACGCTCGCGCTGACCGCGGCGTGCGTGGGGATGCGGGTGCCGAGCAGCTGGTGGGCGCCGAGCGTGAGCACGTCCAGGACCGGCGGGTCGACCTCGCGCAGCGGCCGGTCCACGCACCGGGCGACGATCGCGTCGTACGTCCCCTGCCGGCGCAGCGAGCCGTAGACCAGCTCGGTCGCCAGCGCCGCGTCCCGGGCGTCGAAGTCCCCGCCCTCGCGCGCCTTGCGCAGCAGCGGCGGCAGGACGAGGTTGGCGTAGGCGTCCCGCTCGTCGACGGCCCGCAGCGCCTCGAACGCGAGGATCCTGACCGGGTCCTTCTTCGGACGGCGATGCGGCTTGCCGGGACGGCGGCGGGGCTGGGGCTGGCTCACAGAAAAGGTGCTCCGGATACGACATGCGGTCTGCGGGGTCCCGGATGAGGGATCCGTCCCAGCCTACGCGGGCCCGGGGCCGCCGCAGAACGCCTCCCTGCGCCGGCCCGGACCCGCGGACGGCCCTACCCGGCCCGCCGCTCGTGGCCGACGAGCCGGACGCAGACGGCGAGGCCCTCGATCGCCTGCTCCAGCTCGGCGAGACCGGGGTAGCTGGGCGCGATCCGGATGACCGCGTCGCGCGGGTCGTCGCCGTACGGGTGGGTGGCGCCGGCCGGGGTGAGCTTGATGCCCGCCTCGGCGGCCCGGCGGACGACCTCCTTGGCGCAGCCGTCCGGGACCTCCAGGGTCACGAAGTAGCCGCCCTTGGGCGTGGTCCAGGTCGCGAGCCCGGTCCCGCCGAGCTCCTTCTGAAGGATCCGCCCCACCGCCTCGAACTTGGGCTGCAGCAGGGCGCGCTGGCGCTCCATGTGGGCGCGCACCCCGTCGGCGTCGCGCAGGAAGATCGCGTGCCGCAGCTGGTTGACCTTGTCCGGGCCTATCGACCGCTTGGCGTTGTGGCCGAGCAGCCAGGCGACGTTCGCGGGCGAGGAGCCGAAGAAGGCCACGCCGGCGCCGGCCGCGGTGATCTTCGAGGTGGAGCCGAAGACGAACGCCCGGTCCGGGTTGCCGGCCTCGGCGCAGGCGGCGAGCAGGTCGGCGATCTCGACCGGCTCGTCGGTGAGGTGGTGGACGGCGTACGCGTTGTCCCAGAAGATCCGGAAATCGGGCGCGGCGGTGGGCATGGCGGCGAGCCGCGCCACGGTCGCGTCGCTGTAGCTGACGCCGGTCGGGTTGCTGTACTTCGGTACGCACCAGATGCCCTTGACCGCGGGGTCCTCGGCGACCAGCCGCTCCACGGCCGCCATGTCCGGGCCCTCGTCGGTCATCGGCACCGGGATCATCTCGATCCCGAACCGCTCGCAGAGCGCGAAGTGCCGGTCGTAACCGGGCACCGGGCACAGGAACGCGATGCGCTCCTGGTCCGCCCAGCGCGAGGCGGCGCCCGGCAGCACGCCCAGCAGGGCGTGCACCAGGCAGTCGTGCATCAGCTCCAGGCTGGAGTTGCCGGCCGCGAGCAGCTGCCCGGCCGGGACCTGGAGCAGCCCGGCGAATATCTCCCGGAGCTCGGGCAGGCCCTGCAGCCCGCCGTAGTTGCGCACGTCCGTGCCGTCCGCCGAGGTGTGCCGTCCGCCGGGCAGGCTCAGCAGGTCCATGGCGAGGTCGAGCTGTTCCGGTGCCGGCTTGCCGCGGGTGAGGTCGAGCGAGAGCCCTCGTCCGGCGAGTTCCTGGTAGTCCTGGCGGGCCTGCTCGACGAGACCGGCCGCCGCGTCGGGGCTCAGCTCGGTGGTCATGGTGCTTCCTTTCCCAGGGGCCGCGCCGCGGGGGCGGCGCGTCGTTCAGGTGGCGCCGCCGAGGATACAAACCGCTCCCCACGAGGGGCCCGGGAATTCCACCCACTGGGATCCGCCGGGGCCGAGCGGGCGGCGTCAGCCGCCGAGCCGTTCGCCCGCCTCGATGCGTACGCCGCGCGCCCAGTCCGCGGCCTGCATCGGCTTCTTGCCCTGCGGCTGGACCCAGACCAGTTCGACCGGGTGGCTGCCGGTGCCCACGTACACCGCCTTCTTGGTGACGGCGAGTTCGCCGGGCGCGAGGGAGAGTTCGGCGTGGCCCGCGGCGGACCTGGCGGACATCAGCTTCAGGCGCTCACCGCGGAAGACCGTCCAGGCGCCGGGCGCGGGCGCGCAGCCGCGGATGACCCGGTCCACCCGCAGGGCCGGCGCCGCCCAGTCCACCTTGGCGTCCTCGACCTCGATCTTCGGCGCGAGGGAGATGCCCTCGGCGGGCTGCGGCACCGGTGTCAGGGTGCCGTCCTCGATGCCGTCCATGGTCGCGACGAGCAGGCCGGAGCCGGCGAACGCGAGCCGGGTGAGCAGATCGCCGCTGGTGTCGGCCGGCCGGACCTCCTCGGTCAACACCCCGTACACCGGGCCGGAGTCGAGCCCCTCCTCGATCTGGAAGGTCGAGGCGCCGGTGACCTCGTCGCCGGCCAGCACCGCGTGCTGCACCGGCGCCGCGCCGCGCCAGGCCGGCAGCAGCGAGAAGTGCAGATTCACCCACCCCTTGGCGGGAATGTCGAGCGCCGCCTTGGGCAGCAGGGCACCGTAGGCCACCACCGGGCAGCAGTCCGGGGCGATCTCCCGCAGCCGGGCCAGGAAGTCCTCGTCCCGCGGCCGGGCCGGCTTGAGCACCTCGATGCCGGCCTCCTCCGCACGCTCCGCGACCGGGCTGGCCACCAGCTTCCGGCCGCGTCCCGCGGGCGCGTCGGGCCTGGTCACGACGGCCACGACCTCGTGCCGGTCGGAGGCGATCAGGGCATCGAGGGAGGGGACGGCGACCTCGGGGGTGCCGGCGAAGACAAGCCTCATGGGTGGCGGACTACCTCTCACACGCAGCGGAACGACACACCAGTCTATGGGCCTTGGCCTGGGCGGGGGGCGCCGTTCCCAGGGGGCGTACGACATTTCCCGCGCCTCGCACGGAAGCTCGTACGCCCCCATACCGTGACCAGAGCCACTCCTGTCGCGTTGGTCAAACAGCATTGACCCGAACCGGGCCGCTTCGGCGGCCCGATCGCTTTCCTTTTTCCCCATTCCACGCCGGTTCGAGAGGCTTGCTCATGGCCGACCACGCAACCCACGACGCCCAGGCGCGCGCCAGCCTGCATCTCCTGGTGCGGGACATCGAGCGGGTCCGCCGGCAGGTGGACGCACTGCGCACGCTGACCGCTCAGCTGGGCAACGTCTACCGGCCGCGGCGCACGGGACCGTCCGCGGGCTTCGTCGTCTACGGACGCGCGCCCGCGCCGACCGTGCGCCTCGCCCAGGAACTGCGGGACAGCGTCGAGACGCTCGTCACGGCCGCGGTCGACTTCGACCGTTCGCTGGGGTTCTCGTGGGACGCGGTGGGCTCCGCGCTCGGTGTCACCAAGCAGGCGGTGCACCGCCGTTACGGTGCCCGCCGGGCCGCCGCCCAGCCCGCCGCGGACGGCGCCGAACCCGCGGTGCGGACGTCGGAGTCCTCCGCGCCCCGCGCGATGAGCGTGACCACCGGGCTGTCCGGCGCGCCGTCCGTGCCCGCCGCCCGCTCCATGCCCGGCCAGCCCGCCGCGGCCTCCCGCGAAGAGCCGAGCCGCCCGGGCGCCTTCCCCGGCCCGCGCAACGGCTGAACCCTCCCCCACGCCGGCCGCCCGGCATCCTCGCCAGCGCCCCGGGACCGCCTGCCGACCTCGGTCCCGGGGCGGCGTCATGCCCGCCCCCGCACCGGTCGCGAACCCGGCACCCCGGCAGCCCCCGGGCCCGACCGACGCGCCCCGCCGCGCGATCAGCCCAGGTCCGGCGGATCGATCCGGACCCGCACCGCCGCGCCCTCCCGCTTGACCAGCCTGGCCGCCCGCGCCGCCTTGAGCGCCGCGGCGAGCGCCGCACCCTGGCCCGGCCGCACCCGCACCAGCGCCCGCTCCCACTGCTCACCGGGCTGCGGATCACCCGGCCGGCGCGGCCGCCCGGGGTCCGGCACCGGCAGCGGAACCGGCCCCAACACCTCGGCGCCCGGCGGGAGTTCGGCCGTCCGCAGCAGCTCGGCGACATCCTCGGGCCGGCCGGTCACCGAGGCCATCCGGGACACCGGCGGGAACCCCAGCTCGGCCCGCTCGGCCAGCTCCCGCACCGCGTGCCCGGCCGGGTCCCAGCGCACCAGCGCCTGCACCGGCCGCAGCGTCGGCTCGGCGATCACCGCGACCGTGCCGCCCTCCGCCTGGCCGCGCACCAGCGACGCGGCGCCCAGCCAGCGCCGCAGCGCCTCCTCCCCGGCCCGCAGGTCCGCCCGCCCGAGCAGCGCCCAGCCGTCGAGCAGCAACGCGGCCGCGTAACCGCCGCCTTCGGCGACCGGCTCGGCACCGGGCGTGGAGACGACCAGGGCGGGGCGGTCCGGGACCGAGTCCAGGACGTGGTCCCGGCCCGAGGTGCGCACCGGCACGCCCGGGAAGGCCAGGCCCAGTTCCTCGGCCGTGCGCCGGGCCCCGACGACCCGTGCCCGCAGCCGCTGTCCACCGCATTCGGTGCACTGCCAGGCCGGTGCCTCCCGACCGCACCAACTGCAGCACAGCGCGGTGTCGTTGCTCCTCGCCTCCAGCGGCCCGGCGCACGTCCGGCAGCGGGCCGGCTCCCGGCAGCGCTCACAGCCCAGCCGGGGGACGTAGCCCCGGCGGGGCACCTGCACCAGCACCGGGCCGCGGGCCAGCCCGGCGCGGGCCGTCCGCCAGGCGAGCGTCGGCAGGCGGGCCGCCCGTGCCGCCTCGTCGCGCGCGGCCTCGACGTCGTCGACGGTGCGGACCAACGGGGCCGCCGTGCGGAGCTGTTCGCGGCCGGCCTCCAGCGGCCGGGCCCAGCCGTTCTCCACGAGCTGGGTGGCCTCGACCGTGCGGCTCAGGTCGCCGACCAGGCAGGCGGCCTTCTCGTGCACCGCGCGGAGCAGGAGGACGTCCCGGGCGTGCGGATGCGGGGCGTTGGTGTCGCTGTGGCTGGAGTTGCCGTCGTCCCAGATGGCGACGAGCCCGAGGTCGGCGACCGGGGCGTACATCGCGGCGCGGGTGCCGATGACTGCCCGGACCGCGCCGCGGCGTATGGCCAGCCAGCGGCGGTACCGCTCCTCGGGACCGGAATCCGCCACCAGGAGCGTATGCAGCCCCTGCCCCACCAGCTGGGTCAGGGCCGCGTCCACCCGCGCCGCCGACCGTCCGTCGGGCATCACGACCAGGGCGCCGCGGCCGGACGCCAGGGTCGCCGCCACCGCCGCGGCCAGCTCCACGGGCCACCGCGGCCCCGGGAGCGCGGTCCACACGGCGCGCGGCGCGCCCCCGCCCGCGAGGGCGTCCAGGAACGCCGGCCCGTCCGGATACCGCGCCCAGCTGCCCGGAGCGGGCCGCGCGGGCGGGGGCGGCGGCGCCGGGAAGCGCTCCGCCTCCGCCTTGCCGTGGCGCGGCGGAACGGCCAGCTGGAGGACGTCGGCGAGCGAACCGGCGTACCGGTCGGCGACCGCCCGGCACAGCGCCAGCAGCTCCGGGCTGAGCACCGGCTCGGGCGAGACGACCTGGGCGAGCGCGGCCAGCGGGCCGCGGTAGTCGGACTCCGCGATCCGCTCGACGAGATAGCCGTCGAGCAGCCCGCCGCCCTCGCGCCGGCCCTCGCGCACCCGGCCGGTCCCCGCGCCGAACCGCACCCGGACCCGCACGCCGGGCCGGGCCTCGGCGTCCATGGCGGCGGGAACGGCGTAGTCCCACAGCTTGTCGAGATGGACCGGGCCCTTGTCGACCAGGACCCGGGCCACCGGCAGGGCGTCGGCGAGCTGCGCGCCCCGCCACGTCCGCGGCTTGGCGCGCTCCGCCCTGGTCTCCCGGACGGTCTCCCTGATGAGGGCCAGCTGCTCGCCCCGCTCCCCCGGGTTCCGCCCGTTCTCACTGCTCACAGCACCAGTCTTAGCAGACCGCACCGACAACGGGCCGGGCCGCGGCGCGGCCGCCGGCGGCCCCGGGAACGCCGCCGGCCCCGTACCGCGGGGCGGTACGGGGCCGGGGCCGGGACGATGCGGTGCTTACAGCCCCGCGGCCTTCTTCAGCGCCTCGACGCGGTCGGTCTTCTCCCAGGTGAAGTCCTCCAGCTCACGGCCGAAGTGGCCGTAGGCGGCGGTCTGGGAGTAGATCGGGCGGAGCAGGTCGAGGTCGCGGATGATCGCGGCCGGGCGGAGGTCGAAGACCTCGGTGATGGCCTGCTCGATCTTGTCCGTGTCGATGGTGGCGGTGCCGAAGGTCTCGACGAAGAGACCGACCGGCTCGGCCTTGCCGATGGCGTACGCGACCTGGACCTCGCAGCGGGCGGCGAGGCCGGCGGCGACCACGTTCTTGGCGACCCAGCGCATGGCGTAGGCGGCCGAGCGGTCGACCTTGGACGGGTCCTTGCCGGAGAAGGCGCCGCCGCCGTGGCGGGCCATACCGCCGTAGGTGTCGATGATGATCTTGCGGCCGGTCAGGCCGGCGTCGCCCATGGGGCCGCCGATCTCGAAGCGGCCGGTGGGGTTGACCAGCAGGCGGTAGCCGTCGGTGTCCAGCTTGATGCCGTCCTCGACGAGCTGGTTGAGGACGTGCTCGACGACGAACTCGCGGATGTCGGGAGCCAGCAGCGAGTCGAGGTCGATGTCGCTGGCGTGCTGCGAGGAGACCACGACGGTGTCGAGGCGGACGGCCTTGTTCCCGTCGTACTCGATGGTGACCTGGGTCTTGCCGTCGGGGCGGAGGTAGGGGATGGTGCCGTTCTTCCGGACCTCGGACAGCCGGCGCGAGAGGCGGTGCGCGAGGTAGATCGGGAGCGGCATCAGCTCCGGCGTCTCGTCGCAGGCGTAGCCGAACATCAGGCCCTGGTCGCCCGCGCCCTGCCGGTCCAGCTCGTCGTCGTCGCCCTCGACGCGGTTCTCGTACGCGGTGTCGACGCCCTGCGCGATGTCCGGGGACTGCGCGCCGATGGAGACCGAGACGCCGCAGGAGGCGCCGTCGAAGCCCTTCTTGGACGAGTCGTAACCAATCTCAAGGATCTTGTTGCGGACGAGGTTGGGGATGTCGGCGTACGCCTTGGTCGTCACCTCGCCGGCCACGTGGACCAAGCCGGTGGTGATCAGCGTCTCGACGGCGACCCGGGAGGTGGGGTCCTCCTTCAGGAGCGCGTCGAGGATCGTGTCGCTGATCTGGTCAGCGATCTTGTCGGGGTGGCCCTCGGTGACGGACTCCGAGGTGAACAGGCGGCGGGACACATCGCTCCCTGGGGTTGCAGCGGCTGCTGGCTGATCATGGGCGGAAGGGCCGAGAGCTGCGCTCGGCCCGATCCACTCGCCAGTTTATCGGTCGTATGCGGCGTTCGGGCACGCGGTCTCGATTTCTGGACCCCCCGTGACCTGGGACACCACACCTCACGGTAGGACGATCACGCGCGGGGGCGACGTGGTCAAGGGAACACGCCCGATTTTGTGGGGCCGGTGGGGTGAAAGAGGAGAGGAGGTGCGGAATCAGCGGCGATTCTCGGCCAGCCGGGGGACGACCAGGTCCCACACCGTGTCCGCCAGGGCTTCCTTCGGACCGTACGGGACCGGGGTCTCGGTGCCGTCGGCCGCCAGGACCACCGCCTCGTTCTCGGCCGAGCCGAACGCCTTGTGCTCGCCGACCTCGTTGACGACCAGCAGGTCACAGCCCTTGCGGGCGAGCTTGGCGCGCCCGTTGGCGAGCACGTCGTCGGTCTCCGCGGCGAATCCCACCACCACCTGGCCGGGGCGGGCGCGGTCGGCGGACAGCTCGGCGAGGATGTCCGGATTCCGGACCAGCACCAGCGGCTCCGGCTCCTGGTTCTCCACCTTCTTGATCTTGGCGGTGGTGTAGACGGCGGGCCGGAAGTCGGCGACCGCGGCCGCCATGACCACGGCGTCGGCGTCCGCGGCGGCCTTCAGCACGGCCTCCCGCAGCTGCCTGGCGGTGCCGACCGGGACCACGTCCACGCCCACCGGGTCGGGCAGCTCGGTGTTGCCGGCGACGAGCGTGACCCGGGCACCGCGCGCGGCCGCGGTGGCCGCGAGCGCGTAGCCCTGCTTCCCGGAGGACCGGTTGCCCAGGTAGCGCACGGGGTCCAGGGGCTCGCGGGTGCCGCCGGCGCTGACCACGACGTGGCGTCCGGCGAGGTCCGCCACGGTGGCGCCTTGGACCCCGCGGGCCAGCACCCGGCGGCAGAGGGCGAAGATCTCCACCGGGTCCGGGAACCGGCCCTTGCCGGTGTCGACGCCGGTCAGCCGGCCGACCGCGGGCTCGACGACGATCGCGCCGCGGCGCCGCAGCGTGGCGACGTTCTCCTGGGTGGCCGGGTTCTCCCACATCTCGGTGTGCATCGCGGGCGCGAAGACCACCGGACAGCGGGCGGTCAGCAGCGTGTTGGTCAGCAGGTCGTCGGCGAGGCCGTGGGCGGCCTTGGCCAGCATGTCGGCGGTGGCCGGGGCGACCACGACGAGGTCGGCGGCCTGGCCGATGCGGACGTGCGGGACCTCGTGGACGGACTCCCAGACCTCGGTGGTGGCCGGGTGGCCGGACAGCGCGGACCAGGTGGCCTCGCCGACGAAGTGCAGCGCCGAGGCGGTCGGCACCACCCGGACGTCGTGCCCGGACTCGGTCAGCCGGCGCAGCAGCTCGCACGCCTTGTACGCGGCGATCCCGCCGCTGACCCCCAGGACGACCCTGGGCCGCTCCCGCTCCCGCTTGTCCATCGCTTCGCCGCTCCCCGAGCTCCCGGTCCGCACTACGTCCGTAGCGCCTGTATGCCCCTATGACACACCAAGGGCCCGGCGGACGCGCCGCCGGGCCCTGGATGAACGTAACGCTGCTTACTGGGCCGGGCCCTCGATGGACTCGGAGGTCAGCAGGCCCGCGTTGATCTCGCGCAGCGCGATCGACAGGGGCTTCTCGTGGACGTGGGTGTCCACGAGCGGGCCGACGTACTCCAGCAGGCCCTCGCCGAGCTGGGAGTAGTACGCGTTGATCTGGCGCGCGCGCTTGGCGGCGTAGATCACGAGGCTGTACTTCGAGTCGGTGGCCTCGAGAAGCTCATCAATGGGCGGGTTGATGATGCCCTCGGGAGCGGTGATGGAAGAGGACACTCTCTACCTTCCGAAAGGGGATGAAGCCTGGGTGGCATGCGCCCGGCCGTCGTACGGGCCGGCGCAAAGTCTGTGCGTCCGGAGCCGAGCGGCTCCGCGGGGTCAGCCGCTGGTGCTCTTGTCCCCGGATCGATGCAGCATCAAGGCTAGCAGCTCACGGCTCACGTCCTCGACGGAGGTGTTGACACACGTCACGTCGAACTCCTTCTCCGCGGCCAGCTCGACCCGGGCGGCCTCCAGGCGGCGCTCGATGACCTCGGGCGCCTCCGTGCCCCGGCCGGTGAGCCGGCGGACCAGCTCCTCCCAGCTCGGCGGGGCGAGGAAGACCAGCTGGGCCTCGGGCATGGACTCCCGGACCTGGCGGGCGCCCTGCAGGTCGATCTCCAGCAGGACCGGCTCGCCGGCCTCCAGGCGGTCCAGGACCGCCTGGCGCGGGGTGCCGTAGCGGTTGCCGGCGAACTCGGCCCATTCGAGCAGCTCACCGTTGGCGATCAGCTTGTCGAACTCCTCGTCGTCGACGAAGAAGTACTGGACGCCGTGCTGCTCCCCGGGTCGCGGGGTGCGGGTGGTGGCCGAAACCGAGAGCCAGACCTCGGGGTGGACCTTGCGCATATGCGCGACGACCGTGCTCTTGCCGACCCCTGAGGGGCCGGAGAGCACGGTCAGTCGCGGTTGTCTGGCCGGGGGGCCGGCGGGGGTCGTCCCCCGGGAGACTGCAGAACTCATGCAGCGATTATTCCAGCTTCCCGGCGATGCCGGAAAATTCAGCCGGAAGCGCTGCTGCCGAATTCGCGCTCCAGTGCCGCGATCTGGTTGGAGCCAAGGCCCCGGACGCGGCGGCTCTCGGAGATCCCGAGCCGCTCCATGAGCTGCTTGGCGCGGACCTTGCCGACGCCCGGCAGGGACTCCAGGAGGGCCGAGACCTTCATCTTGCCGATGACGTCGTTCTTCTGGCCCTGCTGGATGACCTCATGGAGGGAAGCACCGGAGTGCTTGAGCCGATTCTTGACCTCGGCGCGCTCCCGGCGAGCCGCGGCGGCCTTCTCGAGCGCGGCTGCGCGCTGTTCAGGGGTAAGGGGCGGAAGAGCCACGCCTACGTCACCTCGGATGTCGAACTGTCGGATACGGACCGGTGTGGAACCTAGTCGCCCCGCACCTGCGGAGCAACGAGCAACGCGCTTGCGTGCACTGCTCTCGACGGAGACTAGCGGCCGAGCGCGCCGGAGTCAGCGAGAACAGACGAAAAGTCCTGGTCAGACTCTGCTGACCAGGACAATTCGGGACCAAACTCCCCGACTTACGGGGCTTGATCGAGCGCGGTGCGCACTTCCTCGGTGAATCGGTCCGCCGCGGCGCGCAGTCCGGCGGCGTCCGGACCGTGCTTCAGGACCCCCCGGCTCACGCTGGGGAGGACGTTGCCGGCCGCGGCGCCGAAGACGGTCGGCAGGTCGGCCGGGGTGGCGCCCTGCGCGCCGATGCCGGGGGCCAGCAGCGGACCGTTGATCGCCAGATCGAACGAGGAGAGATCGCCGAGGGTGGCGCCGACCACCGCGCCGAAGGAGCCCAGCGGCTCGGCGCCGGCGTTCTCGGCGGCGAGGTGGCCGAGCATCGTCGCCCCGAGGGTGCGGCCGTCCTCGCGGACCGCGCGCTGGACCTCGGCGCCCTCCGGGTTGGAGGTCAGCGCCAGCACGAACAGTCCCGCGCCGCTCTCCCGCGCCAGGTCGACGGCCGGCTTCAGCGAGCCGTAGCCGAGGTACGGCGAGACCGTCAGGGCGTCCGAGAACAGCGGCGAGTCCGGGCGCAGATAGGTCTCGGCGTAAGCCGCCATGGTGGAGCCGATGTCGCCGCGCTTGGCGTCCATGAGCACCAGTGCGCCGCGCTCGCGGGCCTCGACGACGGCGGTCTCCAGCACGGCCAGGCCGCGCGAGCCGAACCGCTCGAAGAACGCGGACTGTGGCTTGAAGACGGCGACGTGCTCGCCGAGCGCCTCGACGACGGTGCGGGTGAACCGCGCCAGGCCCGCGACGTCGTCGTTCAGGCCCCAGTCGGCCAGCAGCGAGGCGTGCGGGTCGATGCCCACGCAGAGCGGGCCGCGCTCGTCCATGGCACGGCGCAGTCGCGCCCCGAAGGGGTCGGTCATGCGGTCACCTTCTTGTGCTCGGCGCCGACGGCGTCGGCGAGGGTGGCGTACGGGCTGGTGCGCAGGCGCGCGGCCAGGCCCTTGTGGATCGAGCGGCACCAGAACGGGCCCTGGTAGATGAAGGCGCTGTAGCCCTGGACGAGGGTGGCGCCGGCGAGGATGCGCTGCCAGGCGTCCTCGGCGGTCTCGATCCCGCCGACGCCGACCAGCGTGATCTTGTCGCCGACGCGGGCGTAGAGGCGGCGCAGCACCTCCAGGGAGCGCTGCTTGACGGGCGCGCCGGAGAGGCCGCCGGTCTCCGCGACCAGGGCCGGGTCGGACGTCAGCCCCAGGCCCTCGCGGGCGATGGTGGTGTTGGTGGCGATGATGCCGTCCAGGCCGAGTTCGACGGCCAGGTCGGCGACCGCGTCGACGTCCTCGTCGGCCAGGTCGGGGGCGATCTTGACCAGCAGGGGGACCCGGCGGTCGGTGACCGTGCGGTCGGCGGCCTCGCGGACCGCGGTCAGCAGCGGCCGCAGGTGGTCGACCGCCTGCAGGTTGCGCAGCCCGGGGGTGTTCGGCGAGGAGACGTTGACGACCAGGTAGTCGGCGTGGCGGGCCAGCCGCTCGGTGGAGGTGACGTAGTCGCCGATCGCCTCGGACTCCGGGACGATCTTGGTCTTGCCGATGTTGACGCCGAGGGTGGTCGGGAAGACCGGGGTGCGGGCCGCCAGACGGGCCGCGACGGACGCGGAGCCGTCGTTGTTGAAGCCCATGCGGTTGATCAGCGCGCGGTCCGGTACGAGCCGGAACAGGCGCTTCTTGGGGTTGCCGGGCTGCGGCTGGGCGGTGACCGTGCCGATCTCGACGTGGTCGAAGCCGAGCATGGTCATGCCGTCGATGGCCACCGCGTTCTTGTCGAAGCCGGCGGCCAGCCCGAACGGGCCGTGCATCCGGCGGCCGAACGCCTCGACGCGCAGTTCCTTGTAGCGCGGGGCGAGGGCGGCGGCGAGGAAGGTGCGCAGCACGGGGACCTGCGCGGCCCGCCGGATCCAGCCGAAGGCCAGGTGGTGGGCCCGCTCGGGATCCATGCGCGTGAAGAAGAGCCGGAAGAAGAGCTGGTACATGGTGGTGTGTCCTCACGAAGAGGGGGACACAGCGGCGGTTCGCTGTGTCCCCCTCACGGGCTGCTAGTCGCGGGCCGCGGTCAGGTGTTCCGCGTGTTCCTGGAGGGACCTGACGCCCACGTCGCCGCGGTTCATCGCCTCGATGCCCTGGACGGCGGCCGCGAGGGCCTGGACCGTGGTCAGGCAGGGCACGGAGCGGGCCACCGCCGCCGTACGGATGTCGTAGCCGTCGAGGCGGCCGCCGGTGCCGTACGGGGTGTTGACGATCAGGTCGACCTCGCCGGCGTGGATCAGCTGGACGATGGTCTTCTCGCCGTTCGGGCCCTCGCCCTCGGACTGCTTGCGCACGACGGTGGCGTTGATGCCGTTGCGGCGCAGCACCTCGGCCGTGCCGGAGGTGGCGAGCAGCTCGAAGCCGTGCGCGACCAGCTCGCGCGCCGGGAAGATCATCGAGCGCTTGTCCCGGTTGGCGACGGAGACGAACGCCCGTCCCTTGGTGGGCAGCGCGCCGTACGCCCCGGCCTGCGACTTGGCGTAGGCGGTGCCGAAGACCGAGTCGATGCCCATGACCTCGCCGGTGGAGCGCATCTCCGGGCCGAGGACGGTGTCCACGCCGCGGCCGTGGACGTCGCGGAACCGGCTCCACGGCATCACGGCCTCCTTGACGGAGATCGGCGCGTCCAGCGGCAGGGTGCCGCCGTCGCCGGTCTTCGGCAGCAGGCCCTCGGCGCGCAGTTCGGCGATGGTGGCGCCGAGCGAGATCCGGGCGGCGGCCTTGGCCAGCGGTACCGCGGTCGCCTTCGAGGTGAAGGGGACGGTGCGGGAGGCGCGGGGGTTGGCCTCCAGGACGTAGAGGATGTCGCCGGCCATCGCGAACTGGATGTTGATCAGGCCGCGGACGCCCACGCCCTTGGCGATGGCCTCGGTGGAGGCGCGCAGCCGCTTGATGTCGAAGCCGCCGAGGGTGATCGGGGGCAGTGCGCAGGCGGAGTCGCCGGAGTGGATGCCGGCCTCCTCGATGTGCTCCATGACGCCGCCGAGGTAGAGCTCCTGGCCGTCGTAGAGCGCGTCGACGTCGATCTCTATGGCGTCGTCCAGGAACCGGTCGATGAGGACCGGGTGGCGGTCGATCAGGCCGGCGTGCCGGGTGAGGTACTCGCCGAGCGACGGCTCGTCGTAGACGATCTCCATGCCGCGGCCGCCGAGGACGTAGGACGGCCGGACCATGACCGGGTAGCCGATCTCGGCGGCGATCCGCTTGGCCTCGTCGAAGGAGAAGGCGGTGCCGTACTTGGGCGCGGGCAGTCCGGCCTCGGTGAGCACCCGGCCGAAGGCCCCGCGCTCCTCGGCGAGGTCGATGGCCTCGGGCGAGGTGCCGACGATCGGCACGCCGTTGTCCTTGAGCCCCTGCGCCAGGCCCAGCGGGGTCTGCCCGCCGAGCTGGACGATGACGCCGGCGACCGGCCCGGCCTGGGTCTCGGCGTGCACGATCTCCAGCACGTCCTCAAGCGTGAGCGGCTCGAAGTACAGGCGGTCGGAGGTGTCGTAGTCCGTCGAGACGGTCTCCGGGTTGCAGTTGACCATCACGGTCTCGTAGCCGGCGTCGCTGAGCGCGAACGAGGCGTGGACGCAGGAGTAGTCGAACTCGATGCCCTGGCCGATGCGGTTGGGGCCGGAGCCGAGGATGATCACGGCAGGCTTCTCGCGCGGGGCGACCTCGCTCTCCTCGTCGTAGGACGAGTAGAAGTACGGGGTCTTGGCGGCGAACTCGGCGGCGCAGGTGTCGACGGTCTTGTAGACCGGGCGGACGCCGAGGGCGTGCCGGACCTCGCGCACGACGTCCTCGCGAAGGCCGCGGACCGCGGCGATCTGGGCGTCGGAGAAGCCGTAGCGCTTTGCGTCCGCGAGGATTTCCGGGCCGAGCTTGTCGGCGCCGGCGATCTCGTCGGCGATCTCCTTGATCAGGAAGAGCTGGTCCACGAACCACGGGTCGATCTTCGTGGCGTCGAAGACCTCCTCGGGGGTGGCACCGGCCCGGATCGCCTGCATGACGGTGTTGATCCGGCCGTCGGTGGGGACCTGGGCCTTCTCCAGCAGGGCGGCCTTCTCGCCCGGTGCGCCGGCGAAGTCGAACTGGCTGCCCTTCTTCTCCAGGGAGCGCAGCGCCTTCTGCAGTGCCTCGGGGAAGTTGCGGCCGATGGCCATGGCCTCGCCGACCGACTTCATGGTGGTGGTCAGCGCGGCGTCGGCGGCCGGGAACTTCTCGAAGGCGAAGCGCGGCACCTTGACGACGACGTAGTCGAGGGTCGGCTCGAAGGAGGCCGGGGTCTGCTCGGTGATGTCGTTCGGGATCTCGTCGAGGGTGTAGCCGACGGCGAGACGGGCGGCGATCTTCGCGATCGGGAAGCCGGTCGCCTTGGAGGCGAGGGCCGACGAGCGCGACACCCGCGGGTTCATCTCGATGACGATCACGCGACCGTCCTCGGGGTTCACCGCGAACTGGATGTTGCAGCCGCCGGTGTCGACGCCGACCTCGCGGATGACGGCGATGCCGATGTCCCGCAGGATCTGGTACTCGCGGTCGGTGAGCGTCATCGCCGGGGCGACGGTGATCGAGTCGCCGGTGTGCACGCCCATCGGGTCGAAGTTCTCGATGGAGCAGACGACCACGACGTTGTCGTTCTTGTCGCGCATCAGCTCCAGCTCGTACTCCTTCCAGCCGAGGATGGACTCCTCCAGGAGCACCTCGGTGGTCGGGGAGAGCGTGAGGCCCTGGCCGGCGATCCGGCGCAGCTCGTCCTCGTCGTGCGCGAAGCCGGAGCCGGCGCCGCCCATGGTGAAGGACGGGCGGACGACGACGGGGTAGCCGCCGAGCTCCTCGACGCCCGCCAGGACGTCGTCCATGGAGTGGCAGATGACCGAGCGGGCGGACTCGCCGTGGCCGATCTTGGCGTGGACGGCCTCGACGACCTCCTTGAACTGGTCGCGGTCCTCGCCCTTGTGGATCGCCTCGACGTTGGCGCCGATCAGCTCCACGCCGTACTTGTCGAGGGTGCCGGCCTCGTGCAGCGAGATGGCGGTGTTGAGCGCGGTCTGGCCGCCCAGGGTGGGCAGCAGGGCGTCCGGGCGCTCCTTGGCGATGATCTTCTCGACGAAGTCCGGGGTGATCGGCTCGACGTAGGTCGCGTCGGCGATCTCCGGGTCGGTCATGATCGTCGCCGGGTTGGAGTTCACCAGGATGACGCGCAGGCCCTCGGACTTGAGGACCCGGCAGGCCTGGGTGCCGGAGTAGTCGAACTCGGCGGCCTGGCCGATGACGATCGGGCCGGAGCCGATGACCAGGACGGACTGGATATCGGTGCGCTTAGGCACGCTGGCCCTCCATCAGGGATACGAAGCGGTCGAAGAGGTACGCGGCGTCGTGCGGACCCGCGGCGGCTTCGGGGTGGTACTGGACGCTGAAGGCCGGCTGGTCGAGGAGGTGCAGTCCCTCCACCACGTCGTCGTTGAGGCAGACGTGGGAGACCTCGGCGCGGCCGAAGGGGGTGTCGGAAACCTTGTCGAGCGGGGCGTCGACGGCGAATCCGTGGTTGTGCGCGGTGACCTCGACCTTGCCGGTCGTGCGGTCCTGGACCGGCTGGTTGATCCCGCGGTGGCCGTACTTGAGCTTGTAGGTGCCGAAGCCCAGCGCGCGGCCGAGGATCTGGTTGCCGAAGCAGATGCCGAAGAGCGGGGTCTTGCGCGTGAGGACGCCCTGCATGACGGAGACCGCGTGGTCGGCGGTGGCCGGGTCGCCGGGGCCGTTGGAGAAGAACACGCCGTCCGGGTCGACCGCGTAGATGTCCTCGACGGTGGCGGTGGCGGGCAGGACGTGCACCTCGATGCCGCGCTCGGCCATGCGGTGCGGGGTCATGCCCTTGATGCCGAGGTCGACGGCGGCGACGGTGAACTTCTTCTCCCCGATCGCCGGGACGACGTACGTCTCCTTGGTGGCGACCTCGGCGGAGAGGTCGGCGCCCTTCATCTCGGGGGCCTGGCGCACCTTGGCGAGCATGGTGCCCTCGTCGGGCAGCGCGTCGCCGGAGAAGATGCCGACCCGCATGGCGCCGCGCTCGCGCAGGTGGCGGGTGAGCGCGCGGGTGTCGACGCCGCTGATGCCGACCACGCCCTGGGCGGTCAGTTCCTCGTCCAGGGAGCGCACCGAGCGCCAGTTGGACGGGATCCGGGCGGGGTCGCGGACGACGTAACCGGCGACCCAGATCCGCTGGGACTCGGGGTCCTCGTCGTTGACCCCGGTGTTGCCGATGTGCGGGGCGGTCATGACGACGACCTGGCGGTGGTACGAGGGGTCGGTCAGCGTCTCCTGGTAGCCGGTCATGCCGGTGGAGAACACCGCTTCGCCGAAGGTCTCCCCCACGGCCCCGTAGGCACGGCCGCGGAAGGTGCGGCCGTCCTCCAGGACAAGTACGGCGGGAAGCGCCTTGTTCCTCTGAGAGGAGCTTCCCCTGGTGGAGGTCGTCATCGTGCGCCTTCCGTTTCGCTCTGCTCGGTGGTGTTTCGGGTGGTGGGGGTGGTGCTCAGTGCGGTGAGGGCCTCGACCCAGGCGGGGTGTTCCTCCGCCCGGTCGGAGCGGAAGCCGGAGTCGATCTCCCGGTCCCCGTGCTGCCAGGTGACGACGAGCAGGCCGCCCTCGGTGAGGACCTTGCCGGCGATGCCCTTGTCGAGGCGGGCACCGCGCAGTGCGGCGGCCGGTACGAAGAAGTCCGTCGCGCCCGGCCGTACGACGTCCAGGCCCCGGTCGGTCAGGGTCAGCTCGACGCGGCTGCGGGTGCCCAGGCCGTGGGCCACGATCCGGTCGAGCCACTGCCCTGCGGTGGTGGAGCCGTGGTAGCGCCCGCTGAGGGTCAGCTTCGCCTCTCCCAGGTCGTCAGGGGCGGACGGCAGCTCGGGCAGGTAGCTCTGGAGGGTGCCGCGCCACTTCCAGCCCTGGCGCATCAGCCAGTAGACGAAGACGACGAGGACCAGCAGGCCGGCGACCCAGCCGAGCCGTGCCGCCCAGTCGGTGACCGGAGCGGACCGCTGCGCCTCGGCCAGGTGGATGAGTGGAGGAGTCACGCCAGCTTCCCGTCGACGACCGTTGCCCGGCCCCGCAGGAAGGTGTGGGTGACGCGTCCCGGCAGCTCACGGCCCTCGTAGGGGGTGTTGCGGCTGCGGGAGGCGAAGCCCGCGGGGTCCACCTCTCCACGGTAAGCGGAATCGACCAGGGTGAGGTTGGCGGGCTCACCTGCCGAGATGGGCCGGCCGTGGCCCTCCAGGCGGCCGATCCGCGCGGGCCGGAAGGACATCCGCTCGGCGACGCCGGCCCAGTCCAGCAGCCCGGTGTCGACCATCGTGTGCTGGACGACGGAGAGCGCGGTCTCCAGGCCGACCATGCCCATGGCCGCGGCGCCCCACTCGCAGTCCTTGTCCTCGTGGGGGTGCGGCGCGTGGTCGGTGGCGACGATGTCGATCGTGCCGTCGGCCAGCGCCTCGCGCAGGGCCAGCACGTCGCGCTCGGTGCGCAGCGGCGGGTTGACCTTGTAGACGGGGTTGTAGGTGCGCACCATTTCGTCGGTGAGGAGGAGGTGGTGCGGGGTGACCTCGGCGGTGACGTCGATGCCGCGGGACTTGGCCCAGCGCACGATCTCCACGGACCCGGCGGTCGAGAGGTGGCAGATGTGCACGCGGGAGCCGACGTGCTCGGCGAGCAGCACGTCCCGGGCGATGATCGACTCCTCGGCGACCGCCGGCCAGCCGCCCAGGCCCAGCTCGGCGGAGACGATGCCCTCGTTCATCTGGGCGCCCTCGGTCAGCCGCGGCTCCTGGGCGTGCTGGGCGACGACGCCGCCGAACGCCTTCACGTACTCCAGGGCCCGGCGCATGATCACCGCGTCGTCGACGCACTTGCCGTCGTCGGAGAAGACGGTGACGCCGGCCGCGGACTCGTGCATGGCGCCGAGCTCGGCGAGCTTCTTGCCCTCCAGGCCGACGGTGACGGCGCCGATCGGCTGGACGTCGCAGTAGCCGTGTTCCTGGCCGAGCCGGTAGACCTGCTCGACGACGCCGGCGGTGTCGGCGACCGGGAAGGTGTTGGCCATGGCGAAGACGGCGGTGTAGCCGCCGGAGGCGGCCGCGCGGGTGCCGGTGAGGACGGTCTCGGAGTCCTCCCGGCCGGGCTCGCGCAGGTGGGTGTGCAGATCGACCAGGCCGGGGAGGAGGACCTTGCCGCCGGCCTCGACGACCTCGGCGCCCTCCGCGCTCAGCCCGGTGCCGACGGCCTCGATGAACTCGCCGTCGATCAGGACGTCCTGCGGCTCGCCGCCGAGCACCTTCGCACCACGGATCAGGATCTTGCTCATGGGTCTTACTTCTCCTCGGTACGGGGGTTGGTCACGGCGGGCTCGTTGCCGCCCAGGAGCAGGTAGAGGACGGCCATCCGGATGCTGACGCCGTTGGCGACCTGCTCGACGGCCGTGCAGCGGCCGGAGTCGGCGACCTCGGCGGTGATCTCCATGCCGCGGACCATGGGGCCGGGGTGCATCACGAGGGCGTGCCCGGGCATCCGCGCCATGCGGTCGCCGTCCAGGCCGTAGCGGCGCGAGTACTCGCGCTCGGTGGGGAAGAACGCGGCGTTCATCCGCTCGCGCTGGACCCGCAGCATCATCACGGCGTCGGACTTGGGCAGCACGCCGTCGAGGTCGTACGACACCTCGCAGGGCCAGGTCTCGACGCCGACCGGCACCAGGGTGGGCGGGGCGACCAGGGTGACCTCGGCGCCGAGGGTGTGCAGCAGGTCGACGTTGGACCGGGCCACCCGGCTGTGCAGGACGTCGCCGACGATGGTGATGCGCCGGCCGGACAGGTCCTGGCCGATCCCGGCGTCCGGGCCGATCAGCCGGCGGCGCATGGTGAAGGCGTCGAGCAGGGCCTGGGTGGGGTGCTGGTGGGTGCCGTCGCCGGCGTTGATGACGGGGGCGTCGATCCAGCCGGAGTTGGCGAGCCGGTAGGGGGCACCGGAGGCGCCGTGCCGGATGACGACGGCGTCGACGCCCATCGCCTCCAGGGTCTGCGCGGTGTCCTTGAGGGACTCGCCCTTGGACACGCTCGATCCCTTGGCCGCGAAGTTGATGACGTCCGCGGAGAGCCGCTTCTCGGCGGCCTCGAAGGAGATCCGGGTGCGGGTGGAGTCCTCGAAGAAGAGGTTGCAGACCGTGCGTCCGCGCAAGGTGGGGAGCTTCTTGATCGGCCGGTCGGCGACCCGGGCCATCTCCTCGGCGGTGTCGAGGATCAGCACGGCGTCGTCGCGGGTGAGGTCGGCGGCCGAGATGAGGTGGCGCTTCATCCGGTTTTCTCCGTGTGTAGGGAGGTGTACGGGAATGTCCGTCAGGCAGGCATGCCTGCGGGCCCGGGGTCACCGGGTCCGTCAGCGGTGCGCTAGCGCTCGCCGGCCGGGGCGGTCTGCTTGAGGCCGAGCAGCACGGCGTCCCGGCCGTCCTCCTCGGTCAGCTGGACCTTGACCGCCTCCCGCAGCGACGTGGGGAGGTTCTTGCCGACGTAGTCGGCGCGGATCGGCAGTTCGCGGTGGCCGCGGTCGACGAGGACCGCCAGCTGGACGGCGCGCGGCCGGCCGATGTCGCCCAGGGCGTCCAGGGCGGCGCGGATCGTGCGTCCGGAGAACAGGACGTCGTCGACGAGCAGGACGACCCGGCCCTCGATGCCCTCGGCGGGGATGTCGGTGCGGGCGAGCGTCCGGGCCGGGCCCAGGCGCAGGTCGTCGCGGTACATCGTGATGTCGAGCGAGCCCACCGGGACCGTGCGGCCGGTGATGTCCTGGAGCTTGGCGGCCAGCCGCCGGGCGAGGAAGACGCCACGGGTGGGGATACCCAGCAGCACCACGTCGTCCGCGCCCTTGGCGCGCTCGACGATCTCGTGGGCGATGCGGGTGAGCATGCGCGCGATGTCCGGGCCTTCGAGCACCGGCCGCGCGGGGAGCCGGGCTCCCGCTTCGGAGCTGTTTGCGTCCATACGAAACGGACCTCCTTCTCCGCCTCACGGGACGGACCTTAAAGGACGTCGGATTACGCAGTCAGGCTACCAGGACCCCTCTGCTGGCCCGTCTGCACCCCTGACGGGTGAGGGTCTGGCCCATTCCGCTTGACGAACCGAGATTACGCTGCGTAACCTCACAGTGAGTTACCAGCCACGCGGCGGAGCCGCATGTCGATACAGCTGTCTGGGGAGCTATATGTCCAGCGAATACGCCAAACAGCTCGGGGCCAAGCTCCGCGCCATCCGCACCCAGCAGGGCCTCTCCCTTCACGGCGTCGAGGAGAAGTCCCAGGGTCGCTGGAAGGCCGTGGTGGTCGGTTCGTACGAGCGCGGCGACCGTGCCGTCACCGTGCAGCGCCTTGCCGAGCTGGCGGACTTCTACGGCGTTCCGGTGCAGGAACTGCTGCCGGGCACCACACCGGGCGGTGCGGCCGAGCCGCCGCCGAAGCTGGTGCTGGACCTGGAGCGCCTGGCCCACGTCCCGCAGGAGAAGGCCGGCCCGCTGCAGCGCTACGCCGCCACGATCCAGAGCCAGCGCGGTGACTACAACGGCAAGGTCCTCTCGATCCGCCAGGACGACCTGCGGACCCTTGCCGTCATCTACGACCAGTCGCCCTCGGTGCTGACCGAGCAGCTGATCAGCTGGGGCGTGCTCGACGCCGACGCCCGTCGCGCCGTGTCCCACGAGGAGATCTGAGCCTCTCCGGTCATCTGCAGAAACGTACCGCCGCTCCGGACCCCGGGGCGGCGGTTCCGTTTGCCGTCGTACCCCGGCGCCGGTGCGGGCATGCGAACGGGCCCGGAGCGTCACTGCGCGCTCCGGGCCCGTTCGCATGCTCTGCCGCGCGGTCCGCGGCGCCGGCTACTGCGCCTCGCGCCGCAGACCCGGCTTCAGCTCCTTCAGCCGGCCGAGGAGGCCGTTGACGAAGGCCGGCGAGTCGTCCGTGGAGAACTCCTTGGCGAGCTGCACGGCTTCGTCGATCGCCACCGCGTCCGGTGTGTCGTCCACCCAGAGCAGTTCGTAGGCCCCGAGACGCAGGATCGAGCGGTCGGCCGCCGGCATCCGGTCCAGGTCCCAGTCGACCGCGTAGGTGGAGATCAGCTCGTCGATGCGGACGATGTGGTCCGCGTACCCCTCGACGAGCTGGAGGGTGTACTCGTTCACCGGCGGCTGCCGGGGGTCGGTCCGGGCGTGCCGCATCCAGTCCGCGAGCACGGACTGCACGTCGGCGCCGCGCTGATCGGCCTCGAAGAGGATCTGGAACGCGCGCTTACGGGCCTTGCTGCGGGCAGCCACGGTTAGCTGTTCACCCGGCCGAGGTAGTCGCTCGTGCGGGTGTCGACCTTGATCTTCTCGCCGGTGGTGATGAAGAGCGGGACCTGGATCTGGTGGCCGGTCTCCAGCGTGGCGGGCTTGGTGCCGCCGGTGGAGCGGTCGCCCTGGACGCCAGGCTCGGTCTCCTGGACGGTGAGCTCGACGGCGGCCGGCAGCTCGACGTAGAGCACCTCGCCCTCGTGCTGCGCGACGACGGCCTCGAAGCCCTCGATGAGGAAGTTGGCGGCGTCGCCGACGGCCTTGCGGTCGACGTGCAGCTGGTCGTAGGTGTCCATGTCCATGAAGACGAAGTAGTCGCCGTCCATGTACGAGAACTGCATCCCGCGCTTGTCGACGGTGGCCGTCTCGACCTTCACACCGGCGTTGAAGGTCTTGTCCACCACCTTGCCGGAGAGCACGTTCTTGAGCTTGGTGCGGACGAAGGCCGGGCCCTTGCCGGGCTTGACGTGCTGGAACTCGACGACGGACCAGAGCTGGCCGCCTTCGAGCTTGAGCACCATGCCGTTCTTGAGGTCGTTCGTGGATGCCACGGTTGCGGAATCTCCTGGACTGCAGGTGGTGGGACCCGGAGCGACGCCCACCGAGCCGCTGCGGCTCAGAGTGCGAGCAGCTCCTTGGTCGTGATCGTGAGTAGCTCGGGCCCGCCGTCCGCCTCGGGGCGGACGACGAGTGTGTCGTCGATCCGGACACCCCCACGGCCCGGGATGTGAACCCCCGGCTCGACGGTGACCGGCACGCAAGCGTCCAGTTTACCCATGGCGGCCGGGGACAACTGCGGGTCCTCATCGATTTCGAGCCCCACGCCGTGCCCGGTCCACGGCCCGAGCCGCTCGCCGTACCCCGCCGCATCGAGCACATGCCGGGTGATCCGGTCCACCTCGCGGCACTCCACCCCCGGCGCGAGCGCCTCCCGGCCGGCCCGCTGGGCTGCGAAAACGAGATCGTACAGCTCGATCTGCCAGTCCGAGGGGGTGGTGCCGATGACGAAGGTGCGGCCGATCTCGCAGCGGTAGCCGCGGTAGTTCGCCCCGAGGCAGACGCTGAGGAAGTCGCCCTCCTCGACCCGCCGGTCGGTGGGCAGGTGCCCCGGACGGCCGGAGTTCGGACCGGTCGCCACGGAGGTCGGGAAGGCCGGGCCGTCCGCCCCGTGGTCCACCAGCCGGCGCTCCAGCTCCAGCGCGAGATGCCGTTCGGTGCGGCCCACCAGGATCGATTCGAGCAGTTCGCCGAGCGCCTGGTCGGCGATCTCCGCGGCGATCCGCAGACAGGCGATCTCGTCGTCGTCCTTGACCAGCCGCTGGGCCTCGACCGCACAGGCCAGATCGGCCAGCCGGAGCTGCGGTGCGACCTGGGAGAGCGCCCGGTGCCGGGTGACGGTCAGATGGTGCTCCTCGACGGCGAGGGTGTCCGCACCGGCCTTCGCGGCCAGGTCGGCGCCGGCCACGACCGGATCACCGCCGCGGCCGGGCAGCACCGACACCCGCACGTCGTCCACCGGCCGCCCCTCGGACGGATCGCCGCTCAGCGGTCTGCCGCACAGCAGGACGTCGTCGGAGGGGCCCAGCAGCAGAGCGGCGCCCGGTGGGGCGCAGGCGGTGAGGTAGCGGACGTTCGCGGGGCGCGAGATCAGGGCGGCGGCGCTTCCGGTTGCGGCGCAGCGGTCGCGCAGCCGCGTGCGTCGGGCCGCGTACAACTCGGACATATCGCAAGCGTACGGCGGCTCCCCCGCGGCGGCCGGTCGAGGGGGCCGCCCGGGGGACCACCAGCCGGAAGGCGCCCTGCGGCGGCTACCAGCTGGGCGGGCTGGCCAGCGAGCGGGCGACCACGTCGTCCAGCACCCGCACCGTCGTGGCGACGTCGTGCTGGGAGTTGTCGATGATCGGCAGGCCCGAGCCGTACCAGCCGGCCATCCGGCCGTGGATCCTGGCCACCTCCTCGTCCGACAGCCGGCGGTTGCCGGTGCGCCGGGCGTTGCGCTCCAGCACGATCTCCAGGCCGGGCAGCAGCACGATCGGCAGCAGACCGGGACCGACGTGGCGCTTCCAGCCGCCCAGGCCGACGACCGGACGGTCCGGGAAGACCGCGTCGTCGAGGATGCAGGAGATGCCGTTGGCGAGGAAGTTCCGCGCGGCGAAACCGCAGGTCCGGCGGGCCAGGCGGTACTGCGCCTCGGAGTGGTCGTTCCAGCCGGACTGCGGGTCGGCGAAACCGGCCCGGACCCATTCGCGGACGTCGTCCAGGCTGATGTGCGCGGTCGGCACCCGGCGGGTGTCGGCCCAGTGGCGCGCGACGCTGGTCTTGCCCGCGCCGGCCGGGCCGATCAGCAGCACCGCGACGGCGGCGTGCGCGGCGTCCGGCGCGGCCGGGTCGGACGGCGGGCTCGGCAGCGGCACCGGGGCGCCCGGCGGCAACTGGACATGGCCGGTGATGTCGTTGCTGTGCCCGCTGGGCGCCGGGGCCTGCTGGGGCGCGGGACCGTGCCAGCCGGGCTGCGGGGCGGGCTGCTGCACGGGCGGCGGGGCCGCGGGCGCGGGCGGGGCGGCCGGCGGGGCCGGCGGCGAGGTGGGCGGGGTGGGCCGTCCCGGGCTGGGCGTCCAGTGCATGGCGGCCCCGGGTCCTGATGCCTGCCCGTGGGGCGGCGGCAGCGGAGCCCCCACTGCGTACTGCATCCGGTGGCTCTCCGTCTCGTGCGGTCGACGTGGTGCGGGGCACGGCGCCGGGCCGGACTGCCCGGTGCGCCGTGCGGTAACCCACCGGCCCCCAGGGGCCGTTGGGCCCACGGCCGCCGGCGTGGGGTGGTACTGCTTGCGAACGGTACCCTCCCGGCGGCGCGCCGGGGGACCTCCTACCCCCGGCGCGCACCACGTGAACGGCCGGGGGCGGGCCCGAAGCGCCCGTGGGGACGCGTCAGTCGTTCAGTTCCTCGGCCAGCGCGCGGAGCGCGAGGCGGTACGAGCCGATGCCGAATCCGGCTACCGTGCCGCTGGCCACGGCCGCGATGACCGAGGTGTGGCGGAACTGCTCGCGGGCGTACGGATTGGAGATGTGCACCTCGATGAGCGGGGCGGTGCGCTGGGCGGCCGCATCCCGCATGCCGTACGAATAGTGCGTGAACGCACCGGGGTTGATGACGACCGGGACGGCCCCGTCGGCGGCCTCGTGCAGCCAGCGGATCATCTCGCCCTCGTCGTTGGTCTCCCGGACCTCGGCCTCCAGGCCCAGCTCCTTGCCGAGCCGGGCGCACTCCTCGACGAGGCCGGCGTAGGAGGTGGCACCGTAGACATCGGGCTCGCGGGACCCCAGCCGGCCGAGGTTGGGACCGTTCAGCACGAGAACGCGCCGCAGCGTGCCACTCATGAGGCGATCTCCGCGTGCGCCGCGAGCAGCATGGCCGGGTCCGGGCCCTCCAGGACGGTCGGCTTGGCCAGGCCGTCCAGGACGATGAAGCGCAGCCGGTCGCCGCGGGACTTCTTGTCGACCTTCATCGTCTCCAGCAGCTTGGGCCACTGGTCACCCCGGTAGGTCAGCGGCAGTCCGACGGAGGCCAGCACCGCGCGGTGCCGGTCGGCGGTGGCGTCGTCCAACCGGCCGGCGATCCGGCCGAGTTCGGCGGCGAAGACCATGCCGACGGAGACCGCCGCGCCGTGCCGCCAGTTGTAGCGCTCGTTCTTCTCGATGGCGTGCGCGAGGGTGTGGCCGTAGTTGAGGATCTCCCGCAGACCGGATTCCTTGAGGTCCGCGGAGACCACCTCGGCCTTGACCCGGATCGCCCGCTCGATCAGCTCGGCGGTGTGCGCACCGTCGGGGCGCTTGGCGGCCTCCGGGTCCGCCTCGATCAGATCGAGGATCACCGGGTCGGCGATGAAGCCGGCCTTGATGACCTCGGCCAGGCCGGAGACGTAGTCGTGCACCGGCAGGGTGTCCAGCGCGGCCAGGTCGCACAGCACCCCGGCCGGCGGGTGGAAGGCGCCGACGAGGTTCTTGCCCTCAGCGGTGTTGATCCCGGTCTTGCCGCCGACCGCGGCGTCGACCATGCCCAGGACGGTGGTCGGGATCGCGATCCAGCGCACCCCGCGCAGCCAGGTGGCGGCGACGAAACCGGCCAGGTCGGTGGTGGCCCCGCCGCCGACGCCGACGATCACATCGCTGCGGGTGAAGCCGGACTGCCCGAGCGCCTTCCAGCAGTACGCCGCGACCTCGGCCGTCTTGGACTCCTCGGCGTTCGGCAGCTGGATGGCGATCGCCTCGTAGCCCTGGGAGGCGAGGTCCTCGCGCAGCGCGTCACCGGTGGCGGCCAGCGCCTCCGGGTGCAGCACGGCGATCCGCTTCACGCCGTCGCCGATCAGGCCCGGGAGTTCACCGAGCAGCTGCCGCCCGACGAGCACCTCGTACGGGTCGGTGCCCGCGGTGCCGCCGACCTGGATCCGGGTGGCCTGCTCCGTCATGCGTTCTCCTCCTCGTGGGCCGTCTGCGGGGCACCGCCCGCGGCCGGCCGTAGCTCCAGTGCGTCCAGGATCGCCTCGGCGACCTGTCCGGGGGTGCGCTCCGCCGTGGGGATCACGGCGCGCGCGACCTCGGTGTAGAGCGGACGACGCCGTTCCATCAGTTCGCGCCACTGCTTGCGCGGATTGACGGCGAGCAGCGGACGGGGGGCGTCGAGGCCCACCCGCTTGACGGCGTCGGCGAGTTCGACGTCGAGGAAGATCACCGGCAGCCCGGTCAGCAGTTTCCGGGTGCCCTCGTCGAGGACCGCACCGCCGCCGAGCGCGAGCACGCCCGGGTGCTCGCCGAGCGCACTGCGGACCGCCTCCCGCTCCAGCTCCCGGAAGTGCGCCTCGCCCTGGTCGATGAAGATCTCGGCGATCGGCCGGCCGGCGGTGGCGACGACGTCCGCGTCGGTGTCCCGGTAGCCGACGCCCAGCCGCTCGGCCAGCAGCGCGCCCACCGTGGACTTACCGGCACCGGGCGGGCCGATCAACACGACGACCGGGGACGTCATTTGATCGCCAGGTTGTCGAGGAAGCCCCGGACGTTGCGGCGGGTCTCGGCCACGCTGTCGCCACCGAACTTCTCCACCACGGCGTCGGCGAGGACGAGGGCCACCATCGCCTCGGCGACGATGCCGGCGGCCGGCACGGCGGAGACGTCGGAGCGCTGGTGGTGGGCCTGGGCCGGCTCGCCGGTGGTGACGTCCACGGTCTTCAGGGCGCGCGGCACGGTCGCGATCGGCTTCATCGCCGCCCGCACCCGCAGCAGCTCCCCGGTGCTCAGGCCGCCCTCGGTGCCGCCGGCGCGGCCGGAGACGCGGCGGATGCCCTCGGGCGTGCCCACGATCTCGTCGTGCGCCTTGGAGCCGGGCACCCGGGCCAGCTCGAAGCCGTCGCCGATCTCGACGCCCTTGATCGCCTGGATGCCCATCAGCGCGCCGGCGAGCCGGGCGTCCAGCTTGCGGTCCCAGTGCACGTGCGAGCCGAGGCCGACGGGGACGCCGTAGGCCAGCACCTCGACCACACCGCCCAGGGTGTCGCCGTCCTTGTGGGCCTGGTCGACCTCCGCGACCATCGCCTTCGAGGCGTCCGCGTCCAGGCAGCGCAGCGGGTCGGCGTCCAGCTTCTCGACGTCGGAGGGCTTCGGGTACACGCCCTGCGGCGCCTTCACGGAGCACAGCTCGACGACGTGCGAGACGATCTCGATGCCGGCGGTCTCCTTCAGGAAGGAACGGGCCACCGCGCCCAGCGCCACCCGCGCCGCGGTCTCCCGCGCCGAGGCGCGCTCCAGGACCGGGCGGGCCTCGTCGAAACCGTACTTCTGCATCCCGGCCAGGTCGGCGTGACCGGGCCGGGGGCGGGTCAGCGGGGCGTTACGGGCCAGCTGGGCCAGTTCCTCCGGATCCACCGGGTCGGCCGCCATCACCTGCTCCCACTTGGGCCACTCGGTGTTGCCGACCATGATCGCCACCGGGGAGCCCAGCGACAGGCCGTGCCGCACCCCGCCCAGGAACGTGACCTCGTCCCGCTCGAACTTCATCCGGGCACCGCGGCCGTAGCCCAGCCGGCGGCGCGCCAGGGCGTCCGCCACCAGCTCCGTGGTGATCGGGACGCCGGCCGGAAGGCCCTCCAGCGTCGCCACCAGTGCGGGGCCGTGCGACTCCCCCGCCGTCAGCCAGCGCAACCTGCTCAACGGTGCTCCTCAGTACTGCTCATCCGCATACGGTCTCCCCCTGATCCTCCCACGTCACGCGGGAGCGGCGGCGCCGCGTCCAGGAAGCGGACCCCGGTGTCCGCGCGCGGAACCGTCCGGTGGCTCAGCGGGCCGCGAGGGCGGCCTCGCCGGCCGCGCGCATGGCGGCCAGCGGGGCGGGCGAGCGGCCGGTCATCTGCTCCACCTGCAGCACAGCCTGGTGCACCAGGAGGTCCAGGCCGCCGACCACCGCGCCGCCGCGGTCGGCCCAGGCTCCGGCGAGCGCGGTCGGCCAGGGTTCGTAGAGGACGTCGAAGAGCGTGCCGGGCCGGTCCGGGACGGCGGTGGCCAGGGCGTCGGTGGTGCCGGCGGGGGTGGTGGCGATGGTCAGCGGGGCGGTGAAGGCCTCGGCGGCCCGCTCCCAGGGGGCGGTGCGGACCGTGACGCCGAGCCGTTCGCCCCAGCCCCGCATCTCGTCGGCGCGGGCCTCGCTGCGGACGTAGGCGGTGACCTCGCCGGTGCAGATGCGGGAGAGCGCGGCGAGGGCCGAGGAGGCGGTGGCTCCGGCGCCCAGGACCGAGGCCCGCTCGACCTGCTGTACGCCGCGCTCGCGCAGCGCGGCGAGCAGGCCCGGGATGTCGGTGTTGTCGCCCAGCCGGCGGCCGTCGGGCGTGAAGACGACGGTGTTGACCGCCTCGACCGAGGCCGCGGTGGGGGTGATCTCGTCGAGCAGCGGGATCACCGCGCGCTTGAGCGGCATGGTCAGCGAGAGCCCGGCCCACTCCGGCCCGAGCTCTTCGAGGAATCCGGGCAGCGCGGCCTCGTCGACCTCGTGCCGGCCGTATTCCCATCCGGTGAGCCCGAGTGCGTCATAGGCGGCGCGGTGCAGCACCGGGGAAAGGGAATGCGCGATGGGCGATCCGAGTACCGCCGCACGGCGTGTGGGACTCATTGCTGCGCCTTCTTGTGTTCCTGTTCGTAAATGCGGCGGTTCCGCTCGTGCTCTTCGTTCGTCTCGGCGAACAGCGTCTTCTCCGGGCTGATCGAGACGAAGTAGTACCAGTTGCCCTTGGCGGGGTTGAGGGCGGAATTGATCGCCACCTCGCCGGGATTGCCGATCGGCCCGGGCGGAAGTCCCTTGAACTTGTAGGTGTTGTAGGGATCGTTGAAGTGCCGCAGGTCGTCGACGGAGCCGGTGTCCAGGGTGCTCTGGGACCTGGCGTAGTTCACCGTCGAGTCGAAGTCGAGCAGACCGTAGGTCTCCGTGTTGTCCGGCTTGAGGCGGTTGTAGACGACGCGCGCGACCTTGACGAAGTCGTGCTTGTACTTGCCCTCGGCCTGGGTGAGGCTGGCGACGGTGAGCAGCTGCAGCGGCGAGGAGAGGTGGAGCTCGCGCGCCTTGCCTTCCAGGTCGTACTTCGCGTACACCTGCTTGGCCCGCGACACCATCTGCCGGAGGACCGCGGCCGGCTTCGCCTTGTCGCCCACGCTGTAGGTGGACGGGTAGAGGAAGCCCTCCAGCGGGTCCTTGATCTTCGGGGAGTCGTCGGCCCAGGACGGCAGCCCGAGGTTCTTGGCCTGACTGTGCGCTATCTCCTTGGTGGTCCCCGGCTTGAGCTTGAGCTTCTTGTCGATCAGCTTGTAGACCGTGCCCGCCCGGAGCCCCTCCTGGATCGTGAGGCCGTTGCGGCTCTTGGGGTCCGCCATCAGCTCGATGGCCGAGGCCGCGGACATGTGCTTGCGGAGCGAATACGTCCCGGGCTGGAGAAGCGTGGCCTTCTTGTTGTCCTCGGCCGCCTCGGTGAAGGCCCCGGCGCTCTTGATGACGCCCTTTTTCGCGAGGATCTGACCCATTTCCGCGACCAGCGAACCGTCTGGAATGTCGACCTGGACCGAACCGGAGCCCTCGCCCTCGTAATCGGGCGCCGATCCGAAGTGGGCCATGAAGAAGTCGTAGCCGAAATAGCCGACGGTGCCGACCGCGCCGGCGAACACCAGGGTCATGACCAGGCAGGCGGTGCCGCTGCGGCGTTTGTTCTTCTTGCCGTTCCGTTTGCGGCCGCCCCGTCCCGGTTCGTCCTCGGGGTGCTCGTCCGCGTCGTCATCGGCGAAGAACGCGTGCTCCGGCTCCGGTTCCCTCGGCCGTTCGGGGTCGGTCCGCCAGTCGTCGCCCGGGGCGTCCTCGTAGGCGGCGTTCTCGTAAGCCGCGTTCTCGTACCCGGGGTCCTCGTACGGTGCCGCGGCGGGCTGCTGCTGGTACTGCTCGTGCGGGTACGGCTGCTGGTGCGGCACCTGCTGGTGCTGCGGTGCCTGCTGATGCCCGTGCTGCGGCTGCTGCTGGTACGGGTCCTGGTGACCGTAGTAGTCCTGGCCCGCCCCGGCGTACGGATCGGCCGGGGCCTGCTGGGCGGCGTAGGGGTCGTACGGGTCGTACGCCGGCAGCTGCCCGGTCGAGGAGCCGTCCCAGCCTCTGTCGTGGTGCTGCCGGGGACCCGTGTGGTGCTGCGGGGCGGACTGCTGCCCGCCCCACTGCGGCTGCTGCGCCTGGCCTCCGTAGGGCCCCTGGTCTCCGTAGAGCGGGTCCTCGGGGTGCCACGGTTCGGAGCCGTAGCCCCGGCCATACTCGGTCATCGATCCCCTAGAGCCGAGAGGCGGTGCGCTCCGTATGGGCAGCGCGCTTGCTGTACCGATCCGCCTCTACTTGCACGTGCGGCTGTTCGAACCACCGCCGCATCGCGCGGCACGTTACCGTATCGCGATCAGATGACCACTTCGACGCTCTCGCCCGGAGGTTCCCCGGAGAGGCGTTCGGTTTCCAGCGCGCTCTGCAGAATGACCACCGCGGCGGCCTGGTCGACGACCGAGCGGCCCTTCTTGCTGCGCACGCCGGAGGCCCGCAGGCCCTGGGTCGCGGTGACCGTCGACATCCGCTCGTCGACCAGCCGGACCCCGACGGGTGCGATGTTCCTGGCCAGTTCCCGGGCGAACGCCCGGACCTTGGCCGCGGCCGGCCCCTCTCCCCCACTGAGGGAGCGGGGCAGACCGACCACGACCTCAAGGGGTTCGTACTCCTCGACGATCGCCTTGAGGCGGCGGTGCGCTGACGGGACGTCACGTCCCGGCACGGTCTCGACGGGGGTGGCGAGGACCCCGTCGGGGTCGCACGAGGCGACCCCGATCCGGGCGTCCCCGACATCGACCGCGAGGCGCCGGCCGCGTCGCATCTCACTCACCCGCGTCAGGCCGCCTCGGCGACCAGGCGCTCGACGGCCTCGATGGCCTCGGGCACCGCGGCCGGGTTCTGGCCGCCGCCCTGGGCGACGTCCGGCTTGCCGCCGCCACCGCCACCGAGCGTCTTGGCGGCGGTACGGACCAGGTCACCGGCCTTGATGCCGCGCTCGCGGGCGGCGTCGTTGGTGGCGATGACCGTCACCGGGCGGCCGTTGGCGACCGAGAAGAGCGCCACGACGGCGGCCCGGCCGCCCTGGATGCGGCCCCGTACGTCGAGGACCAGCTTGCGCAGGTCGTCGGCGGCCGTGCCGTCCGGGACCTGGCCGGTGACGACGGCCACACCGTGGACGTCCCTGGCGCCCTCGGCGAGCCCGGCGGCGGCCTGGAGCACCTTCTCGGCGCGGAACTTCTCGATCTCCTTCTCGGCGTCCTTGAGCTTGCCGAGCATCGCCGAGATCTTCTCCGGCAGTTCCTCGGAGCGGCCCTTGACCAGCTCCTGGAGCTGGGCGACGACCGTGTGCTCCTTGGCGAGGAAGTGGTACGCGTCGACGCCGACCAGGGCCTCGATGCGGCGCACGCCGGAGCCGATGGACGATTCGCCGAGCAGCTTCACCAGGCCCAGCTGGGCGGTGTTGTGCACGTGCGTGCCGCCGCACAGCTCCTTGGAGAAGTCGCCGATGGTGACGACGCGCACCCGCTCGCCGTACTTCTCGCCGAACTCGGCGATGGCGCCCTGCTTCTTGGCGTCGTCGATCGACATGATCTCGGCCTGCACGTCGAGCTCGCGGGCCAGGACCTCGTTGATCTTCTGCTCGACGTCCGTCATCACGGCCGTGGGCACGGCGGACGGCGAACCGAAGTCGAAGCGGAAGCGGCCGGGCTGGTTCTCCGAACCGGCCTGGGCGGCCGTGGGGCCGAGGGCGTCGCGCAGCGCCTGGTGCGTGAGGTGGGTGGCGGAGTGGGCGCGGGCGATGGCCCGGCGGCGGGCCACGTCGATGGTGGCGTGCGCCGGGGCGCCGACCGTGACCTCGCCGACCTGTACGACGCCCTTGTGGACGTACACGCCCGGCACCGGCTTCTGGCAGTCGCGGACCTCGATCACCGCGCCGTTGTCCAGCTTGATGCGGCCGGTGTCACCGATCTGGCCGCCGCCCTCGGCGTAGAACGGGGTGCGGTCCAGGACCACCTCGACCTCGTCGCCCTCGGTGGCGGCCGGCGAGGAGGCGCCGTTGACCAGCAGGCCGACGATCGTGGACTCGCCCTGGGTGGAGGCGTAGCCGATGAAGTCGGTGGCGCCGGCGGTGTCGGCGATCTCGCGGTAGGCGCCGAGGTCGGCGTGGCCGTGCTTCTTGGCCTGGGCGTCGGCCTTGGCGCGCTCCCGCTGCTCCTTCATCAGGCGGCGGAAGCCCTCCTCGTCGACCGAGAGCCCCTGCTCGGCGGCCATTTCGAGGGTGAGGTCGATCGGGAAGCCCCAGGTGTCGTGGAGCAGGAACGCCTTGTCGCCGGGCAGGACCGTGGAGCCGGTGGCCTTGGTGTCCGTGACGGCGGTGTCGAGGATGTTGGTGCCGGCCTTCAGCGTCTTGAGGAAGGCGGCCTCCTCGGCGAGGGCGACGGTCTCGATGCGGCTGCGGTCCTGCAGCAGCTCGGGGTACTGCTGGCCCATGGTCCGGATGACCACGTCCAGCAGCTCGCCGACGACCGGGCCGGTGGCGCCGAGCAGGCGCATGTTGCGGATGGCACGGCGCATGATGCGGCGCAGGACGTAGCCGCGGCCCTCGTTGCCGGGGGTGACGCCGTCGCCGATGAGCATCGTGGACGTGCGGAGGTGGTCGGCGACCACGCGCAGCGAGACGTCGGTGCCGTCGGCGGAGCCGTAGCGGACGCCGGTGAGCTCGGTGGCCTTGTCGATGACGACGCGCAGGGTGTCGGTCTCGTACATGTTGTGGACGCCCTGGAGGATCATCGCCAGGCGTTCCAGGCCGAGGCCGGTGTCGATGTTCTTGCTGGGCAGCTCGCCGAGGATCTCGAAGTCCTCCTTGCCGGTGCCCGCGCCGCGCTCGTACTGCATGAAGACCAGGTTCCAGATCTCCACGTACCGCTCGTCGTTGACGGCCGGGCCGCCCTCGACGCCGAATTCCGGGCCGCGGTCGTAGTTGATCTCGGAGCACGGGCCGCACGGGCCGGGGACGCCCATGGACCAGTAGTTCTCCTTCTTGCCCAGGCGCTGGATGCGCTCCTTGGGCACCCCGACGACCTCGTGCCAGATGCGCTCGGCCTCGTCGTCGTCGAGGTAGACCGTGATCCACAGGCGGTCGGGGTCGAGGCCGTAGCCGCCGTCGGCCTGCGAGCTGGTGAGCAGCTCCCAGGCGTGCTTGATGGCGCCTTCCTTGAAGTAGTCGCCGAAGGAGAAGTTGCCGCACATCTGGAAGAACGTGCCGTGCCGGGTGGTCTTGCCGACCTCCTCGATGTCCGGCGTGCGGACGCACTTCTGGACGCTGGTGGCCGTCTTGTAGGGCGGCGTGACCTCGCCGAGGAAGTACGGCTTGAAGGGGACCATGCCCGCGTTGACCAGCAGCAGCGTCGGGTCGTCCGCGATGAGCGACGCCGACGGCACGACGGTGTGCCCGCGCTCCTCGAAGAAGCGCAGCCAGCGCCTGCGGATTTCAGCCGACTCCATCAGTGGTCCTCTTTTCCAGTCGGTCCGGTCAGACCGGTCGGTCCGGTTGTTCTCGTGGTTCGGTGGTGCCCTTCGAGCACCGCGCGGCGCGGTGCGGGCAGCTCGCGCACCTCGGCCGGACTGCTCAGGCCGAGTGCCTCGTGCAACTGCTCTTCACGGTCCGCCATTCCGCTGCGTACGTCCAATGCAAATTGGCGCAGCCGGTGTCCGGTCTCGACGGCCTTGTCCGCGGCCTGCGCGGCGAGGCTGTCGGGCTGCAGCTTGCGCAGCTTTCGGTGGACCTTGTTGGTGGCCCACACCCCGGCGGCGGCGCCGGTGGTGAACCAGAATGCGCGGCGGAACATCGCGATGATCAGTCCTTGGAGCGGCGGTTGCGGCGCCCGCCGCGGCGGGCGCCGGGCAGGGTACGGCCGACGACGACGGTGCGCTTCGGTTCGGGTGCGCCCTTCTTGCCGATCGCGCGGCGCACGCCGTAGCCGAACGCGGCCACCTTGACCAGCGGTCCGCCGAAGGCGGAGGAGACGGTCGAGGAGAGCGCGGAGGCGTTGGCGGTGACCTCCTGGACGTCGGCGGCGATCGCGTCCACGCGCGCCAGCTGGGTGTGCGCGGAGCGGACGGTCGCGGAGGCGTCGGCGAGCAACGGCACGGCCTGCTCGGACACCTCGGCCACCATCTTCGTCGTCGCCTTCAGCGTCTGTGCGAGCCTCACCAGCACGAGGGCGAGGAACGACACGAGGATCGCCCAGAAGACGGCCACGAGGATCCCGGCCACCTCTCCACCGGACACGTTGGCACCACTCTCCGACTGGTCTGGTTTCGTCCTGCTCGAACGGCAACCTTGACCTTATCGCGCCGTGACTGTCCGTCCGTACCCAGTTCTCCGCGCCGGGACGGGGGCGTCCGCGGAATGCGGAGAGGTGATTGTACGGTCCGCATCCCGCCGAGTACGCTCCGTGTGCCATGCGACGCTTCACGGGCTCCGCGCCCGCTTCCGGCCCTCTGCCCGACGGTCCGGAAGGGCCGGGGAGGCCGCCCCGAGGGCCGGGCGGGATGCCTGGCGGGCCGGGCAATCTCCCCGCGGAACTGAACCGCTTCATCGGCCGCGACGACGAGCTGGCCGAGCTGGTCCGGCAGGTGGGGGCGGCCCGCCTGGTGACCGTCACCGGGCTCGGCGGGGTCGGCAAGTCCCGGCTGGTCTCCCGTGGGGCGGCGATCTTGCAGGATCGCTTCTGCGATGGGGTGTGGCTGGTCGAACTGGCCTCCCTGAGCGAGCCGCACCTCCTCGACCACGCGGTCGCCGAGGCGCTGGCGCTGGCCGACCACAGCGGCCGCCCGGTGCGCACCGCGCTCTGCGACCACCTCGCCGGGCGGGAGCTGCTGCTCGTCCTGGACGGCTACGAGCACCTGGTCGACGCCTGCGCCGGACTGACCGCCGAACTGCTGCGCCGCGCGCCGGGGCTGCGGGTGCTGGCGGCCGGCCGGCGGCCGCTGGGGATCCCGGGCGAGCAGCTGCTGCCGCTGGCGCCGATGCCCGGGGGCGATGCGGCGGCGCTGTTCGCCGACCGGGCCGCGGCCGTCGTTCCCGGTTTCGCCGTCGGGCCGGCCAACGAGGCCGCGGTCGGCGAGCTGTGCGACCGCCTCGACGGCATCCCGCTCGCCCTGGAGCTGGCCGCCGGGCGGCTGCGCGCGCTGTCGGTGGACCAGGTGCTGCTCCGGCTCGACGACCGGTTCCGGCTGCTGACCGGCCGGGCGAGGGGCGCACTGCCCCGCCACCAGACGCTGCGCTGCGCGATCGGCTGGAGCCATGAACTGTGCACCCCCGGGGAGCGGTTGCTGTGGGCGCGGCTGTCGGTGTTCGCCGGGCAGTTCGACCTGGAGGCGGCGGAGTACGTCTGCCCGGGCCCGGAGCTGCCGGCCGGTGAACTCCTGGACACGCTGGAGGAGTTGGTCACCCAGTCGGTGCTGGTCCGCGAGGAGACCGCGGCCGGGGTGCGCTACCGGATGCTGGACACCGTACGGGCCTACGGCGCCGGCTGGCTGGAGGCGACGCAGGACGCCGAGCGGCTGCGGCGTCGGCACCGGGACTGGTACCTGGGGCTGGCGACGTGGTGCGAGCTGGACTGGTTCAGTTCGCGTCAGGCGGAGATCGCGGCCCGGATCGAGGCGGAGCTGCCCAATCTGCGGGTGGCGCTGGAGCAGAGCCTGCAGAGCGTCGGCGAGACGCATCTGGGGCAGTACCTGGCGGGCACGCTGTGGTTCTACTGGGTCGGCTGCGGGCGGCTGTCGGAGGGCCGGCACTGGCTGGACCGGGCGCTGGAGCTGGACGGCGGCCATGACGACGCCCGGCTGAAGGCGCTGTGGGTGGCCGGTTACGTGGCGGTGCTCCAAGGGGACACCGTCGGCGCGCTGGGGGCGCTGCAGGAGTGCAGCGAGGAGGCCGAGCGGACCGGGAACGCCACCGCGGCCGCCTACGCGCTGCACCGGACCGGCTGTCTCGCGCTGGTCTGTGACGACATGCCGCGGGCCGAGGAGCTGCTGCGCGGGGCGCTGGCGCGCTACCGGGAGATCGGCGAGCTCAACAGCAATGTGCTGATGGGGCAGGTCGAGCTGGCGATGGCGGTGGCCTTCCAGGGCGAGCTGGCCGATGCGGTGCGGCTGTGCGAGGACGTCCGGGAGGTGTGCCAGGACCACGGGGAGCGCTGGACGCTGGCGTACGCGCTGTTCGTGCTGGCCTTCGCGGCGTGGTCGCGGGGCGAGGGCGGGCGGGCCCGGGCGCTGCTGGAGGAGTGCCTGGCCATCGACCACACCTTCCACGACCTGCTGGGCGCGGTGCTGGCGATCGAGCTGCTGGCGCTGGTGACGGTGGGCGAGGGCGATGCGGCGGAGGCGGCGGTGCTGCAGGGCGCCGCGGGGCGGATCTGGCCGTCGGTGGGGCTGCCGCTGTTCGGCTCGCGCTACTTCAGCCGGCCGCACGCGCTGTGCGAGGGCCGGGCCCGGCGGGAGCTGGGGGACGGGGACTACGAGCGCTGTCTGCGGGAGGGCGGCCGGCTCGACCTGGACGCGGCGGTGGCCCGGGTCCTGCGGCCGGCCGGCGGGGCGCTGCCGGCGCCGCGCCGGGCGGTGCGGCTCGCGCCGCCGGCCACGCACGAGCCCGCCGCCTCCCCCTCCGCGAGCGGCGGGGAGACGGCGGGCTGAGGTGGTGCTGCGCCGCGCGGTGTCGCTTTAGCGGGCGTAGTACTCGACGACGAGCTGCTCGTCGCAGATCACCGGGATCTCCTTGCGGTTGGGGTCCCGGTCGAGGCGGAACGCCAGCGCCTGGAGGTTGACCTCCAGGTAGCGCGGGGTCTCGCCGTCGGGGGCGTAACCGCCCTCGCGCGCGACCTGGAAGGGGTGCTTCTCGCGGCTGCGCTCGCGGACCATCACGACGTCGCCGGGGCGGACGCGGAAGGACGGCTTGTCGACCTTGCGGTCGTTGACCGCGATGTGGCCGTGCACGACCATCTGGCGGGCCTGGTAGATGGTCCGGGCGATGCCCGAACGCAGGACGAGGGCGTCCAGACGGCGCTCCAGCTCGACCACCAGGGCCTCGCCCGTCTTGCCCTCGGCCTTGCGGGCGCGGTCGTAGGCGCGGGCCATCTGGCGCTCGCTGATGTCGTACTGCGCGCGCAGACGCTGCTTCTCCAGCAGACGGACCTTGTAGTCACTGCTCTGCTTGCGGCCGCGGCCGTGCTCGCCGGGCGGGTAGGGGCGGGCCTCGAAGTACTTGACGGCCTTCGGAGTCAGCGCGATGCCGAGTGCGCGCGACTTCTTGACCTTGGGACGCGACTGGTTCACGTGGAACGTTCCTCCATGTAAGTTAGGTGAGGCTTACCTTAGCGCGAGGAGAACGCATGTTTCGACCTGGGATCCCCCTGCCCGGTGCTGGTCAGAGCACCAGGACGGGTCAGCCGCGTCCCAAGGAAGACGCCCGGCAGCCGACCGCCGCCGAGCGCGTACGCACTCTCGTCGAATCCCATGGTATGGCGTCGCTGAACGTCCCCGGAGTCGAGGATCGGGACGAGACCGGGCTGACGGCTCCGGTCTGCCGGACCGTGACACCCGACGGAGACGTGCTGTTGCTGGTTCCGGGGGACTGTGCGGCGGCCCGGGCGGCCGCCCACGCCCAGGACGACGACCTGACCGCCGTGATGGAGATCACGGACGTGGCACCGGTCTCGGTGCCGCACCGGATCCGCGGCCGGGCCTGGCTGGCCGGCTGGCTGACCCCCGTACGCAACGGCCGGCGCGCCGAGGCCGCGCTGCTGCTCGCCGAGCGGCACCCGGTCGGCGAGCTGCTCGGACTCGGCGAAGCGCTGCACCCGGAGCCGGCGCCGGGACTGTACGGGCGGACCGCCTGGATGATGCTGCGTCTGGAGGTCGGCGAGGGCGCGGTGGACGACCTCTGGGGCGCCGGGCCGGTCGAGCCGGACGACTTCGCGGCCGCCGCGCCCGATCCGCTGGCCGCCCACGAGGCGGAGCTGCTGCAGCACCTGGCCGCGGCGCACGGCGAGCAGGTCCGCGGGCTGTGCACGCTGCTGGGCGAGCGCGGCCGGGTCTGCGGGGCGCGCGAGAAGGCCGTACCGGTGGCCCTGGACCGCTTCGGGCTGCGGGTCCGCTTCACCGACCCCGCGCAGCGCTCCTTCGACGCCCGCTTCGACTTCCCCGAGCCGGTGCGGGACGTGACCGAGCTGCGCCGGGCGATGCACACGCTCTTCGAGGCCGCGACCCGATAGACCGCGCCGGCAGGCCTGCGGGGCCGGTGCCGCCGGCGGCTACTCGGCGGGCGGCTCTCCCGAGGCTCCGCGCAGCCGGGCCCGGACCCGGTCCGCCACGTCGGCGTAGCGGGCCTCGGCGCCGTGGCGGGTGGGCTCGTAGTAGCGCTTGCCGTGCACCTCGTCCGGGGCGTACTGCTGGGCCGCGATACCGCCGGGCAGGTCGTGCGGGTACTGATAGCCGTGGCCGTGGCCGAGCTTCTGGGCGCCCTTGTAGTGGCTGTCGCGCAGATGGAGCGGGACCGCGCCGGCCTTGCCGGCCCGGACGTCCGCCAGCGCGGCGTCGATGGCCAGATAGGCGGCGTTCGACTTCGGCGCCAGGGCGAGGGCGATGGTGGCCTGGCTCAGGGTGATCCGGGCCTCGGGGAACCCGATCAGTGCCACGGCCTGGGCGGCGGCGACCGCGGTCTGCAGCGCCGTCGGATCGGCCAGGCCGATGTCCTCGCTGGCCGAGATCATCAGCCGCCGGGCGATGAACCGCGGGTCCTCCCCCGCCTCGATCATCCGCGCGAGGTAGTGCAGCGCGGCATCGACGTCCGAGCCGCGGATCGACTTGATCAGCGCGCTGGCGACGTCGTAGTGCTGATCGCCGGACCGGTCGTACTTCACCGCCGCGCGGTCGACGGACTCCTCCAGGGTGCGGAGGGTGATCTCCTTCTCGCCCTTGGCCAGCGCGGATCCGGCGCCCGCCTCCAGGGCCGTCAGCGCCCGCCGGGCGTCGCCGCCCGCGATGCGCAGCAGATGCGCCTCGGTGTCCTCCGGGAGCGTGACGGCCCCGGCCAGCCCGCGGGCATCGGTCAGCGCCCGCCGCAGCAGGGCGCGCAGATCGTCGTCCGTGAGCGGTTCCAGGGTCAGCAGCAGGGAACGGGAGAGCAGCGGGGAGATCACCGAGAAGTACGGGTTCTCGGTCGTGGCGGCGATCAGGGTGACCCAGCGGTTCTCCACGGCGGGCAGCAGGGAGTCCTGCTGGGCCTTGCTGAAGCGGTGGATCTCGTCGAGGAAGAGCACCGTCTCCTTGCCGTAGCCACCGGAGGCGCGGCGGGCGCCGTCGATGACCGCACGGACCTCCTTGACACCGGCGGTGATCGCGGAGAGCTCCACGAAGCGCTTGTTCGTCGCCTGGCTGACGACGTACGCCAGGGTCGTCTTGCCGATGCCGGGCGGCCCCCACAAGAACACCGACGACGGTCCGGCCGGCCCTCCGCTGCCCTCCCCGACCAGGCGGCGCAGCGGTGAGCCGGGCTTGAGCAGATGCTGCTGGCCCACGACCTCGTCGAGGGTGCGCGGGCGCATCCGCACGGCGAGCGGAGACCCCGCGGGGTCCTTCTCCTGGCGTTCTTCGGCGGCGGCGGTGAACAGGTCGGGCTCCACGCTCACGAGCCTATGCCACCCCACTGACAACGCCCCGGCGACCGTCGAGGACGGGCCGGGGCGCGGGCGGCTTCCCGCCGGAAGCGGGACGGAGCTCCCCTACAGCAGGCTGATCCAGAACGACCACCAGCGGGTCAGGATCAGCAGCGCGATCACGCCGTACCAGAGGACCGGCACGACCCAGTGGAACTCCACGACCGCGTTCCGCACGCCCGCGGGGGCCGGGATGATGCCGTGCTTGATGTTGTGCGCGGTGGTGTACCAGAACATCAGGATGGTCACGCACCAGGTCAGCGTGCACCACAGGCACAGCGCGTTGATGCTGTACAGCGACTGGGTCATCAGCCACATGCAGAAGACCGCGGCGAGCCCGGTGCCGATGTTCAGGCTGATCCAGTACCAGCGGCGGAAGCGGGCACCGGCCAGGACGGCCATGCCGATCGCCACGACCACGCCGAAGCCGACGAGCCCGGCCATCGGGTTGGGGAACCCGAAGACCTCCGCCTGCTTGCTCTGCATGACGCTGCCGCAGGAGATGATCGGGTTGAGGCTGCAGGCCGGCTGGAAGTGCGGGTCCTTCAGCAGCTCGAACTTGTCCAGGGTGATGACCCAGGCGGCCAGGATGCCCAGCGCGCCGGTGATCACCAGCAGCAGCCCGAGGCCGCGGCCCGCGCCGATGGTGCGCGCGCCGCTCGCGTGGTCGTCGTCCTCGATGGACACGTCGTCAACCGCTGTCGTCGTCATATCGCCGTTCCGTCGGTCCCTTGGGAATGCGGGCTGGGGCCGCGGCAAGCAGGCTCGCGGCCGCGCCCCTCATTGTGCCCCAACCCCACCACAACGGGCCGTTCGCTGCGCATAAAGCGGAGGAACCGAGGGGTACGGGCGTTGACGCGAGGGGGCCCGGGCGGTCACCGCCGCCCGGGCCCCTCGATGCCTCGACTCGATGCCTCGCCGTGCTCAGCCCAGCCGGCGCCGGACCTCCTCGGTCACCGCGTCCAGCGCGACCGGCGTCTGCTCGCCGCTCTCCAGGTCCTTCAGCTGGACGACGCCGTCGGCCAGATCACGCTCGCCGGCGACCAGCGCCAGCCGCGCACCGGAGCGGTTGGCGGACTTCATGGCGTTCTTCAGGCCCTTGGCGCCGTACGCGAAGTCGGTGGCGACGCCGGCCCGGCGCAGCTCGGTGACCGCGCCGAACAGCACCCGGCGGGCCTCCTCGCCGAGCGGGACGGCGTAGACGGCGGTGGCCGGCGGGATGTCGAGGGTGATGCCCTCCGCCTCCAGGGCCAGCACCGTGCGGTCCACGCCCAGCGCCCAGCCGACGGACGGCAGCGCCGGGCCGCCGATCATCTCCGACAGGCCGTCGTAACGGCCGCCGCCGCCCACCGCGGACTGCGAACCGAGGCCGTCGTGGACGAACTCGAAGGTGGTGCGGGTGTAGTAGTCCAGGCCGCGCACCAGCTTCTCGTCGTCCTCGAAGGCCACGCCCGCCGCGGTCAGCAGCTCGCGCACCTGCTCGTGGTACGCCTTGCAGGCCTCGCAGAGGTAGTCGCGCAGCATCGGCGCCCCGGCCAGCTGCTTCTGCACCGCGTCCCGCTTGTCGTCCAGGACCCGCAGCGGGTTGATGTCGACCCGGCGCCGGGTGTCCTCGTCCAGGTCCAGGCCGCGCAGGAAGTCCTGCAGCGCGGCGCGGTAGACGGGGCGGCACTCCTTGTCGCCCAGCGAGTTGAGCAGGATGCGGAAGTCGCGCAGGCCCAGCGCGCGGTACGCCTGGTCGGCCAGGATGATCAACTCGGCGTCCAGCGCCGGGTCCTCGGCGCCGATCGCCTCGGCACCGACCTGGGAGAAGTGGCGGTAGCGGCCCTTCTGCGGACGCTCGTAGCGGTAGTACGAGCCGGAGTACCACAGCTTGACCGGGAGGTTGCCGGCCTTGTGGAGGTTGGCCTCCAGTGCGGCGCGCAGCACGGACGCGGTGCCCTCGGGGCGCAGCGCGATCCTGTCGCCGCCCTTGGTCTCGAAGGCGTACATCTCCTTGGTCACGATGTCGGTGGACTCACCGACGCCGCGCGCGAACAGCTCGACGTTCTCGAAACCGGGGGTCTCGATGTAGCCGTAGCCGGAGTTCTTCAGCGGCGAGGCGATCGCCTCGCGCACCGCGAGATAGGTGGCGGACTGCGGCGGGATCAGGTCGTAGGTGCCCTTGGGGGCCTTGAAGGTGCTCACGGAAGCTCTCGTCACATTCCTCGTCGTGGAGCGGCGCGGACGCCGTCTCCGAGGCCGGCGGCCACCTCGCGAAGGAAGGGGTTGGTGGCGCGCTCGCGGCCGATGGTGGTCTGGGGGCCGTGGCCGGAGAGGACCACGGTCGAGTCGTCCAGCGGCAGGCACACGCGTGCCAGCGACCGGAGGATCTCGGCGTGGTCGCCGCCCGGCAGATCGGTGCGTCCGATGGAGCCGGCGAACAGCAGGTCGCCCGAGAAGAACACCGGCGGGATGTCCTCCTGCTCGGGCAGCCCGAACGTCACCGACCCCTTGGTATGGCCCGGTGCGTGCGCGACCGACATCTCCATTCCGGCGAGTTCAAGGACGGCACCGTCGCTCAGCTCCTTGACGTCGTCGGGCTCCCCCACGGTGAGGTCGCCCATGAGCTGCTGGCCGACGGAGAGGCCCAGGGCCTTCTCCGGGTCGGTCATCATGTAGCGGTCCTCGGGGTGGATCCAGGCCGGGACGTCGTGGGCGCCGCACACGGGGACGACCGACGCGACGTGGTCGATGTGGCCGTGGGTGAGGACGACCGCGACGGGCTTGAGCCGATGCTTCCTGACCGCGTCCTCGACTCCCTGGGCGGCCTGGTGGCCCGGGTCGATGATGACGCACTCCTCGCCTGCGGCGGGGGCGACCAAGTAGCAGTTGGTGCCCCAGGCCCCGGCGGGGAACCCGGCAATCAGCACGTTCGTCCTTAAGGATCGGTGTGGCGGGCGGCCGCGGGGCCGCTCCCGGACATCTCGGCAGCTCCAGAGCCTACCGGCGGGACTCCCGGCAGGGCGAACCCGTATACGGTACGGCGACGGCGCACCTCAGCGATCGGTGATCGGACAAGGGAGACGAGTCGGTGGTCAGCAAGGATCAGCGGCGGCGGCAGCTCGCCCGGGACAAGTACGCGCGCCAGCAGCAGCGGCGGACCGCCGCCCGGCGCAAGGCCCAGCGACGCAACGCCGTCATCGCCGGCGCGGTGGCCGTCGCACTGGCCGCGGGCGGGGCCGTCTACGCCTCCACCGCGCTGATCGGCGGCGACGACCGGACGTCCGACCAGGCCGCGGGCAGCCACCGGCCGGACGATCCCTGCCGCACGCCCGCGAAGGGCAAGCCGTCGCAGAAGACCTGGAAGAAGGAGCCGAAGATGTCGATCGACACCTCGGCCTCCTACTCCGTGAAGCTGGCGACGACCTGCGGCACGATCGGCCTGAAACTGGACGCCGGCAAAGCGCCGCACACCGTCAACTCCTTCGCCTTCCTGGCCGGTCAGGGCTTCTTCGACCACAGCCGGTGCCACCGCCTGGTGGACCAGGGCATCCACGTCCTGCAGTGCGGCGACCCGACGGCCACCGGCAGCGGCTCCCCCGGCTACACGATCCCGGACGAGAACCTCAAGGACCCGCGGCTCAAGGGCGGTGTCTATCCGGCGGGCACGGTCGCGATGGCCAACAGCTACGACGGCAGGGACCCCAAGACCCGCAACTCCGGCGGCAGCCAGTTCTTCCTCGTCTTCCAAGACAGCAAGCTGCCCGCCAACTACACGCCGTTCGGCACGATCACCGGCGGTATGGACGTGCTGCGCAAGATCGCCGCGGCCGGGGCGACGGACCCCGATCCGCAGACCCAGAACACCGCGCCGCACGCCACCGTCGTGATCGACCGGGCGACCGTCGCGAAGTCCTGACCGGCCGCCGGGCCGAATTTCGGTCGTGCTGGATGCGGACAGCCGACCGCCGGTCGCCTAGATTGGCGTGTGGGTAGGGTGCCTGGTCCGACGGCTTCCACCCTCACCCGCAAAACCGCCCGTCGGACGGCCAGGGCGCGGCCCTGCCGGACAGAAACTGTGGACGATGCCGGGGGGCCGTACGCCCGCATCGGCATCATGTGGAGGAGGCGCTGTGAGCAGCGACCCGTGGGGCCGCGTCGATGAGACGGGGACCGTGTACGTGCGTACCGCCGACGGCGAGAAGGTCGTCGGATCGTGGCAGGCGGGCAGCCCCGAGGAGGCCCTTGCCTACTTCGAGCGCAAGTATGACGGCCTGGTCGTCGAGACCGACCTCCTCGAACGCCGGGTCCGGACCACCGACCTGTCGGCCAAGGACGCGATGACCGCGCTCGACCATCTGCGCCAGCAGGTGGACGATCACCACGCGGTGGGCGACCTGGACGCGCTCAGGAAGCGGCTGGACAAGCTGGTGGAGACCGTCGAGTCCCGCCGCGAGGAGCGCAAGGCGCAGAAGGCGCGGCAGAGCGACGAGGCCCGGCAGGCCAAGGAGAAGCTGGTCGCCGAGGCCGAGGAACTGGCGGCCAGTGAGCAGTGGCGGGCGGCCGGCGAGCGGCTGCGGGCGCTGGTCGACATCTGGAAGGGCCTGCCGCGGCTGGACCGCAAGGCGGACGACGAGCTGTGGCACCGCTTCTCGCACGCCCGCTCGGCGTTCTCCAAGCGGCGCAAGGCGCACTTCGCGTCGCTGGACGCGCAGCGCGAGGAGTCCCGCAAGGCCAAGGAGAAGCTGGTCGCCGAGGCCGAGTCGCTCTCGAACTCGACGGACTGGGGGGCGACCGCGGCCCGCTACCGCGAGCTGATGCAGGAGTGGAAGGCCGCCGGCCGGGCCCAGCGCGAGCACGAGGACGACCTGTGGAACCGCTTCCGCGGCGCCCAGGACGTCTTCTTCCAGGCCCGCGGTGAGGTCTTCGCGGAGCGCGACGCCGAGCAGCGGGAGAACCTGACCCGCAAGGAGGAGCTGGCCGTCGAGGCCGAGAAGCTGCTCCCGGTCTCGGACCTGAAGGCCGCGCGCGCCGCGTTCCGGTCGATCAACGAGCGGTGGGAGGCCATCGGCCACGTCCCGCGGGACGCCCGCCCCAAGATCGAGGGCCGGATGCACGCCGTCGAACGCGCCATCCAGGAGGCCGAGGAGGCCGAGTGGCGGCGGACGAACCCCGAGGCGCGGGCCCGCGCCGCGGGGCTGACCGGCCAGCTCCAGGACGCCGTCGACAAGCTGCAGAAGCAGATCGACGCGGCCCGGGCGGCCGGCAACGACGCCAAGGCCGACAAGCTCGGCCGCGAGCTGGAGGGCCGCAAGGCGCTGCTGGACCAGGCCCTCAAGGGCCTGGAGGAGTTCGGCGGCTGAGGACTGCCGCCCACAAGGAGGGGGCCCCGGTACCTGGGCTTGGGTTCTAGTGGTCGTCGCAACACCCCAGTTCAAGGGGTGCGATGGACTTCGAGATCCGTAAGGACCGTACGAAGCCTCAGGGCGGAAGAAG
>NZ_JBFACE010000006.1:249445-268831 GCF_040640655.1 Streptomyces sp. NPDC021749 | reverse complement strand
TCGAACGGCTCGCACTACTGGCCATGCACCCACCGGGACCGAGAGGTCACAACCCTACCGAAGAGGGCTGCAGAAGGGATGGTCCTCTAATGAGCACGCACGACGCGGGGGCCCCGCCGGGCGACGGTGGGCCGTTCCTGCTGGGAGTGCGGCACCACGGCCCCGGATCGGCGCGGGCGGTGCGGGCCGCCCTGGAGCGGTGCACGCCCGCCGCGGTGCTGATCGAGGGCCCGCCGGAGGCCGACGACCTGGTGCCGCTGGCCGCCCGGGACGGCATGCGGCCACCGGTCGCCCTGCTCGCCCATGTGCAGGACGATCCCGGCCGGGCGGCGTTCTGGCCGCTGGCAGAGTTCTCCCCGGAGTGGGTGGCGATGCGCTGGGCGCTGGAACACGGCGTCCCCGTCCGGTTCATCGACCTGCCCGCGGCGCACACCCTCGCGATGACGGACGAGACGGACCGCGACCAGGAGCTGGACCAGGGGGAAGAGCAGGAGGAGGACCGGGACCAGGAGCAGATGCGGGTCGATCCGATCCGGGTGCTCGCCGAGGCCGCCGGATACGACGACCCCGAGCGCTGGTGGGAGGACGTGGTCGAGCACCGCGCCGGGACCGGTGCGGCCCGCCCGGGAGGCCCGGACACGGACGCGCTGGCCCCGTTCGCGGCACTGGCCGAGGCGATGGGCGCGCTGCGCGAGACGTACGGCGACGGCGGCCACGACCGCGACCCGGTCCGTGAGGCCCATATGCGGCTCCATCTGCACGCCGCTCGACGGGAGTTCGGGGACGCGGTCGCCGTGGTGTGCGGGGCCTGGCACGTCCCGGCGCTGCGCCGCCGGGCCACCGTGACCGCCGACCGCCGGCTGCTCAAGGGCCTGCCCAAGGTGAAGACCGCGGTGACCTGGGTGCCCTGGACGTACCGGCGGCTGGCCCGGCGCAGCGGCTACGGCGCCGGCATCGCCTCGCCCGGCTGGTACGGCCACCTCTTCAGCGCCCCCGACCGCCCCGTCGAACGCTGGCTGACCAAGGTCGCCGGACTGCTCCGCGAGGAGGACTACGCGGTCTCGTCCGCGCACGTCATCGAGGCGGTGCGGCTCGCGGAGGGGCTGGCCGCGGTCCGCGGCCGGCCGCTGGCCGGGCTGACCGAAGTCGACGACGCGGTCCGGGCCGTGATGGGCGACGGCTCCGACGCGCCCTCCGCGCTGATCCGCGACCGGCTGGTGGTCGGCGAGGTGCTGGGCGAGGTCCCGGAGGACGCCCCCGCGGTACCCCTCCAGCGGGACCTGGCCCGCAGCCAGCGGACCCTGCGGCTCAAACCGGAGGCGCTGGAGCGGGAGTTGGAACTGGACCTGCGCAAGGAGACCGATGGCGGCCGCAGCCGGCTGCTGCACCGACTGCGGCTGCTCGGCGTCCCCTGGGGTGAGCCGGTCCGTTCGCGGGGCGGCACCGGCACCTTCCGGGAGACGTGGCGGCTGCGCTGGGAACCGGAGCTGGCCGTACGGGTCGCCGAGGCCGGTATCTGGGGCACGACCGTGCTCGGCGCCGCCACCGCCAGGGCCGCCTCCGAGGCGTCCGGAGCGGCCGCGCTCGCCGAGGTGACCGCGCTCGCCGAACGCTGTCTGCTCGCCGGGCTCCCGGACGCGCTGCCGGTGGTGATGCGGGCACTGTCGGACCGTGCGGCGCTCGACGCGGACGTGGGCCATCTCGCCCAGGCGCTGCCCGCCCTCGTCCGGTCGGTGCGCTACGGCGATGTGCGCGGCACGGACGCCGGGGCGCTCCGCGAGGTCGCCCTCGGCCTGGCCGAGCGGGTCTTCGTCGGCCTGCCGCCGGCCTGCCTCGGCCTGGACGCCGACGGCGCCACGGAGATGCGCGGTCACCTCGACGCCACACACCGCGCCGTCGCCCTGCTCGCCCAGCCGGACTCCGCGCCGGAGCAGCAGGCCACGTCCCAGCCGGACTCCGCGCCGGAACAGCAGGCCACGTCCGTGCCGGGCTCCGTGCCGGAGCAGGAGGTCACGTCCGTGCCGGGCTCCGTGCCCGGCCCGCGGTCCACGCCGGAGGTGCCGCCGCGGACGGAACCGGCGGGCGGGGGCGATCCCGGTCTGCGGGCCCGCTGGGCCGGGGTGTTGCGGGTGCTCAGCGGCCGGGAGGCGGTTCCCGGGGTGATCCGGGGGCGGGCGGCCCGACTCCTGCTGGACGACGGCGAGTTGGGCGCCGACGGGGCCGGGCAACTGATGGGGCTCGCCCTCTCGCCGGGCACGCCGCCCACCGACGCCGCCGGCTGGATCGAAGGCTTCCTGGGGAGCGGAGCGGGCGGGGACGGCGGCATGCTGCTGGTCCACGACGAGCGGCTGCTCGCCCTGGTCGACCGCTGGCTGACCGGCGTACCGGAGACCGCGTTCACGGACGTGCTCCCGCTGCTGCGCCGGACGTTCGCGGAGTACGAGTCCGGCGTGCGGCGCACGCTCGGCGAACTGATCCGCCGAGGCCCCGCAGCACCCACGTCCGGCGCCGCCGGCCCCGCCGATGACGCCGCGACCGCGGCAGCGCCCGGTTTCGGCCCCGGTCTGGACCGCGACCGCGCCGCCGCCGTCCTGCCCACCCTCCGCCTGCTCCTCGGCATCGAACAGCACGGCTTCGCCGACGGGTGGTCCGCCAACGACCTGACGGGAGCATCGAGTTGAGCGCGCACCTCCCCGGCCCCCGGGCCGGCACGACAGCACCACCCACCCCGGGAACCACCGCTGCCTCACCTCCCGCCCCCGACTCGGAACGCCTGCGCCGTTGGCGCCTGGTGCTCGGTGGCGGCGGGGTGGACGGTACGGGGCATGAGCTGCGCGGGCGGGACGCCGCGATGGACGGGGCGCTGGCCTCGCTCTACGGCCGCCGGAAGGATCCCGGCGGCCGGGCCGCGGACGGCGGCCGGCGCACGGCCGGCCTCGGCGCCTCGGCGCCCGGGGTGGCGCGCTGGCTCGGCGACATCCGGACGTACTTCCCTTCCTCCGTGGTGCAGGTGATGCAGCGGGACGCCATCGACCGGCTGGGGCTGTCCGCGCTCCTCCTGGAGCCGGAGATGCTGGAGGCGGTCGAGGCGGACGTCCATCTGGTGGGCACCCTGCTCTCGCTCAACACGGTCATGCCGGAGACGACCAGGGAGACCGCACGGGCCGTCGTCCGCAAGGTCGTCGAGCGGCTGGAGAAGAAGCTCGCGACCCGCACCCGCGCCACGCTCACCGGCGCGCTGGACCGCTCCGCCCGGATCGCCCGCCCGCGCCACCGCGACATCGACTGGGACCGCACGATCCGCGCCAACCTCAAGAACTACCTCCCCGAGTACCGCACGGTCGTCCCCGAGCGGCTGATCGGCCACGGCCGGGCCGCGCAGTCGGTGAAGAAGGACGTGGTGCTCTGCATCGACCAGTCCGGTTCGATGGCCGCCTCGGTCGTCTACGCCTCGGTGTTCGGCGCGGTGCTGGCCTCCATGCGGGCGCTGGACACCCGGCTGGTCGTCTTCGACACCGCGGTGGTCGACCTGACGGACCAGCTGGACGACCCGGTCGACGTCCTCTTCGGCACCCAGCTCGGCGGCGGTACGGACATCAACCGCGCGCTCGCCTACTGCCAGTCCCGCATCACCCGACCCGCCGAGACCGTCGTCGTGCTCATCAGCGACCTCTACGAGGGCGGCATCCGGGACGAGATGCTCAAGCGGGTCGCCGCGATGAAGGCGTCCGGGGTGCAGTTCGTGACGCTGCTCGCGCTGTCCGACGAGGGCGCGCCGGCCTACGACCGGGAGCACGCCGCGGCGCTCGCGGCCCTGGGCGCGCCGGCGTTCGCCTGTACACCTGATCGGTTTCCGGACGTGATGGCGGCGGCGCTGGAGAAACGCCCGTTGCCCATACCGGACATGACGGAGCAACGGTGACAGGCGCGCCGGAAGGAGTTGCAGGGCACCTGGCCATTCGTGCAAGGATCAGGACATCGCTCGATCGCCCGCGATGTGTGTGACACCGAGGCCGTATGCCCGGGTGTCCCCTTCTGCCCGGCATCCGTATGGGAAGGCCCCTCCTTGTCTGCTGCGTTCGCTCTGCCCGGAACTGTGCGCCCGTCGCGCACGGTGGCCGTGCGGCGCGCGCTGCTGGCGGGGCTGTTCCTGGTGGGTTTCGCCGTTCTCGGCTTCGCCTTCGGTCCCGGCGCCCATGCCGAGGACCGGCCGGGCTCGTCGGCGCCGTCCGGGGCCACGTCCCCGGCGCAGGCACCGGCCGCCGGTGAGCGGACCGCCACGGACCGGCCCGCCACGGACCGGCGCGCGGGCGACATGGACCGGACCGCCGCAGACCGGACCGGTACGGACCGGTCGACCGCGGACCGGACGGCCGCGTACCGGGCCGCCACCCGGTACGGGTCGGCCGAGCGCGCGGACCATGAGTCCCGGGCACACCGGCCGGCCGGCTCCGGCACCGCCGCCGAGCAGGAGGCCGCCGCAGCCGGCGCCCGGATCACCGAGCACGCGGACACCGCCGGCACCGAACTCACCGACGCCGTACGGCCCGCCGTCGAGCAGGCCGGGCCGGTCGTCGGCACGGTCACCCGCCCGGTGACCGGTGCCGTACAGCAGATCGGGGACGCGGTCGGCGGTGCGCTGCCCGTGCAGCTGCCGTCCGTCGAGCTCCCGGGCGGGCCCGGCCACGGCGGCGGCTCGCCGCACGACGGTGGCATGACCGGCGGCGACCGTCCGTCCGGTGCGCGCATCGCCGCTCCGGCCGACGGCCTTGTCGTCGTCCCCCCGGCGCACTGCGTCGAGGGGAAGGCCCGGTCCGCCCCGCAGCTGCCGTCCGTCGTGTCCGGTCAGGGCGACGCGGGGCACCGCGGCCTGCCGGAGCGGCTTCCGCAGGGCCCGATGGCGCCCGCCGAGCACTCCGCCGGCGACCGGCACGGTCCCCGTGGCGGGGACCAGTACGCCGCCGCCCCGGCGGACACACCGCGCTTCCGGCTGCTGCCCGGTGGCGTCCCTACGGCCGACGGCGCCCCGACGCGCCGCCGGGCCGAAGAAATCCTCGAATTCCCGGGCTAGGGCAGACCGCTCCGCGTCTCCGACCGGACCTGCCGCGCGGGGGCGGACAGGTCTGCCCTTCACACCTCTTGAATTCGAAGGAACTTCACCTCCATGCGTACGAACATCCGTCGCGCCGTCGTCGTGGCCGCTGCCGCGACCGGCCTGTGGGCCCTGGGCTCGGTCGCCGCCAACGCGGCCGAACTGCCCGTCGGCACCCCGCAGCTGCCCGCCGCCGGCGCGCTGACCGGTGCCACCCAGCAGCTGCCCACCGGTGACCTGACCGGTACGGCGACCAAGGCCGCGGGCACCGCCACCGGCACCGCGCAGAAGACCGTGGGCGACGTGGCGGGCAAGGCCGCCGGCGTCCTCGGCGGCCGGGTGTCCACCCAGGGCCTCCCGGGCACCGGACGGCTGACCGACGCCGTCGACGTGCCACAGGCCGAGAAGGTCACGAAGACCGAGCAGCCGAAGAAGACCCTGAAGACCCCGAAGGCCGAGCAGGCGAAGCAGGCCCTGAAGGCCGTCAAGAAGACCGCCGGCGCTGCGGACCTCGGTGCGGCCGGCCGCCTCACGGACCGCGCGCTGCCCGGCGTCCCGTCGCTGCCCGCCGTTCCGGGCGCGCCCGCCGCGGAGCTGCCCGGCGGTCTGCCCACGCTTCCGTCGGCCCCGGCGCTGCCCAAGGCCCCCGGTTCCGCCGACAACCTGCTGGCCGGGCTGGCCGGTGCCGGCACCCGTCCCGCGCAGCTGACGCAGCAGTCCCGGGCCGCGCTCGCCACCGTCCGCCCCGTCGTCGACGCGACCGCCGCCGATGTGCTGCCGCCGGTCGCCCGCCGGGTGGTCGTCAAGGTCGTGCCGGTCGCCCAGGGCGCGGCCGGCGGCGCCGGCCGGCTCGCCGGTGACGCGGCCGGCCGGACCGTTCCGTTCGTGACCGTGGTCGGCGGCCGGGCGCAGCTGTTCGCGCGGGGCGCCACGACCGAGGCAGTGCCGTTCGCCCAGGGCGAGGGCGCCGGGGCCGTGGCGTTCGCGCAGGGCACCGGCGCGGCGGCCACCCCGTTCGCCGAGGGCCTGGCCACCGCCGCCGTGACCGACGGCAAGGCCACCGCCACCCAGGCCGTCGCCGGTGTGCGGGGCGCGGCCCCAATCCAGGGCGTCTGAGGCCGGGAGGCCGATCTCACCGGTTCCGGCCGCGGCGGCGGCCGGACACCGGAGCACCCCGAAACAGCCGGGTGGTCCTCTGTGGGGGAGGGCCGCCCGGCCTCGGTGTGTTCGGTGCCGGGAAGTTTCGGCATAAACGCCGGTACCGGCAGGTGAGCACACCGTGAAATCGAAAAAAAGGGGAGGAGGGGAGAGGAGAGCCGCGAGTGCGACGGCGTCGCCGCCGCCCGGTCGCCGGCCGCACCTCCCTTCCGTGCGAGTGGCGAACTGCCTTGATGCGGGGGAGAGTTGAGAGAACGGGGGAGCTCCGGCCCGGAACTGCGCAATCCCTCGGCCGGCGTACCGAAATCCGGGCGGAGACCGAGCGTGGCCGAAAGATCTGTGACCGTAATCACCGCTGGAGTGTGATCTGCGATTTAGGACCTCAAGTCCTGCGGCGATAACCTGCGAGACGGACATGCCGCGTATCCGGACACCGTGTATACGCCTCCCCTGTGACAGCGCCGTCACGTTGCCCTTCGCGGCACGCCCATCGCAGACAACCTTCCGCGATCACTACGGCGATTCTGAGAAGACAAGGGACGGACGCGCGTGGACCTGTTCGAGTACCAGGCGAGGGACCTCTTCGCCAAGCACGGTGTACCGGTGCTGGCCGGTGAAGTCATCGACACGCCTGAGGCGGCCCGCGAGGCGACCGAGCGGCTGGGCGGCAAGTCCGTCGTCAAGGCGCAGGTGAAGGTCGGCGGCCGCGGCAAGGCCGGTGGCGTCAAGCTGGCCGCGACCCCGGACGAGGCCGTCGCCCGCGCGACGGACATCCTCGGCATGGACATCAAGGGCCACACGGTCCACAAGGTGATGATCGCCGAGACCGCGCCGGAGATCGCCGAGGAGTACTACGTCTCGTACCTCCTCGACCGCACCAACCGCACCTTCCTGGCCATGGCCTCGGTGGCCGGCGGCATGGACATCGAGGAGGTCGCCGCGACGACCCCCGAGAAGCTCGCCAAGGTCCCGGTCGACGCCAACGAGGGCGTCTCCATCGAGAAGGCCCGCGAGATCGTCGCCCAGGCGAAGTTCCCGGCCGAGGTCGCCGAGAAGGTCGCCGAGGTCCTGGTCACCCTGTGGAAGACCTTCATCGCCGAGGACGCGCTCCTCGTCGAGGTCAACCCGCTCGCCAAGGTCGCCAGCGGTGACGTCATCGCCCTCGACGGCAAGGTGTCCCTGGACGCCAACGCCGAGTTCCGCCAGCCGGAGCACGAGGCCCTGGAGGACAAGGACGCGGCCAACCCGCTGGAGGCCGCGGCCAAGGCCAAGGGTCTGAACTACGTCAAGCTCGACGGCCAGGTCGGCATCATCGGCAACGGCGCGGGTCTCGTCATGAGCACCCTGGACGTCGTCGCCTACGCCGGCGAGAAGCACGACAACGTCAAGCCCGCCAACTTCCTCGACATCGGTGGCGGCGCCTCCGCCGAGGTCATGGCGAACGGCCTGGAGATCATCCTGGGCGACCCGGACGTCAAGTCCGTGTTCGTCAACGTCTTCGGTGGCATCACCGCCTGCGACGAGGTCGCCAAGGGCATCGTGCAGGCCCTGGAGCTGCTCAAGTCCAAGGGCGAAGAGGTCACCAAGCCCCTGGTCGTGCGCCTCGACGGCAACAACGCGGAGCTGGGCCGCCAGATCCTGTCGGAGGCCAACCACCCGCTGGTGCAGCGCGTGGACACCATGGACGGTGCGGCCGACAAGGCCGCCGAGCTGGCCGCTAAGTAAGAGGGACGAGGACACTAACAACCATGGCTATCTTCCTCACCAAGGAAAGCAAGGTCATCGTCCAGGGCATGACCGGTGCCACGGGCATGAAGCACACCAAGCTGATGCTGGGTGACGGCACCAACATCGTCGGTGGTGTCAACCCGCGCAAGGCCGGCACCTCCGTCGACTTCGACGGCACCGAGGTCCCGGTCTTCGGCTCCGTCGCCGAGGCGATGGAGAAGACGGGCGCCAACGTCTCCGTCCTCTTCGTCCCGCCGGCCTTCGCCAAGGCCGCCGTCGTCGAGGCGATCGACGCCGAGATCCCGCTGGCCGTCGTGATCACCGAGGGCATCGCGGTCCACGACTCCGCCGCCTTCTGGGCGTACGCGAAGGCCAAGGGCAACAAGACCCGCATCATCGGCCCGAACTGCCCCGGCCTGATCACCCCCGGCCAGTCCAACGCCGGCATCATCCCGGGCGACATCACCAAGCCCGGCCGCATCGGCCTGGTGTCGAAGTCCGGCACGCTGACCTACCAGATGATGTACGAGCTGCGCGACATCGGCTTCTCGTCGGCCGTCGGCATCGGCGGTGACCCGGTCATCGGCACCACGCACATCGACGCGCTCGCCGCGTTCGAGGCCGACCCGGACACCGACCTGATCGTGATGATCGGCGAGATCGGCGGCGACGCCGAGGAGCGTGCGGCCGACTTCATCAAGGCCAACGTCACCAAGCCGGTCGTCGGCTACGTCGCGGGCTTCACCGCGCCCGAGGGCAAGACCATGGGCCACGCCGGCGCCATCGTCTCCGGCTCCTCCGGCACCGCCCAGGCGAAGAAGGAGGCCCTGGAGGCCGCCGGCGTCAAGGTCGGCAAGACCCCGTCGGAGACCGCGCGGCTGGCCCGCGAGATCCTCGTCGGCTGACCTCGGCCGAGTCCGGCAGCCGCGCTGCCGGTCCGCGCGGCGTCGGCACCGCCGGACCCGTCCTGCGGCGCAGTGCTCGCCGTGTTCCCGGACGCGGGCCCGTACCCCTGGTGGGTGCGGGCCCGCGCCCGTTGGGGGCGGGCGGTCAGCGCATCTCGGGCAGCAGCCGGGCCTGGTTCGGCGGGGTGCGGTGCACGGCGCGGTCGGCGGCCGGCCCGGGGTGGTGGGCGGCCGGTGCCTTGGCGACGTCCGGCTGCGGCGGCGCGTCGTAGTGGTCCGGTGCGGCGATCGCGACGGACAGGGTGACCAGCGCGAACAGTCCGGTCAGCCCGAACGCGGCCCGGGCCGTCCGCCGGGCGCCGCGCTCGCTGCCGTCCCGTAGCTGCGCACCGGTCAGCGGCGGCTCCCCGGTGGCGGGCCCGTCGTCCGCCGGGCCGGTGAGGAGCGCGGTCAGCCGGTCCCGCAGGATCTCGCCCTGCCGGGCCGGCGGCTGCCCGGCGAGGCCCAGTCCGGGCAGGTGGGCGGCGAGCAGGTCCCGGGCGTGGGTGAGCCGGCCGGCCGCGGCCCGGGTGCTGGCCTCGACCTCGGCCGCGGTCGCGGACAGCCCGAGCCCGAGGCCGTCGTGCAGCAGCAGCACCCGCCGGTACGGGGCGGGCAGCGCGGCGATCGCCTCCCGCAGTGGCTGGTCCGCGTCGTCCGCAGGCTCCACTCGCCGCGTACGGGCGGCCGCCCGGCCTTCCGGCACCAGGCGGTGCCACGGCCGCAGCGCGTGGTCGTACACCGCGGCCCGCACCCAGCCCGCCGGGTCCGGGGCCACCGCGACCTCCGGCCACCGCTGCCAGGCCAGCCGGAAGCCGTGCTCCACTGCCCGCCGGGCGAGCCCGGGCTGCCCGGTGAGCAGGCACGCCTGCCGGGTGAGCGCGGCGGCGTGCCGGATGTGCAGCTCGTCGAAGGCGGTGGCGGCGGGGGACCGCCCGGCAGCGGGCGGGGAGGTGTACGCGGTCATGCCCAGCAGTGTGGAAAGCGGCGAACCCGCATCAGCTGCGACACGTGCGACACGACGACCATTTCGCCGGTACGTGGTGGAAATTCGCTTTCTTGGCAGCATGGCGGCGTGAGTGAGTACCTCGGCAGCGGCCCCCCATGGCTCCCGTCCGGCCGGACCGCGCCCCGGCGCTCCTCCGCGCTCGGCGCCGCCTTCCTCGGCGGGGTGACCGCCGCCGGCCTCGGTCTCGGCGCGCTGACGGTCGCGGTGCTGCTGCTGTGGGTCGCCGCCCCCTACCCCGACACCAGCCTGTCCCACGCGCTGCACCTCGCCGCGGACCTGTGGCTGCTGGCGCACGGCGGGGACCTCGTACGGGACGTGCCGCACTCGGCCGTACCGGCACCGGTGGCGCTCACCCCGCTGCTGCTCGCCGTCCTGCCGGTGTGGCTGCTGCACCGGGCCGCCCGGCACACCCTGGCCACCGCGGACGACCCGGCCCCGGCGGCCGGCCCGACCGCGCCGCGCACCCTGCTCGGCGCGCTGCTCACCGGATACCTGCTGGTCGCGGGCGCTGCCCTGGGATACGCCTCGGCCGGCCGGCCGGCCGCCGAACCGCTCAGCGCACTGCTGTGCGTCCCGGGCACCGCGGTCGCCACGATGGCCGTCACCGCCTGGCGGGTCCTGGGGCACGGCGGTGCCGCCCTGCTGCCTGCGGGCGTCCGGCGGGCGGGTGCGAAGGTGCCCGGCCGGCTGCGGACCGCCCTCGGCGGCAGCCGCCTCGCCGCCGCCCGCCGGGCCGCCGGTGCGGGCCTCGTGGCGCTGCTGGCGGGCGGGGCGCTGCTGACCCTGGTCGGGCTCGCGGTGCACGGCGGACGGGTGCGCCACGACCTCCTGACGCTCGCACCGGACTGGGCGAGCCGCGCCACGGTGCTGCTGCTGTGCCTCCTGCTGCTCCCGAACGCGGCGATCTGGGGCTCCGCCTACGGTCTCGGGCCGGGCTTCACGCTGGGCGCGGACAGCACGATCGGTCCGCTGGGCGCCTCGGCACACCCGCCGGTGCCGGGGCTGCCGCTGCTCGGCGGGGTGCCGGAGGTGGGCCCGGGCACGCCGCTGACCTGGGCGGTGGCCGTTCTGCCGGTGGCCGCCGGGGTCTGGCTCGCCCGCTCGGTGGCCCGTATGGCGACCGACTCCGGTTCCGCGGACGGGACGTGGCCGGGGCCCTGGTCGTGGCGGCGGACGGCCGGTGTCGCGGCGTACGCGGCACTGCTGTGCGGCGCCGGCACGGCGGTGCTGGCGGGCCTGGCCGGCGGGGCACTGGGGCACGGCACGCTCGCCGCGTTCGGCCCGAGCGGCTGGCGCACCGGCCTCGCGGCGGCGGCCTGGACCGCCCTCGCCGGCGTCCCCGCCGCCCTCGTCCTCCGGTCCTGGCAGCTCCGGCGCGCCGGGGGGACGGCGGCCCCTGCGGACGAGGGCACCTGCGGACGACGACGGGAAGGCGACGACGGCGGGAAGGCGACGGCGGACGGTGAGACGACCACCGGCGGTGAGACGACCACCGGCGGGGAGACGACCACCGGCGGGGAGACGACCACCGGCGGGGAGACGACCACCGGTGGAGAGGCGGCAACGGCGGGGAAGGCGGCAACGGCGGGGAAGGCGGCAACAGAGGGGCAGGCGGCGGCCCCGGCGCCCCGCTGAACGGAGGGTGCCTTCTCCGCGGCTACTCCTGCACGCTCAGCAGCGGCCGCAGTTCCTTCGGCAGCAGCTTCTCGCAGGACTTCCCGGACGACTGCGTCAGGGCGTCGTTCACGCAGGTGAAGTAGTCGCGGTAGACGATCTGGACGGCGAACGTCCCGGCCACCAGCATCAGCGCGAGCGAGGCGGTCACCAGGCCCGCGACGGCCGCGGTGACCTGCGGCCTGGGGCTGCCCGGGCCGCCGGCGCGCGGGCCCTGGGCGGGCGGCTGGTGCGGGGCCGGGCGGCCCTCCATGGCGGCGGTGGTCGCCGATGCGGAGGCCTTGGTCGGGTCCGGCTTGGCGCGCAGTGCGCTGATGCCCCAGTAGATCGCCAGCGAGCCGAGCAGCAGGGAGACCTCGGAGAGGCTGAAGAGCACGAAGAAGAACGCCCACATGCCGGCCAGCAGGGCGTAGCGGGCCCGGCGCTGGGCCGGGTCGGTGGGGTCCCAGCGGAGGTTGCCGGGGCCGCCGGGGCCGCCGCCGGGCTGGCCGTTGCGGCCGCCCGGGCGGGTGCCGAAGCCGCCGCTCTGCCGGCCCGGCTGCCGGGGGCTCCACTGGCTGCCCCAGCTCGGCGCCGGCCCGTCCGGGTCCTGGCCCTCGCCCTGCCCCTCTCCGTTGCCCTGACCCTGACCCTGGCCCTGTTCCTGGTCCTGGCCGTGCGCGGACGGGGCGGGGTGGCGGGGCCGCCACTCCTGGTCGGGGGTGCCGGGCGGCGGGGGTGCGAACGGGTTGTCGCGGTCGGGGTCCGGCGACGGACCGGAGGACGACGACATGCGGCCGCGTGGCAGCACCACCACCCCCGGGGCGGTGGTGGGCTGGGGGTACCCCCCAGCGGTAGCCGGGGGAGTGAGCAGGAGGGCCGCGCGGCGGCGTCGGTCCGTCATCTGGAGTGCGTCTTCCCCTTGTCTCGTCCGTACGCGGGCCTTCGTGACCGGCGGTCGGATACCACGAACTGCGTGCAGTCTCACGCCCGACGCTACCTCCCGTCCCCGCCCCCGTCCCGCGGGGGCCGCTCGGTGTGCCGGTATCGTTGCTGACGGTCGGCGCCTTCGTAGGGTTCCCCGGATCTGCGGTACCCGCGGCCTTGTACGACCACACAAAGCAGGTGAGCCTCACCGCTCGCGAGATCGAGAAAGAGCCCCGCCGTGGCTTCGTCCCCGCCCCCCGCCCCGTCCGCCCCCTCCGCCGGGCCCGCCCGTCCGGCCCGCATCGTCGTGCTCGTCTCCGGTTCCGGTACGAACCTGCAGGCACTGCTGGACGCCATCGCCGCGCGCGGTGCCGAGGAGTACGGCGCCGAGATCGTGGCCGTGGGCGCCGACCGCGGTGCCATCGCGGGCCTGGAGCGGGCCGAGAAGGCGGGCCTGCCGACCTTCGTCTGCCGGGTCAAGGACCACGGCAGCCGCGCGGAGTGGGATGCCGCGCTGACCGCGGCGACCGCCGCGTACGAGCCGGACCTGGTGGTGTCGGCCGGCTTCATGAAGATCCTGGGCAAGGAGTTCCTGGCCCGTTTCGGCGGCCGGACCGTCAACACCCACCCGGCGCTGCTGCCGAGTTTTCCCGGTGCCCACGGTGTGCGCGACGCGCTCGCGTACGGCGCGAAGGTCACCGGATGCACCGTCCACTTCGTCGACGACGGGGTCGACACCGGCCCGATCATCGCGCAGAGCGTGGTCGAGATCCGGGACGAGGACGATGAAGCCGCGCTGCATGAGCGCATCAAGGAAGTCGAGCGATCGCTGCTCGTCGAGGTCGTGGGGCACCTGGCCCGGCACGGCTACCGCATTGAGGGACGAAAGGTACGTATCTCGTGACCGCCGAAGGTACGAAGCGGCCCATCCGCCGCGCGCTGGTCAGCGTCTACGACAAGTCCGGGCTGGAGGAGCTGGCTCAGGGCCTGCACGCGGCGGGCGTCGAGCTCGTCTCGACCGGGTCGACGGCCGGGAAGATCGCCGCGGCCGGGGTGCCGGTCACCAAGGTCGAGGAGCTGACGGGCTTCCCCGAGTGCCTCGACGGCCGGGTCAAGACCCTGCACCCGAAGGTGCACGCCGGCATCCTCGCCGACCTGCGCCTGGAGGCCCACCGGCAGCAGCTGGCGGAGCTGGGCGTGGAGCCGTTCGACCTGGTGATCGTGAACCTCTACCCGTTCCGGGAGACCGTCGCCTCCGGCGCCACCCCCGATGAGTGCGTCGAGCAGATCGACATCGGCGGCCCCTCGATGGTCCGGGCCGCCGCCAAGAACCACCCGTCGGTCGCGGTCGTCACCAGCCCCGCCCGGTACGCCGACGTGCTCGCCGCGGTCCGTGACGGCGGCTTCGACCTGACCGCCCGCAAGCGGCTGGCAGCGGAGGCGTTCCAGCACACCGCCGCCTACGACGTGGCCGTCGCGGGCTGGTTCGCGGATGACTACGCCGCCGCCGACGACAGCGGCTTCCCCGACTTCCTGGGCGCGACCTACGCGCGCAAGAACGTGCTGCGCTACGGCGAGAACCCGCACCAGGGCGCCGCGCTGTACGTGACCGGTGAGGGCGGGCTGGCCGAGGCCGAGCAGCTGCACGGCAAGGAGATGTCGTACAACAACTACACGGACACCGACGCCGCGCGCCGGGCCGCGTACGACCACGCCGAGCCCTGTGTGGCCATCATCAAGCACGCCAACCCGTGCGGCATCGCGATCGGCGCGGACGTCGCCGAGGCCCACCGCAAGGCGCACGCCTGCGACCCGGTCTCGGCGTACGGCGGCGTGATCGCCGTCAACCGCCCGGTGTCGGTGGCGATGGCCGAGCAGGTCGCCGAGATCTTCACCGAGGTCATCGTGGCGCCCGGCTACGAGGACGGCGCGGTCGAGGTCCTGGCCCGGAAGAAGAACATCCGGGTGCTCCGCGCCGAGGGCGCCCCGGCCGCCCCGGTGGAGGTCAAGCAGATCGACGGCGGTGCGCTGCTCCAGGTCACCGACCGCCTCCAGGCCGACGGCGACGACCCGGCCAACTGGACGCTGGCGGCCGGCGAGGCGCTGGCGCCGGAGCAGCTGGCCGAGCTGGCGTTCGCCTGGAAGGCGTGCCGCGCGGTGAAGTCCAACGCGATCCTGCTCGCCAAGGACGGCGCCTCGGTGGGCGTCGGCATGGGCCAGGTCAACCGCGTCGACTCCTGCAAGCTGGCCGTCGAGCGGGCCGGCGAGGAGCGGGCGCGCGGCTCGTACGCCGCCTCGGACGCCTTCTTCCCGTTCCCCGACGGCCCGGAGATCCTCCTCGCGGCCGGTGTCCGGGCGATCGTCCAGCCGGGCGGTTCGATCCGTGACGAGCTGGTCGTCGAGGCCGCCAAGAAGGCCGGCGTGACGATGTACTTCACCGGCGCCCGGCACTTCTTCCACTGAGCCGCACCGCGTACGGCGAAGGGCCGCATCCCCGCCCGGGGGTGCGGCCCTTCGCCGTTGGTGCGGCGCGGTCGGTAACGCGGTCAGTAACGCGGCCGGTTGAACCAGGCGTTGCCCTCGTCCTTCGAGACGAAGACCAGCACCAGGATGCCCAGGACCGTGTGGACCAGGCCGATCGGGAAGCTGAGGAAGCTCAGGATGATGTTGGCCACGCCGAAGACGATGGTGGCGACGCGGACGCCGGAGCCGCCGTTGGCGAACTGCAGGGCCAGGGTGATCGCGGACACCGTGAAGATCACGATGACCACGATGACGGCGATCAGCAGGCCCTTGCCGATGTTCAGTGCCGTGATGTCGTCACTGGTGGTGTACGCCGAGGTGTTGTGCGACGCCTTGCTGACGCCGCCCAGGCCCGCCACGGCGAGCACCAGGCCGATGAGGTTCAGCCCGGCCAGCACGAACAGCATCACCCGGGCGGCCTTGACACCGCCGGGCATCACCATCGGGTACTGCGGCTGCATGGCCGGCATCGGACCGCCCGGGTACGGGCCGTACGGCGAGGGCTGCGGCGGCTGCTGGGGATAGCCGTAGCCGGGCTGCTGGCCCGGAGGGGGGCCGTAGGGGTTCTGGTTGGGGTAGCTCACGGGCGGTGTCCTTCAAGCGACTTGAGGCGGTATCGGTGAGCGCCGCGAAGGCCCCCGGTCGCTGCTGCGAGGGGGCCTTCGTGGGCTGTGGGGACGTGCGTGCGGCCCGGAGCGGTCCTACTTGACGCTCACGACCACGGAGCCGACGATCTTGTCCGCGAAGGTCTGCTTCTTGTCGTCCCACAGCGGCCACAGCCAGCCGATGCCGCACAGCAGGCCGTTGAGGTAGCGGCAGAGGTACCGCACGAAGGTCATGCCGAAGCCCATGGGCTGGCCGGTGGCCTCCTTGATGACCTTGATGCCCAGCGCCTTCTTGCCCGGGGTCTGGCCGCTGCTGCCTTCCTTGGCCATGAGGAAGAAGCTTCCGGCCACGGCGATCAGCCACGCGAGCGCCATCACGATGATGGCGCCGACCGGCGTGGCGCTGTCGGCGGCCGAGTTGTAGGCGTCGCTGATGCACTGGATGTCGCCCGGCGGGCAGGACGAGGTGTCCGGAGTCGCCGACGAGGCGGAACTCGCCGCCATGACGCCGCCGATGATGTACAGGATGATCGGCAGGGCGCCGATGATCAGGACGTCGATCAGGATGGCGCCGACCCGCGCACCCCAACTCGCGTAACCCATCGGCATCCCCGGCATGCCCGGCTGCCCGTACGGAGCCGCCTGCGGGTAGGCGCCGTAGCCCGGCTGGCCCTGCGGCGGGACCTGACCCTGCTGGGGGTAGCCGTACGCCTGCTGCGGGGCCTGCGGCTGCTGCGGGTAGCCGTAGCCGGGGCCGCCCTGCGGGGGCGCCGGGGGCTGCTGCCCGTAGGGCGCCTGCGGCGGCTGGCCGTACGGGTTGTTCGGGTCGCCGAAGCTCATGTGGTGTTTTCCTCCGTTGGGTCAGTGGGGGACGACGCAGCGTGACTCGGAGGAAAAACAGGTTTCAGGTTTCACTGGCCCGCCCCCGACGATGCCTGCGGCACTGCGGCGACAATCCTTCTAGGTGGGCCTTGACTCTGTCCAGTCAGATAGCGGAGCCGTTGTCCAAGCGCAATGATCACTTCCGGCCATATCATGTCCGGAAAATGCGGGGGGAGATGGGGCCCGGACCGGGTCGGCGCACCACAGGGCCCGCGGGCGCCGCGCGCGCCCTGATTGGAACGTGACCGCCCTCATCCGGGAGGATGGAGACATGACTGCCCAGATTCTGGATGGCAAGGCCACCGCAGCCGCTATCAAGTCCGAGCTCGCCGCCCGCGTCGAGGCCCTGAAGGCCAAGGGCGTGCAGCCCGGCCTGGGCACCCTCCTGGTCGGCGACGACCCCGGCAGCCGCTGGTACGTCAACGGCAAGCACCGCGACTGCGCACAGGTGGGCATCGCCTCCATCCAGCGCGAACTGCCCGAGACCGCCACCCAGGAGGAGATCGAGGCGGTCGTCCGCGAGCTGAACGAGGACCCGGCCTGCACCGGCTACATCGTCCAACTCCCGCTCCCCAAGGGCATCGACGCCAACCGCGTCCTGGAGCTGATGGACCCGGCCAAGGACGCCGACGGACTGCACCCGATGAGCCTGGGCCGGCTGGTCCTTGGCATCGAGGGCCCGCTGCCGTGCACCCCGTACGGCATCGTCCAGCTGCTGCGCCGGCACAACGTCGAGATCAAGGGCGCCCACGTCGTCGTGGTCGGCCGGGGCATCACCATCGGCCGCCCGATGCCGCTGGTGCTCACCCGCAAGTCCGAGAACGCCACCGTGACCCAGTGCCACACCGGCACCAAGGACCTGTCCGCGCACCTGAAGCAGGCCGACATCATCGTCGCCGCGGCCGGTGTGCCGCACATCATCAAGCCGGAGGACGTCAAGCCCGGCGCGGCGGTCCTGGACGTCGGCGTCAGCCGGGACGAACAGGGCAAGATCGTCGGCGATGTGCACCCCGGCGTGGCCGAGGTGGCCGGCTGGGTCGCCCCCAACCCCGGCGGCGTCGGCCCGATGACCCGCGCCCAGCTGCTGGTCAACGTCGTCGAGGCGGCCGAGCGCGCGGCCGGCTGAGCCGACCGTTGCCCGTACCCTCGAAGAGGTCACGCCCGGCCGCGCACGGCCGGGCCGACCGCCGGACCAGGACACCGAAGGGACTGCCAGCCATGCCAGCCGAAGCACATTCGGACGGCGCCTCCGAGCCGCAGCGCTCCTCGCGCCGCTTCCCGACGCTGACCCGCGACACCGCCCGGCCGGAGGGCGGCGGCCGGGCCGCCTCCGGCGAGCACTCCGCGCCCGCCCGGCAGTGGCCGCTGCTCACGGTCATGGGCGGGGTCGCCCTCGGGCTGCTGCTGGTCGCGCTCGACGCGTTCCGCATCGGCTCGCTGGTCGTCGGGCTGTCCCTGCTGGCCGGCGCCGGGCTGCGCTGGGCGCTGCCGTCGGTGGGCATGCTCGCGGTGCGCTCCCGCTTCACGGACCTGGCGACGTACGGCGTGCTCGGCTTCGTGATCGTGGTGCTGTCGACGATGGTGCAGCCCAAGCCGTGGATCCACATCCCGTTCCTGGACGACATCGTGCACTTCACGGTGCGCTGACGCGGCGTCCGCGACGCACGGCACGACGGCGGCCCGTCCATCCCCAGGGGAAGGACGGGCCGCCGCCGTGTGGTTCAGGGCCTCAGCACCACTTGTTCGAGTAGATGGTCATGAGGTTGGAGCCGATGAACTTCCAGCCGGTGCCGCGGTTGAGCTTCGCGTGGTGGCCGCGGTACTTGGGCTTCTCCCAGACCGTCACGTTGCAGCGCGTGCCGTTGTTGTAGGCCGACAGCGGGTAGTCGAAGGCACCGTGGTAGCGCCGCAGGTCACGGTTGTTGCCGGCGACCTTCTTCGGCGTCCCCTTGAAGTTGGCCTGCGGGTAGACGCACAGGTAGCCGCGGGGGCAGTTGCTCGGGGCCCGCAGGACGGTGGCCGAGCCCTGCTTCGCGGGGGCGGCGCTGGCGCTGACGGCCGGGGCCAGCGCGAGCCCCCCGGTGACGGCCGCGGCGGCCGCGGTGAGGGCGAGGCGCTTGCGAGCGTTCATGGTCGGGTTCCTCCCCGTAGGTGGTCAGTGAGGCGGCGCGGGGTGGACCGCGCCGCCGTGGTGCGTCACCGACTGTGCGCCGCCGGACCGCACGGCGGCCAGCGAACCCGCGCCGCTGGGGACCCGCTGGGACGTCCCACTCGCTGACCTGCGGGGACGGCGGATGCCCGGACGTCGCGCTGGGACGGCGAGGTGTCTGGAAGGAGGCGGTACGCATGTCCGGATACCGTGCGGAATCCGTAAAAACGGGAACCGGAGGGGGCATCCGGGCCATCATCGGCGCACAGGGGGCTGCTGGCCTCGGGGGATCACAAACGCGTATGGGGTGGAACATGTCGCGTTGGAAAGGGCTGCCCGAAACCCTTGACCATCGGGTGCGGCAGCTCGTCGTACAGCTGCGGAGGCTGAAGGACCACAGCGGGCTGAGCCTGGCCTCGCTCGCCGCCAGGACCGCGTACAGCAAGTCGTCGTGGGAGCGCTACCTCAACGGCAAGAAGCTGCCGCCGCAGGACGCGGTGGAGGCGCTGGCGCGGATCTGCGGCGCCGATGTGACCCGGCTGCTGGCGCTGCACGAGGTCGCGGCGCAGGCGTGGGGCGCGGAACGGGCGGGTCAGCCCGGACCTTCCAGGGCTTCAGGGCCTTCAGGGCCTTCAGGGCCTTCAGGGGCCGCAGGGTCTCCAGGTTCTTCAGGGGACGAGACCGGGGGCGCCGCACCTGGCCGGGGAGAACCCGCC
>NZ_JBFACE010000006.1:0-249348 GCF_040640655.1 Streptomyces sp. NPDC021749 | reverse complement strand
GCCACCTCGCCGGCCCGGGGAGAACCCGCCACCTCGCCGGCCCGGGGAGAACCCGCCACCTCGCCGGCCCGGGGAGAACCCGCCACCTCGCCGGCCCGGGGAGAACCCGCCACCTCGCCGGCCCAGGGAGAATCCGCCACCCCGCCACCCGCACCCTCAACCGCGGCCGCCCCCTCAGCCACACCCACCCCCTCAACTGCTGCCACCCCGAAGCCCGTTGCGGCGCCCGGCCGTCCCTGGCTGCGGCGCGGGCCGCTCGCCCTGCTCGGCGGGCTGGTCGTGGTCGCGGTCGCCGCGGTGGTGCTGGTGGCCGTCCGGCCCGGGCAGGACGACGGTGGCGGCGGACGCGGGTCCGGCACCGCGACGGCCGGCCGGGCCACCACCGCGACACCGGCGTTCAGCCACCGGGTGGGAGAGACGTTCCGCTGTCATGTCCGGCGCACCGCGGGCGTGTTGACCGCCGACCGCAGCCGCACCGCCACGGCGATCCTGGGCAACGGCGCGACCGGCTGGGAGGTCGTCGAGGCCCAGTGCCTGCTGAACCACCACGGCTACGACCCGGGCCCGGTGGACGGCATCCTCGGCGAGCACACCGTGCGCGCCGTCAAGCGGCTGCAGGCCGCCGCCGGGCTGCCCACGGACGGGATCGTGGGCCCCGACACCTGGAAGGCGCTGCGCCGGTGAGCGGCCCGGGCAGTGAGCTGTGTGAGGGGGTCGAGAGCTCCCGACTGGTCGCGGGCATGCGGGAGTTACGCGGCCGTACGGGGCTGAGCCTGGCCGGGCTCGCGGCGCGCACCCCGTACAGCAAGTCCTCCTGGGAGCGCTACCTCAACGGCAAGAAGCTGCCGCCGCGGGACGCCGTGCAGGCGCTGTGCCGGCTGGCGGGTGAGCCGGCCGGGCGGTTGCTGGCGCTGTGGGAACTGGCGGACGCGGCCTGGAGCGGACGGGCCGCGCCCGCCACGGTCCGGACGGAGCCCGCCGCGGTCCGGGCGGAGGCCGTGGCGGTGCGGGACACCGTCGTCGAGCCGGAGCCCGCGGCCCAGGTGCACCCCGCGCAGCCACAACGGCCACCCCAGCCCTCGCAGCCCCCACAGCCCCCACAGCCCTCACAGCCACAGCAGTCGCCGGCCCGGAGGGAGCGCCGGCGGGTGGTGGCGGTGGCGGCCGGGGCCGGTGCCGGGGCACTGGCGCTGGCCGTGGCGGTGACGTTCCTGGCGGGCGAGCGGGCGGGGGAGGCCCGCGGCGGCCCGGCGGCGAGCGCCACGCCCGCGTCCTCGGCGGTGACCGGCTGCCGCGGGCGGGCCTGCGACGGCAAGGACCCGCAGTCGATGTTCTGCGGTGGCGAGGGCATGGTGGACACGGTCATCGAGGCCACCACCGCCCGCGGCGAGCACCTCCAGGTCCGGTACGGCACGGCGTGCGAGGCGGCCTGGGGCCGGCTCAGCGGCGGCCGGATCGGGGACCGCATCGAGGTGACCGCGCCGGGGGCCCTGCCGCGGTCGGTGCGGGTCAGGGACCGGTTCGACGCCGAGGGCTACCTGGTCACCCCCATGGCCGCGGCCCGCGGCCCGCGCGGCGTCCGGCTCTGCCTCTACCCGGCGGGCGGCGGCCCCCGCGAATGCTTCCGGCACTGACGCGCGCTGCGCGGACGGCGGCGAGGGGCGCGCCCGGGACGCGCGTCGTACGTCCCGATGCTCCCGTGCGCCCAGTGGGAAAGGGACATTCCCCTGGCTGGCGGTGTCCCTCCTGGGGGTGAATAGGGCGGGTCCGGGGGAGTCGCGCCGCGGTGCGGCGCGTGAGTGGGTGAACAGGGGGAGGCCATGCCTCGCTGGAAGGCACTGCCGGAGGAACTCGATCCGGCGGTAGGGGAGTTCACGGAACGGCTGCGCGGCCTGGTGGACCGCAGCCGGCTGAGTGTGGCCGCGGTCGCGGACCGCACCGGTTACAGCAAGACGTCGTGGGAGCGCTATCTCGACGGCCGGCTGCTGCCGCCGCGCCGCGCCGTCGTCGCGCTCGCCGAGGCGACCGGCACCGACCCGGGACACCTCGTCATGCGGTGGGAACCGGCCGAACGCGCCTGGAGCCGGGCCGAGCTGCGGCACGACGTACCGAGGGAGGCGATCCGGGCCGCCCCGGCGTGGGCCGTGCGGGCAGCCGCGGCGGCGCCGGGGGCGGTCCGTACCCAGGTCGCGCAGCTGCCGCGCCGGGACGAGGGGTGGCGCGGGGAACGGACCGGGCCGGCCGACGGACCGGGCCGGGCAGCGGTCCTCGCCCCGGAGCCGTCGGCCGGGCCCGGTGGCACGGCCGGCCGGCGGGCGCGGCTGCTGCGCGCGGTGATGCTGGCGGTCGGCGCGGTCGGCGCCCTGCTGATGGCGCTTGCCGCGGTACTCCTGCTGGCCCCCGGACGCTGACGGCCGGCCCGCGGACGCCGGCGCCGGCCGCGGCGGCCCGGTCCGCCGCCGCTGGCCGGGAATCGACGCCCGCGGGAAACCGTCGGGAAAAAGGGGGGCATGCGCCCGGTTATCCCGGGCAGGCGCCGGTTATCCCCCCCACGGGTGTGGCAGTACCCGGCGGTCGCCCGCGTCCCCCCTCCTTGAGCGGGCGGCCGCCGCCACGGTCCGTGCGGGCGGACCGGGCGGAGGCCCGGGCGGGCGCCCCGGTCCAGGGCGGGCCGCCGTGGGCGCCCCGGCACACCCGGTGCTCCGGCACACCCGGTGAGGCGTGCCACACCGACCCGTCACCGGCACCGGCCGGGGGTCCGATAGCCTGACGGCCGGGTCTCTCGATACCAAGAGACCTCGATAGCTGGGCAGGGACACCCACCGCCACCCATGGTGGTCCAGGGGCTTGCCCCCGGAAAACACCGCGCAGGAGATCGCCATGACCCGCACTCCCGTCAATGTCACCGTCACCGGCGCCGCCGGCCAGATCGGTTACGCACTCCTCTTCCGCATTGCTTCCGGTCATCTGCTCGGCGCGGACGTGCCGGTCAAGCTGCGCCTCCTGGAGATCCCGCAGGGCCTGAAGGCCGCCGAGGGCACCGCCATGGAGCTGGACGACTGCGCCTTCCCGCTGCTCCAGGGCATCGACATCTCCGACGACCCGAACGTGGCCTTCGACGGCGCGAACGTCGCCCTGCTGGTCGGAGCCCGCCCCCGCACCAAGGGCATGGAGCGCGGTGACCTCCTGGAGGCCAACGGCGGCATCTTCAAGCCGCAGGGCAAGGCCATCAACGACCACGCCGCGGACGACATCAAGGTCCTGGTCGTCGGCAACCCCGCCAACACCAACGCGCTGATCGCCCAGGCCGCCGCGCCGGACGTACCCCGCGAGCGCTTCACCGCGATGACCCGCCTGGACCACAACCGGGCCGTCTCGCAGCTGGCGCAGAAGACCGGCACCCCGGTCTCCGAGATCAAGCGCCTGACGATCTGGGGCAACCACTCCGCCACCCAGTACCCGGACGTCTTCCACGCCACGGTCGCCGGCAAGAACGCCGCCGAGGTCGTCAACGACGAGAAGTGGCTGGCCGACACCTTCATCCCGACCGTCGCCAAGCGCGGCGCCGCGATCATCGAGGCCCGCGGTGCCTCGTCGGCCGCCTCCGCCGCGAACGCCGCCATCGACCACGTCCACACCTGGGTCAACGGCACCGCCGACGGCGACTGGACCTCCATGGGCATCCCGTCGGACGGTTCCTACGGCGTCCCGGAGGGCCTGATCTCCTCCTTCCCGGTCACCACCAAGGACGGCACGTACGAGATCGTCCAGGGCCTGGACATCAACGAGTTCTCCCGCACCCGCATCGACGCCTCCGTCAAGGAGCTGGAGGAGGAGCGCGAGGCGGTCCGCGCCCTCGGCCTCATCTGAGTCAGTCTCTTTCTCACGCCGAGCCCGCACCGCTTTCAACGCCGGTGCGGGCTCGGCGTTTTGGCGGCTACACCCGGTGCGGATGCCGCCGGATCTCCACATTGCAGTCCGACACCTTCGACCGGTCCCCGGCCGCATACGCCGCCACCCGCTGCCGGGCCAGCGCCTCGCACACGTCGCAGCCGGTATTCGGCTCGGGATCCCGCACCGGCCCGCCCAGTCGAAGGGCCTCTCCCGCGCGGCCGCTCACCACACCACCTCCGGCATACGGCGCGCGTACTGCCGCCGCTCGTGCGCGATGAGATACGGGCGGACGAGGGCGGAGTCCTCCCCGCGCAGCACCTCCGCGTGCCGGACGGGCACCCAACGGGGCGGCACGACGGGAGGCGGCACCGGCGGCGCCTCTGCGGGCCGATGACGCCCGCTGCCAGGCAGTAACAGCCGTAGCAGCGGCTCGAAGAGCCGGATAACGTGGTGCATGTCATCAATCTCTCTGGGTTGAAGGCCACGCCCCCGGACGTCTGCCAACGTCGCGGGGGTTCGCCGTTCGTTACTCTGGGTGTGTTCATCGTTGCTCAGCGGGACGGATGGTTACAACGCTGAGCGCGTGTCAGTGAGCAACTGTCACAAGGGGGGTGCCGTGAGCCGACGCAATGGCGCCGGGGGAACGGCGGCTACGACGGCTGTCGTGTTTGGCGAACTGCTGAAGCACCACCGGGAGGCGGCGGGCCTTACCCAGGCCGCCTTGGCGCGGAAGATTCCGTGCGACCGGTCGCATGTGGCGCGCATCGAGGCGGGAACCCGTGTCCCACAGGACACCTTCGCCAAGCAGTGCGACGAACTACTCGGTACGGGTGGGATGTTGCTCCGGTTGTGGGGGCGGATCGACTGGTATCCGGAGGTGCAGCATCCGGACTGGTTCGAGCGCAGGGCGCAGATGGATGCGCAGGCTGTGGCTCTCAGGGAGTATCAAGAGCGAGTAGTTCCTGGCCTGTTACAGACAGAGGGCTACGCGCGGGCACTGTTCTCGCGGGTGATGAACGGCGACGAAGTCGAGGAGCGCGTACGGGCCCGCCTGAGTCGACAGCGCCGCTTCCTTGAAGACGACGGCCCGCAGTACATCGTCGTCCTGGACGAGAGCTGTCTGCGCAACCTCGTGGGGAGCGCTGCCATCATGCGCGAGCAGTGTGCACACCTGCTGACCGTCCAACGCCATCGCAACGTCCGCATTCAGGTAGCACCAGCGAACTTCCCCGAACTCGTGCGTCCCAACGCCTCTATGTCGTTGATTACGCTGCCCGACGGGCACAGGTGGGTTTACTCGGAGTCGCTGGACCGTGGCCATTTCAACGACGATCCGGCTGTCTGCGTGCGCCATGAGCAGGCCTATGATGCGCTGAGGGCGGACGCTCTGTCAGCTCGCGATTCTGCCGCCCTGATCGGCGAGGCGATGGAAGGATTCGAGCGCGATGGACAGGATCGATCTCAGCGCGGCGATCTGGGCCAAAAGCAGCTACAGCGGCGACAACGGCGGCAACTGCATCGAAGTAGCCCCCGGTATCCCCGGCGTCGTCCCCGTCCGTGACAGCAAGGACCCGCACGGGCCCGTGCTGCTCTTCCCGGCAGGTGGCTGGGGCTCCTTCCTCGCTGCCGTCAAGGACGAGGCATTCCGCGCGACCACTTGACGTAATCGCGCTGACACGGAGCGCCCCCCTGGCCTATGCTGCGGCTTCCGCGAGGCTTTTGGGGGAGGCCGATGGGCCGGACGAATGTACCTGCGCAGTTCACGAAGCCCGCACCGCTCGCGCCCGTCCCGCCCGGTGCCAGTGAGGCCACCCGGTTGCTGTGCGCCGGGACGTACATGGACGAGGGGTTCCGGGACGCGGTCATCGATGAGCTCTACGTCCATGAGGAACGGTTCGCCGCGCCGTCGTTAGGGATCGACGCGGCGCGGGTGCTGGCTCACGCGCTGCGTGCCCGGTGGCTGGAGTTGGGCTGGGCGGCGGCGATCCTCGGATTGTGGATCGTGGCGATCCCGCTGTCCGGCGGGATGGCGACGTTCTATGTCCTTCCCGTCGTCCTCATGGGGCTGGCCCGGTGGGTGCGACGGGCGCCGCTGCCGCAGTGGTTGGCCCGCTCGGCGTCGTTCGTGCTCCGCTGGTACGGCCGGCTCTCGCTGCTCTTCTTCATGCTGGGGATGCTGGCCGCGGCGTTTGCGGTCAGCATCTGGACGCCCGTACTCACCCGGCTGATCCCGGACCTGCTGTCGCTCGTACGGTCGGACGGCAGCTATGACGACGGCTCGTCGTACGGCGACGGCTGGGACGGCTCCTCGTACGACAGCAGCGGCAGCTATGGCGCTGCTTCCGCCGTCGCGGCCGTGGCGTTCTGGGTCACGCTGCTGCTGCCGATCGCCCTGGCCGTCCTCGTCGGGCTGCAGCGCGGGCAGTTCGCCCGTTCGCTGGCCCGGGAACTGTCGAAGGAGCGGTTCCCCGATGTGATGGCCGACCCGGCGGAGCGGGCCGAGGGCTTGCGGTTCCGGCGGCTGCGGGACCGGGTGCGGATCGAGCAGCACGGGCCGCTGGTGATGTACCGCGCGGCCAACCCGTTCTGCGGCGCCGGGGACCCGTACCGGACCTGGTCGCTGTCGGTGGAGCTGGTCCCGCACCCGGACCGGGAGACCGAGCCGCTGGACAACAGCGCCATCCTGGCCCGGATCGTGCCGCTGGTGGAGGCCCTGCGGGTGCCGTCGCCGCACGGTTCTCCGCAGTTGGCGGCAGCGGTCCGGGACCGGCTGCGGGCCCTGGAGATCGACGAGTGCGTCTTCCTTCCGGTCGAGGGGTTGCCGGACCGGGCCGCGGCGCCGTACGCGCCGGAGGCGTTCGAGCAGCACCGGGCCGCCGCGGTCGAGGAGGGCGGCGAGACCCGGCGGCACTTCCTGCGGATCCGGGTCGGCGGCTGGAACGAGGGGATCGTCGTCACGGTCTTCGTCCGGGTGCACACCCAGGGCGGAATGCTGATGCTGGAGGTCGCGCCGCACGTGCTGTGGCCGCTGCGGCAGCTCTTCCAGGACGCCGACCGGCTCGCCCACCAGTACCGGCACCACCACCGCTTCGGCAAGGCGGTCTGGGCGCTGGCCCAGACGCCGCGCTCGGCAGGCAACGCGCTGCTCACCCTGGGGCGCGGACTGCACTCGGCGTGGCGGCTGGCCACCGCCGGGCACGGCGCGGCGCTTCCGGAGGGCCCGGGCGTCTCCGTGCGCGAACTGGGGTCGTACGGCGAGGCGTCGCTGTTCCAGGACATGGACGTGGCGCGGTACCTGAAGACCGTGCAGCAGCGGGTGACGGCCGGGGTGACCACCGCGCTGCGCGAGGCCGGCTACCAGACCGACGAGTTCGAGCAGCGCATCGTGCACGTCGCCGAGGGCGGCGTCTACGTCGAGTCCGCCCAGGGGGCCGTCGGCATCGGCGACCACAACACGATCACCCAGAACACCACCGCGGGTGGCACCGCCCCGAAGGGAAGGAAGAAGAGTGGCAACGGCTGACGCGCGCGGCAACGGCATCCACATCGGCAGCGTCCGGGGCGCCTTCGCCATCGGCGACCACAACACCGTGACGCAGAACGACGGGGGCGGGGTCCCCGCGACCGACCCGGCGCAGGAGGAACTGCTGCGTGCCGTAAGGGAGTTGCGGGGCGATCTGGCCCGGGCGGTGCAGAGTCCCGAGGTGACCGCCCTGGACGGGGAACTCGCCGGTACGGAAGGGGAGATCGCCGACACCGGTCAGGCCGGTCCCGGGCGGCTGGCGCGGCTGCGTGCGGCGCTGACCGACGCCGGGGCGGTGGTCGGGCTGCTGGCGTCCGGGGCCGCGGTGACCCAGGCGGTCGCGGCCCTGGTGGGAGGGTGACGATGAAACGCGGCGGGCCGGCCCGCTGGAACGACGAGACGCAGAGCTGGGAGGACGGCAGTCCGGCGCCGGCGCCGTACAGCGGTCCGATGCCGCCCCGGCCGACCGTTGCCCCGTCGGTGGGCGCCCCGCCGCCGCAGCCGCCCTCCGGCCCGTTACCCGGCACCGTCCCCGGCCCCTTCCCCACCGTCCCTGCTTCTGACCCCGGCCCCGGCCCCGCCCCCGGCCCCGCCCCTGGTCCTGGTTCCGGTCCCGGCCCGCGGCGCCGTACCGCCGCCCTGATCGCCGGGGTGGCCGTGGTGGTGATCGGTGCGGGTGCCGGTGGCGGCTATCTGCTGTGGGGGCGGGACGGCGACGAGCCGCCCGCCGCCCGCACCCGGGTTTCCGCCCCGCACACCCCCACCGCGACCGACACCACCCCGTCCGGCACCGGCAGCACGCCGTCCACGGGCGCGGCCTCCTCCCCCTCCGTGCCCGCCGGCTACCGTCTCGTCCACGACGCAAAGGGGTTCACCACGGCCGTACCGGACGACTGGCAGCGCAGTGAGCGCAAGACCGGGGTGTTCTACACCGCGCCGGACGACCGCGGACTGGTGCAGATCTTCGAGATCACCGAACCGGACATGGCGCCGCGCGAGGCACTGGAACAGGCGTCGAAGGGCCTGGCCGGCAACCCCGGCTACGAGGAGATCAGCCTCGGCGCGTTCGACGGCCCGGCGCCGGGCACGGACGCCGCCCAGCTGGTCTACGCCTATGACAGCGAGCGGCTCGGCACCCGGGTCAAGGTCGTCGACTGCGCGTTCACCACCGACGACGGCCGGCAGTTCGCCGTCCTGGTCCTCGGCACCGAGGCCGACTGGCCGCTCCAGCAGGAGACCCAGCGGATCGCCCTCCAGGCGTTCGCCCCGGGAGGGTGAACCGGAGGGCTGACGGCGCGCCCGCCCCGTCCGCCCGCCCGGCCTGCCTACTCGGCGATCTCGGTGCGCTCCCACCACTCGTAGACCGGCAGCGCGCCCTCGGAGGTGTGCTGCTGGCGGGTGGTGGGCCGGAAGTGTTCGTAGCCGCCGCGGAAGGGGATCTTCAGCTCGCTGCCGTGCGGATCGGCCGGCACGATCCGCTCGGGAAGGTCCGTGGGACCGCCCTCAAGCACTGCTTTCGCCGCTGTCTGCACCATGCCTGCATTCTCACTCCGTCGGCGACGTACCGCGCGCCGCGGCTCAGTCGCGAGGGAACTTGTCGGTGGTGAGTGTGAGGTCCACGACGGTGCCGGTGAGGTCGATCGGCTCGCCGTACGGCACCGTGACGTCGTCCTTGTAGTCGCCAATGCACGTCCCGCTGCGGCGCCACGAAGATCGCCCCCCGATGATTTCGATGTCGTAGCCCTCGGGGAAGGCTTCCTCCAGCCGCTCGAACAGGCCGTCCAAGTGCTGCTGGTTCTCTGTGGGCTCTGCCATCTCCATCCCGTCGGTCGCGATCGTTTCGGTCCGCTCAAGGCTGATGGTCATCGTGCCGCTCCTCGCCGCTGCCGCGTACGGGCAGCCGCACGGTTCAACGATAGGGACCGGAGACGATTACGCGCTGTAGCGGCATATGCCGGTCACGCGGTGTGCGTCCCGCCGAGCAGGTCCTCCAGCGCCGAGATGTCGGTGGTGTCGCCGGGGGCGGGGGTCCGGTCCGGTACCGGGGTGCCGTAGTTGCTCAGGAGGACGGTGCCCTTCTGGTCGTCGGCCTCGGCGGTGAGCTTGAGGGGGTAGTGCGTGCCCTTGATCGCGACGTAGAGGGTCTCGGTGACGCCGTCGGTGTGTTTGACGACGGGGAGGACGGCGGCGCCCTCGTGGGTCGTGGGGTGGCCCTTGGTGAGCTTGGCGGTGGGGGCGGGCTCGCCGGACGGGGGCGGCTCGCCGGGGCCGGCGGCGGACTTCTGGAAGGCGGTGAGATCGCAGGCCGTGGCGAGGTTCTGCAGGAAGGCGTCGTGGTCGGCGGTGCCGTGCAGGAACGTGTTCCGGTATTTCGCGGCCGCCCGGGCGCCCTCGTCGCCGGGCAGCTGGCTCTTCCAGAACGCGGCGTCCGGCTTCATCCACACCTGGTTGCCGCGCTTGATGATCTCCACGCGGCCGAGCTCGCCCTTGCTGATCGCACCGGCGCAGTTGCCGGCCTTGTCGAGGGTGATGTCGAGCTTGGTGGGATCGGCGGTGGTCTCGGTGCGCAGCCGCAGCGACTTCGCGGTGACGAGCTGGTGCAGCGCGTCGTCCGAGATCTGCTGGGCCGATTTTCCCGCGAGGTCGCCCTCACCGTCGGAATCGCCGGCCGCCGCGGCGCCCGTACAGGCGGCCCCGGCGAGCAGGGCCGCTCCGCAGCCCAGGGCGGTGGCGGTGACGGCACGCCGTTTGGTGGTCATCTCGATACCTCCGGGCGGAGGGGGCGGAGGGGCGTATGAGGGACGGCCGCACGGACCACCTGCTGCCGGCGGGACGTACGGCGTGGATCTCCCGCTTGGACATACGGCTATTCAGGGTACGTTCCGGGGCATTTCTCTGCATGCCGAGTGAGTCGGCTCACTTTCCATGAATGTTTGGGCATAGGTCAGGCGCTTCCGGGGAGGGGTCCCCGTTGCTGGTGACGCCACTGGTTGCACCAGTGGGAACGCAACGAAAACCGGAAGGCAGAAAAAATCGTGTCGGCAAGCGAGACCATTCACGTAGACGGGGTGTGGCGGGCGGCCGCGTCCGGAGCCACCCGCGAGGTCCTCGACCCCGCCGACGCGACGACCCTCCAGGTGGTGGCCGAGGGCGGTGCCGAGGACGCGGACGCCGCGGTCGCGGCCGCCGCCCGGGCCTTCGACGGCGGCGCGGGCGCCTGGCCCCGTACGCCGGTCGCCGAGCGCTCCGCGCTGCTGCGCCGGGTCGCCGACCTGTTGCAGCGCGACCGCGAGGAGATCGCGCTGATCGAGAGCCGGGACACCGGCAAGACCCTGGAGGAGGGCCGGGTCGACGTCGACGACGTCACCAACGCCTTCCGGTACTTCGCCGACGTGGTGATGAACGAGAGCGGCGGGCGGGTCGTCGACGCCGGCTCGGCCGACGTGCACAGCGTGGTCGTGCACGAGCCGGTCGGCGTGTGTGCGCTGATCACGCCCTGGAACTACCCGCTGCTGCAGGCGAGTTGGAAGATCGCGCCGGCTCTCGCGGCCGGCAATACTTTTGTGATCAAGCCCAGCGAGGTCACCCCGCTGTCGACCGTGCACCTGGTCAAGCTGCTGGTCGAGGCCGGGCTGCCGGCCGGGGTCGCCAACATCGTCACCGGCGCCGGTGTGCCGGTCGGCCAGCGGCTGGCCGAGCACCCGGACGTGGACCTGTTCTCCTTCACCGGCGGCCTGGTCAGCGGAACGAAGGCCGGTGCGGCCGCGGTCGCCGGTGCCAAGAAGGTCGCCCTGGAGCTGGGCGGCAAGAACCCGAACGTGGTCTTCGCCGACGCCTGCGCCACGGAGGAGGGCTTCGACACCGCCGTGGACCAGGCCCTCAACGCCGCGTTCATCCACAGCGGGCAGGTCTGCTCGGCCGGCGCCCGGCTGATCATCGAGGAGTCGGTGCGCGACCGCTTCGTGGCCGAACTCGCCCGCCGCGCCGAGCGGATCAAGCTCGGCCGGGGCACCGAGGACGGCGTGGAGTGCGGCCCCCTGGTCTCCCAGCAGCAGCTCGACAAGGTCGAGGCGTACGTCGCCTCCGCGCTGGCCGAGGGTGCCCAGCTGCGGTGCGGCGGGGCCCGGCCCGAGCCGTCCGCCGTCCGCCCGGCCACCGGCTACTTCTACGCGCCGACCGTGCTGGACGGCTGCCACCGCGAGATGAAGGTCGTCCGCGAGGAGACCTTCGGGCCGATCCTGACGGTGGAGACCTTCACCACCGAGGACGAGGCCGTCGCGCTCGCCAACGACACCGAGTACGGGCTGGCCGGCGCGGTCTTCTCCGCCGACACCGCACGTGCCCGCCGGGTCGCCGCGCGGCTGCGGCACGGCACCGTCTGGATCAACGACTACCACCCCTACCTCCCGCAGGCGGAGTGGGGCGGCTTCGGCAAGTCCGGCATCGGCCGGGAACTCGGTCCCACGGGTCTGGACGAGTACCGCGAGAGCAAGCACATTTACGAGAACCTCCGGCCCGAGCCGGTGCGGTGGTTCGCGGGCTGAGCGACCGCCGCCGCCATCGGCCGCCCGCCCGCCTCCCCCCAACCCCGCACCCCCAAGGTCTTCGCAAGAAGGAGCACCCTCCATGCCCGTGTACGACTACGTCGTGGTCGGCGGTGGTACCGCCGGTTCCGTCATCGCCTCCCGCCTCACCGAGGATCCGGACGTCACCGTCGCCGTCATCGAGGGCGGCCCGTCCGACATCGACCGCGAGGACGTGCTGACGCTGCGCAAGTGGCTCGGCCTCCTCGGCGGCGAGCTGGACTATGAGTACACGACCACCGAGCAGCCCCGCGGCAACTCGCACATCCTGCACAGCCGGGCCAAGGTCCTCGGCGGCTGCTCGTCCCACAACACCCTGATCTCCTTCAAGCCGCTGCCGTCCGACTGGGACGAGTGGGAGGCGGCCGGCGCCACCGGCTGGGGGGCGAAGGAGATGGACCCCTACTTCGGCAAGCTGCGCAACAACATCGTGCGGGTGGCGAAGAAGGACCAGAACCAGATCGCCACCGACTGGATCGAGGCGGCCAAGAGCGCGCTGGGCGTGCCGGAGGTCGTCGGGTTCAACGACAAGCCGTTCGACGAGGGCGTCGGCTTCTTCGACCTCTCCTACCACCCCGAGAACAACAAGCGGTCGTCCGCCTCGGTCGCCTACCTGCACCCGCACATGGAGGCCGGCGACCGGCCGAACCTCACGCTGATGCTGGAGACCTGGGCCCACAAGCTGGAGCTGGACGGCACCACCGCCAAGGGCGTCCACGTCCGCACGAAGGACGGCGAAGAGGTCTACGTCGAGGCCGCCCGCGAGGTGCTGGTGTGCGCCGGCGCCGTCGACACCCCGCGGCTGCTGATGCACTCCGGCATCGGGCCGAAGAAGGACCTGGAAGCGCTCGGCATACCCGTCGTGCACGACCTGCCGGGCGTCGGCGAGAACCTGATCGACCACCCCGAGTCGGTGATCGTCTGGGAGACCAACGGGCCGATCCCGGGCAACTCCGCGATGGACTCGGACGCGGGTCTGTTCGTCAAGCGGGACCCGGAGCACAAGGGCCCCGACCTGATGTTCCACTTCTACCAGATCCCGTTCACCGACAACCCCGAGCGGCTGGGCTACGAGCGCCCCGAACACGGCGTCTCGATGACCCCGAACATCCCCAAGTCCCGCTCCCGCGGCCGCCTGTACCTCACCTCCGCGGACCCCGAGGTCAAGCCCGCCCTCGACTTCAAGTACTTCGAGGACGAGGACGACTACGACGGGCGGACCCTCGTCGACGGCATCAAGCTGGCCCGCAAGGTCGCCCAGGCCGAGCCCTTCAAGAAGTGGCTCAAGCGCGAGGTCTTCCCCGGTCCGCACGTGACCGACGACGCGGAGATCAGCGAGCTGGTGCGCAAGGCCGCGCACACCGTCTACCACCCCGCCGGCACCTGCAAGATGGGCGCCGCCAACGATGAACTCGCCGTCGTCGACCCGGAGTTGAAGATCCGCGGTCTGCACGGCATCCGGATCGCCGACGCCTCGGTCTTCCCGACGATGCCGGCGGTCAACCCGATGCTGGGCGTGCTGATGGTGGGGGAGAAGTGCGCCGAACTGCTCCAGAAGGTTCCTACCGAGGGAGGTGATGCGTGATGGCTACCACCTCCGCCGGCGCATCCGAGATACCCGCTGCCCGCAAAGCCACCGACGCGGCCGAGGACGGCCGCGAGGTCGTCTTCTCCGTCCGCCACCTGTGGAAGGTCTTCGGCCCCAAGGCCGACAAGATCCCCGACGACGCCTCGGTCGCCGGACTGAGCGTGACGGAACTGCGCGAGAAGACCGGCTGCACCGCCGCCGTCCGCGACGTCTCCTTCGACGTCCACAAGGGCGAGGTCTTCGTCGTCATGGGCCTGTCCGGCTCCGGCAAGTCCACCCTCGTCCGGTGCCTGACCCGGCTGATCGAACCGACCAGCGGCGAGTTGGAGATGGACGGCGAGGACGTCCGCGCCATGGACCGCACCGCACTGCGCGAACTGCGCCGCCGCCGCGCCGCCATGGTCTTCCAGCACTTCGGCCTGCTGCCGCACCGCACCGTCGTCGACAACGTCGCCTACGGCCTGGAGATCCAGGGCGTCGGCAAGACCGAACGGCGCGAGAAGGCCAACGAGATGGTCGACAAGGTGGGCCTGACCGGACTGGAGAAGCGCCGCCCCGGGCAGCTCTCCGGCGGCCAGCAGCAGCGCGTCGGACTCGCCCGCGCGCTCGCCGTCGACCCCGAAGTCCTGCTGTTCGACGAGCCGTTCAGCGCGCTCGACCCGCTCATCCGCCGCGACATGCAGGAAGAGGTCGTCCGCCTGCACCGCGAGGAGGGCCGCACCATGGTCTTCATCACCCACGACCTCGCCGAGGCGCTGCGGATCGGCGACCGGATCGCCCTGATGCGCGACGGCGAGATCGTCCAGCTCGGCACCCCCGAGGAGATCGTCGGCTCCCCGGCCGACGACTACGTCCGCGACTTCGTCCGGGACGTCCCCCGCGAGCAGGTGCTGACCGTCCGCCGTGCGATGCGCCCGGCCGAGGACGGCGAGGCCGACCAGGGCCCGGCACTGGCCGCCGACACCCTGATCTCGGACGCCATCGAGGCGGTGGCCCGCTCCGGCGGCGCCGCCCGGGTCGTCGACGGCGGCCGCTGCCTCGGGGTCGTCGACCACGCCTGCCTGCTCAACGTGGTCGCCCGGATCGACGAGGAACGGCCCGGCGAGGTGGCTGCCTGATGATGTACGCCGCCACCCCCCGCCACGGCGCCGTCCGCGCCGTCGGCTCCAGAGCCCCCGTCGCCTCCCGCCGCTCCCGGCTGCGGGCCGCGCTGCTGCGCCGCTGGCGCGAGGCCCAGCGCGCCGCCGCCCTGGGCGTGCCGACCGGCACCGTGAAGCGGGGGCGCGCATGAGCACCGTATCCGCACCCCCGGCCGCCCAGCGCGGCCTCGGCGCCGACACCCCCAAGGCCGGCGTGGTCCGGGCCCTGCTGGGCCGCCGTGGCGTCGCCAAGCTCCTGCTGCTCGCCGTCGCCGCGGCCGTCCTGGTCCCCCTGGTGCACGCCACCTGGCCCGGCGCCGCCTGGCCCTCCGGGCTGACCGTCGACGTCTCCGGACCGCTCGGCAGGACCAGCGACTGGATCATCGACAACCGCGACAACCACTGGCTGTTCGTCTACTTCCTCGGCCACCTCTCCAACGCCGTGGTCCTCTCCGTCCGCGCGGTCTACCTGCTGCTGCTCGCCCTCGGCTGGACCGGTGTGACCGCCGGCGTCACGCTGATCGCCTGGCGGGTGGCCGGCTGGCGGATCGCCGCCACCGCGCTGGTCTCCCTGCTCGTCAGCGGGGCGCTCGGGATGTGGGTCCCGACCATGCAGACGCTGGCGCTGATGGTCGTGGCGGTCGTCGTCTCGGTCGCCGTCGGCGCGCTGCTCGGCCTCGCCGCCGGCCTCTCCGAGCGGCTGTTCCGCATCCTGCGCCCGGTTCTCGACACCATGCAGGTGCTGCCGGCGTTCGCCTACCTGCTGCCCGTGGTGCTGGTCTTCGGCATCGGTGTGCCGGCCGCGCTGCTGGCCACCGTCATCTACGCGGCCCCGCCGATGGCCCGGCTGACCGCGCTCGGACTGCGCGGCGCCGACCCCGGCGTACTGGAGGCGGTCTCCTCGCTCGGTGCCACCGGACGGCAGCGGCTGCTGACCGCCCGCCTCCCGCTGGCCCGCAAGGAACTGCTGCTCGGCGTCAACCAGACGATCATGATGGCGCTGTCCATGGTCGTGATCGCCTCGATGATCGGCGCGGCCGGCCTCGGTGACCGCGTCTACCAGGCGCTCGCCTCCGTCGACGTCGGCGCCGCGCTCGCCGCCGCCATCCCGATCGTGCTGCTGGCCATCGTGATGGACCGCACCACGGCCGCGGCCGGCGCCCGGCTCGGCGCGGCCGGCACCACGGCCGCCGCCGGCCCGTCCTGGCTGCGCGGCTGGCAGGCCTGGACCGGCGTGGCCGCACTCACCGTCCTGCTGGCCCTGGCCGGCCGGCTGACCGGCTCCGCGGTGTGGCCCGGCGCCTGGTTCGTGGACATCGCCCACCCGGTCAACGACTTCAAGGAGTGGATGGTCGACCACCTCTACTCCGGCGTCCCGGTCATCGGCGGTACCGCCGACTGGGCCGCGCACTTCACCAACTGGGTGCTCAACCCGCTGCGCGACGGCCTGACCGCGCTGCCCTGGTACGGCACGCTGCTCATCGTCGCCGCGCTGGCCTGGCTCATCGGCACCTGGCGCACCGCCCTGACCGCCGTCCTCGCGATGGCCGCCATCGGTGTGCTGGGCGTGTGGAAGCCGTCCATGAACACCCTCTCCCAGGTGCTCGCCGCCCTGGTCGTGACGCTGGTGCTGGGCTTCGGCATCGGCATCCTGGCGGCCGGCAGCAAGCGGTTCGAGGCGATCCTGCGCCCGGTCCTCGACGTCATGCAGACCATGCCGCAGTTCGTGTACCTGATCCCGGTCGTCGCACTGTTCGCCGTGGGCCGCGCCCCGGCCGCCGCGGCCGCGGTCGTCTACGCCCTGCCCGCGGTCATCCGCATCACCACCCAGGGCCTGCGCCAGGTCGACCCCGCCGCGATGGAGTCGGCGCGCTCGCTGGGCGCCACCCGCTGGCAGATGCTCCGCCAGGTGCAGCTGCCGCTGGCCCGGCCGGCCCTGCTGCTCGCCGTCAACCAGGGCGTGGTCCTGGTCCTCGCCGTCGTCATCATCGGCGGCCTGGTCGGCGGCGGTGCCCTCGGCTACGACGTGGTCACCGGCCTGGCCACCGGAGACCTGGCCCTCGGCCTGGTCGCGGGCGTGGCCATCGTGTGCCTGGGCCTGATGCTCGACCGGGTCACCCAGCCCACGGAACGCCGTACGGCGGGGAAGGGAGCCTGATCATGTCCCGTACGCGCAAAGCCTTCCTCGGTACGACCGTGCTCGCCGGCACGGTGGCGCTCGCGCTGTCCCTGTCCGCCTGCGGCAAGGCCGACATGACCAAGCAGGCCTCGCCGTTCGCGGCGGCCAAGGGCTCGAAGTCCGTCACGCTGTCCGTGCAGACCTGGGTCGGCGCGCAGTCCAACGTCGCGGTGGCCAAGTACCTGCTGGAACACCAGCTGGGCTACCACGTCGACACCGTCCAGGTGGACGAGATCCCCGCCTGGGACGCCCTCAGCCAGGGCCGGGTCGACGCGATCCTGGAGGACTGGGGCCACCCGGACCAGGAGAAGCGGTACGTCAAGGACAAGAAGACGATCACCGCGGGCGGCGGCAACGGCGTCACCGGTCACATCGGCTGGTACGTCCCCAAGTACTGGGCCGACAAGCACCCCGAGGTCACCGACTGGAAGAACCTCAACAAGTTCGCCCAGCAGCTGCGCACGTCCGAGAGCGGCAACAAGGGCCAGCTGATGGACGGTTCGCCGTCCTACGTCACCAATGACAAGGCGCTGGTGAAGAACCTCCACCTCAACTACGAGGTGGTGTTCGCCGGCTCCGAGGCGGCCCAGATCACCCAGATCCAGCAGTCCGCCAAGGAGAAGAAGCCCTTCCTCACGTACTGGTACGAGCCGCAGTGGCTCTTCAACCAGGTGCCGATGGTGGAGGTCAAGCTCCCCAAGTACACCGACGCCTGTGCGGAGAAGGGCACCAAGGACCCGCAGTCCATCGACTGCGCGTACCCCACCACCCCGCTCCAGAAGTACTTCAACACGGACTTCGCCAAGAGCGGCGGCAGCGCCGCGGCGTTCCTGAAGAACTTCAAGTGGTCCAAGGACGACCAGAACGAGGTCTCCGAGTCCATCGCCTCGGGCGGCCTGTCCGCCGACGAGGCGGCCAAGCGGTGGGTGGACAAGCACCCGGACGTCTGGAAGCGCTGGCTGCCGAAGAAGAAGTAGGCGGTCCCGGCCGGACGTCGGCCGAAGGGGGTGCGGGCCCGACGGGTCCGCACCCCCTTCGCATGCGCTCCGCGCGCCCCGCCCGCTACGGGCCGCCCGTTCCTACGGGTGGTCCGTTCCTACGGGTGGTCCGTTCCTACCCGGTGGTCCGTTCCTACGGGTGGTCCGGGCGGCACAGCCACACTCTGCGGTCCGGCTCGGTCGGGTACGAGTGGTCGAGCCGCCACCCCTGCTCGGCGGCCACCCGCAGCACCGCCTGGCCGCCCGCCGCGCGGTAGTGCCGGCTGCTGACGGCGACCCGGCGCAGGATCCGGCCGCCCTCGTCGGCGGCGTAGTGGCCGCGCCGGTCCCGCGCCAGCTCCTTGGCGAACCGCTTCGCCAGATAGGTCCGCAGATGGGCCACGTACGCCTCCGGGTTGCCGCGCAGCTCCAGCGTGCGCAGCCGCGGCACGAAGACGAACGTCAGCAGCGGCACCGCGAGCCGGGCGGGCAGCGGTCCCCAGGGCGCGCCGGGCGGCACCGGCGGGCCGCAGGGGTCGGGGACCCCGGTGTGCACCGGCGGCGGCAGCAGCCGGAAGAGGTACACCTTCTGGGCCCCGGCGCGGTGCCGCTTCCAGTTCACCGACCAGCCGTGGCGCCGCGCCAGTTGCTCGACGCCGCTCGCGCCCAGGCCGCGGTAGTGGCGCAGCGGCAGTTCCGTGGTGGCCTGCCGGACGCCGCTCGGCGGGAGCATGGCCGGCACCCAGCCGCTGTTCTTCTCCGCCCTGGCGAACCGTTCCCGCAGCAGTTCCTCGGTGAACGGCGCCCAGTCCTCCGGCCGTCCGCGCCACTCGACGCGCAGTCGCCGCCAGGAGAGCGCGGCCTTCGAGAAGCTGAACACCCCCGCCGGCGGGCCGACGTTGGCGTTGCCGAGGCCGTCGAGCCAGATCGCGAGGACGACCAGTCCGACCGCGAGCAGGACCCACAGCGGGAGGTAGACGAACTGCAGCACGAACTGTGCCACCAGCCCGGTACGGGAGCGCCGCGGGGCCGGTCCGGCGCCGGGGCCGGGCCGCTGCGGATGCGGCGGCTCGGCGAACGACGGGGCCGTGGGCGCGGGCCCGGAGCCGGGTGGGGACATGGATCTCCTCATCGGATGGCGTAGCGGGGGCTGTCCGAAAGGAGCCTAGTCAGCCGGGCGGGGCCTCACCCGTTCGGATGGCGGCCGGGGAGTTCCGGCGGGCGCACGGGCGGGGACGCCCGAGGATGCCACCATGCCGCTTCCCCCGAAATGCCCCACGACCGACTGTGACGACTGGTTGTGGAAGGACACCACCCAGACCAGTACCGACTGGGACAACTGGCGCTGGTGGTGCTGCCGTTGCCAGAAACAGTGGTACCCCACGGCGGAACAGCTCGGGGAGTTCCGCCACGGGGCATCGGGAGGACCGGGCGGCCCGGGACGGCAGCCGCGCGCCGCCGCGTACCGGGACCCGAGGGTGGCCGCCGCCCGTCCGTGACGAGCGGCGGCCCGCACCGGCTCAGGCGTTGTGCAGGCTCGCCCGCCAGTAGCCCTGCACACCGGCGTCGAGGGCCTGGATCTTGTTGAGCGCCTTGCCGAAGGAGGCATAGCGCGGGGTGGCCTTCCAGGTGGCCGAGATGCTGGCCGCCCCACGGACCAGGCGCGGCTTGCCGCCGCCCTTGATGTCCACGGCCGCGTTGACGTTGGTCACCGTGGCGCCACCGCCCTTGAGGTGGGTGACCCGTTCGCCCCTGGCCAGGTACTGCACCCACACCTGCTCGGTGGTGACCGGGATGCCGAAGACCTCCTCCGACATGGCGAAGCCGACGCGGGTGTTCAGACCCGCGATGGTCTCCTTGGCCTCGACCCGCATCTCCTTCACGAACGACACGTCCGCGTTGTACGGGACGGCGCGGCGCAGGTGCCCGGGCCGGGTGGTGCCCTTCAGCGACGCGGTGAGCGCCTCGTAGACCTTGCGGTTCTGGAGGTAGCCGACGAACTTCTGCTGCTTGGCCTTCGGCAGCGCACGGAACGCCTTGAGGGTCCGCTTCGCCTCGGGGGTCTTCCGGGACGCCAGGTACTGCAGATAGCTCGTGACCGTCAGCTTGCTCCCGAGCGACTGCTCCGCGGCGCCCACGGGGGCCGGCGCCGACGGCCGGCCGACGGCCGATGCCGTGGGGGCCAGGACCGCGAGGGCCGCCGCTCCGGCCACGGCGGCCGACCCGATACGGCGCATGGTGGAACCGTTGCTCATGGAATCTCCTCTTGCTCTGTTTCGGCGTGCGGAGGGGAGACCGAGCGTACGAACGGGGCCGCGCGGGCGGTATTGACCCTTCGGCCGGTGCCCTTCGGGACAAGCCGGGGCGCTTGAAGATCCACTGCCCAAACCCGTACCGGCGGTTTAGGAACCCTTTAAGATCTGCCGTAAGTGCTCTTTCCGGCCATGTGGCCTCGCTTTGCTGGGCAGTTACCGACCGTGACGCTGCTCATGCCGGGCAGAGGTTGCGTCGGGCGGTCACCGCGCCCGCTTCCCGGAGTCACAATCCGGGGTGGACCGCGGACCGCAGCGCACGATGACCGCACGCCCATGTTCGTCCGCCGGACCCCGACTCGACCAACCGGGGGAAAGCGGTGCGACCGTGCCCGACAGGACTCATAAGCAGAATACGGGGAAGGTAGAACTGCTTTGCCTCAGAGTCATACGTGCAACAAAAGTGAACTATCGGCTGCGCGGATAGCCGTGGCATACCCCACGAGCCCGCGCCCGACACCGGGAGACCCCTCCAGAATCCCTCACCTGACGCCGCGCGAACGCCAAGTGCTCATTCTCATCGGAAAGGCCGCGTCCAACCGGGAGATCGGGCACCAACTCGGCATCACCGAACGCACCGTCAAGGCTCACCTGGCCAATCTCATGACGAAGATCGATGTGGCCACCCGCATCGAAGCGGCCATCTTCGCGTACGCCCACCATCACGACATCAGCCCGCCGGACGGCAGTCTCCCGGTGGACCGTCCGTAATCCCGGCAGGCCCGCCGGAAACCTCCTCGCCCTCGGGACGGGCGAGGAGGTTCTTTCGCTTCCGGCGGCAATCCCCAATTCCCTTCCGTACGACTCCCCTTCGGTCGATGACCGGAAGTCCGTTGACCGTGCGTCCGATGCCCGAAGAGGCAATAGCGGAATAGCGGAGGGCGACGGAAGACTCTTTGCGGCGATCACCGACAACCGGTGCGCCGCGAAAGAGAGAAGAGGAGTCCCATGCGCAAGACGATGCGGATGGCCGCCACCGCCCTCGCCGCCGCGGTCACGCTGGGTATCGCAGCACCCATGGCCAGCGCGGCCCAGCACTCCCGCACCCCGGTCGTCTCCTCGGTCCAGGTGGGCGCGGTCCGCTCGGCCGGTGAGGTGAACACCCTCACCGCGGTGACCTACGCGGCCGGCCTCGACAAGGCCCAGGTGCCGGGCATTTCGGGCAAGGACGCCAAGGATCGCGCCAAGGCGATCGTGAAGTTCCTCAAGAAGGTGCTCGGCAAGCACTACAAGGAGGCCAAGGCCGCCGCGAAGAAGGGCGTCGCCGCCTTCCGGAAGTGGGTGAAGACCCTCAAGCCGTCGAGCCCGGTCCGCATCCTCCTGGAGAAGGTCGACACCTACGTGCTGGAGCTGATCGTCAAGCTCCTGCGGTAACGCCCCGCCCACAGGCCCACCTCCAGGAGAGGCTCAGGACCGACCCCCGAGGTCCTGAGCCTCTCCGTCTTCCGTCCCCGGACCGCTGCCTGTCTCCTGTGGGGGGAGTGCGGGCGGCTCCCGGCCCCGCACCGCTGCCGCCGGTGCGGGGCCGTCCGACGTGCGGTGACCCCTCCCGTTCTGTCCCCCGGCCCCCGAGCCCTGGCCGTTCCGCCGGCCCCGCGGCGCGGCATAGTAGGGCGCAGTCCGAGACGGGACATGACACAGCACGCCATGGCGCCGCCTGCCGCGACCGCCACGCACCGGGGGGACTTCCGCTTCCATGCCAGCCATCCGCCGTTCCACCGCCGCGGCCGCCGCCGTGGCCGCGCTGCTCGCGGTCACCGCCACCGGCTGCGGCCCCAGCGACGACAAGGCCGCCGCGCCCGGCAGTTCGGCCGCCGCCGACCAGAAGGGGCCGGGCGACGGGGGGCTGAAGCTGCCCAAGGGAATCCCGACCAGCATCGACGACCTGAAGAAGTGGAAGGACGGCGGCTGGAACGACTGGGGCGACTGGGCCCGGAAGGCCTCGGACTTCGCCAACCCCGTCATCAAGGACCACTGGAAGCCCGACCGGCTGGCCAAGGCCAAGGCCGCCCCGGAGATAGGGGTGAACGCCACCGGCGCGGGCAGCGGATCCGATGCCTCCGACCCCGAGCCGCGGCCGGTCACCGCCGAGCAGGTCGCCCGCCCGTACCACCAGCACATGGCCCCGGTCGGCAAGATCTTCTTCGACAGCCCCAAGGGCCCGATGGTCTGCTCCGGCACGATCGTCGAGGACCCGGCGCACCCGGGCAGGTCCAACCTGGTGTGGACCGCCGGCCACTGCGTGCACTCCGGCAAGCAGGGCGGCTGGATGCGCAACATCGTCTTCGTGCCGTCGTACAACGACAACGGCGTCCCGATGAACCAGGTCGGCGCCACCCCCGCCCAGCAGATCACCCCCTACGGCCGGTTCTGGGCGGACTGGATCACCACCTCCGGTGAGTGGATCAACATGGGCAGCGAGGAGACCGGCAACGGCGGCTCCGCCTACGACTTCGCGGTGCTGCACGTGAAGCCGGAGAACGGCGGCGGCAAGTCGCTCCAGGAGACCGTGGGCGCCGCCGCCCAGGTGTGGTTCAACGCGCCCTCCGCCGACGGCATCAGCTCCCTCGACGCGTTCGGCTACCCGGCCGCGCCCCCGTACGACGGCGCGCGGATGATGAACTGCCCGGCCCGCCCCGGCCGGCTGGTCATGCAGCAGGGCACGCCCGCCATGCACCGCATCGGCTGCACGATGACCGGCGGGACCTCCGGCGGCGGCTGGTTCGTCAACCGCGGCGGCAAGCTGACCCTGGTCTCCAACACCTCCATCAGCTCCCACGCCCACACCTGGCTGGCCGGCCCGCACCTGGGCCCCGAGGCGCAGCGGGTCTTCGACGGCATCAGCCGCAAGTTCGCCGGCCAGTAGAGCCGGCCCCGCCCCGCTCCCCGCGGACGACGTCTTCCTGCGGCCCCGGCGGCAACGCCCGGCACAGCGCCGCCAGGGCCGCCGGGAAGGCGCTCTCGGACGGGGTGGCATAGCCGACGACCAGGCCGTGGCGGGGCGGCGTCGGCGCGTCCGGGTGCCGGTACTCCGACAGTCCGTCCAGGGCCAGGCCCTGCCAGCGGGCGGCACGCAGCGCGGCACGCTCGCCCACCGCACCGGCGCCGTCCGGGAGTCGCAGGACGGCGTGCAGCCCGGCGGCGATACCGGTGACCCGCAGCTGCGGGGCGTGGCCGGCCACCGCGGCGACCAGCTGGTCCCGGCGCCGCCGGTAGCGCTGCCGCATCCGGCGCACATGCCGGTCGTAGGCCCCGTGCGTCAGGAACTCCGCGAGGGTGAGCTGGTCGGTGACCCCGGCCCAGGCCTCCCGTTCGCCCTTGGCCGCGAGGACGGCGTCGACCAGCCGGCCGGGCAGCACCATCCAGCCCAGCCGCACCGCGGGCGACAGGCTCTTGCTGACCGAGCCGAGGTGGACCACCCGCTCGGGGTCCAGGCCCTGCAGGGCGCCGACCGGCCGTCGGTCGTAGCGGAACTCGCCGTCGTAGTCGTCCTCGATGACGTAACCACCGCCGGCCCGCGCCCAGTTGATGACGGCGGCCCGGCGGTCGGGGTGCAGCGGGACACCGGTGGGGAACTGGTGGGCCGGGGTGAGCAGCACCGCCCTTACGTCGTCCAGCTCCGCCAACCGGCCGGTATCCGCGCCGAGTTCGTCGACCGCCAAGGGGCGGGTGACGGTGCCGGACGCGGCCAGGAGCTGCCGGTGGAAGGGCAGGCCGTACGCCTCGACGGCGAGCGGGCCGGGGAGGACGGCGGGGAACAGCAGCCGCAGGGCGTGCGCGAAACCGGAGCAGATGACGATCCGGCCGGGATCGGTGCGGACGCCGCGGGTGCGGGCCAGATAGTCGGTCAGGGCGCGGCGCAGTTCCGGGCGGCCGCGCGGATCGCCGGGCCCGAACGCGTCGTCGGGGGCGGCGGTCAGCGCCCGGCGGGCGGCGGCGACCCAGGCCGTACGGGGGAACGCGGCGGCGTCCGGCTGCCCCTGGAGGAGGTTGTGCCGGGGAGGGGCCGCCGGGGTGCGGTGGGCCGGGGCGCGGGTGGGCGTGAGCGGCCGGGCCCGGTGTGCCACGCGGGTGCCGGAGCCCTGGCGGGCGGTGAGCCAGCCCTCCGCGACGAGTTCGGCGTAGGCGTCGGCGACGGTGTTGCGGGCGAGGCCGAGATCGGCGGCGAGCGAACGGTACGGCGGCAGGCGGGTGCCGGGGGCCAGCCGCCCGGACCGTACGGCCTCGCGGAGCGCACGGAGCAGGGCGGCACGCCGGCCGCCCGGACCGGTCAGTTCCAGATGCAGGTCGGTGCCCAGGCCCTCGGCGGAATTGACCCATGATTCCGGCATGGAAATGCACCCTACAGCCGGTCGCCCCGGCTCCTAGATTCGAGGCATGACGCACACCGCAGCGCAGGACACGACGCACACCGCAACCGCCACCGCAGCAGGCGCATCCACCGAACTCCGCAGCCCCCGGGTCGATTTCGCCAAGGCCGCCCCCAAGGCCTTCCGGGCACTGATCGGCTTCGACGCCGCGGCCCGCGAGGGCCTGGACCCGGCCCTGGTCGAACTGGTCCAGATCCGGTCCTCGCAGCTCAACAAGTGCGCCTACTGCCTGCACATGCACACCACCGACGCCCGCAAGGCCGGGGAGAGCGAGGAGCGGCTGCACATGGTCGCCGTCTGGGAGGAGGCGGGCCACTTCTTCACCGAGCGGGAGCGGGCGGCGCTGGCGCTCACCGAGGCCGTCACGCTGGTCGCCCACGGCGGGGTGCCGGACGCGGTGTACGAGCGGGCCGCCCGGCACTTCGCGGCGGAGGAACTGGCCCGGCTGCTGGCGCTGATCTTCACCATCAACACCTGGAACCGGATCGCGATCAGCACGGGAAAGGTGGCCGGGACCGACGAACGCTGACGCCGGGGCCGCGGCATGGGCGGACGACCCCTGTACGTCCGCCCCGCCGCGGCCCCGGACCCCGCGGGTCCGTAATCTTCCGGCATGGTTTCCTCGCCCCGCTTGGAGAAGATCACTCCCGGCAACTTCGACGCCGCGATCGCCCTGAAGGTACGTCCCGAGCAGGACCACTTGGTCGCTCCGGTCGTCAAGTCCCTCGCCGAGGCGTACGTGCATCCCGACGTCGCATGGCCCCGGCTCATCCTCGACGAGGACCGAGTGGTCGGCTTCCTGATGGCCTTCTTCGACATCGACTTCGCCGGCGACGGCACCGGCACCGACATCCGCTCGGGGCTGTGGCGTCTGAACATCGCCGCCGGGGAGCAAGGCCGCGGCTATGGCCGCTTCGCGGTCCGGGCAGTAGCCGGCGAGATCCGCCGCCGTGGCGGCACCTGCCTGACGGCCTGCTGGCATCCCGGCAGCGACGGCCCCGAAGCCTTCTACCTCGGACTTGGATTCCGACTGACCGGAGAGATGAGCGGCGACCAGCGCGTCGGCGAACTGGACCTCACCCGGCCGTGATCCGCCGGACCGGCCCTAACCCTGCGCGGGCCGCCCGCCCCGCAGCCGCTCGGCCACCTCCGCCAGCGTCGCCATCGCCGCGTGCTGCAGCCCGCCGCCGAACGTGATCCGGGCCGCGCCCAGCGCGCCCAGCTCCTGCGGGGTGGGCCCGCCGGGCACCGCGAGGGCGTTCACCGGGCGTCCGATCGCGGTGGCCAGAGCGGACAGCAGCGCGGGCGGAGCGAAGATCGGATAGACGCAGTCGGCGCCCGCCGCCGCGTAGAGCAGACCGCGGCGCACCGTCTCCGCCGTCTCCCGCTCGCCCTCGACGCCACGCAGGTAGGTGTCGATCCGCGCGTTGATCACCAGCGCGTCACCGGCCTCGGCCCGTACCTCCGCCAGCCAGGCCGCCTGCTCCTCGGCATCGCGCAGGGCGCCGGTGGCATGGTCGGTGTCCTCCAGGTTGCAGCCGGCCGCCCCGGCGTCCAGCAGCCGGCCCACCAGCTCCGTCGCCGACAGTCCGTACCCGGCCTCCACGTCCGCCGTGACGGGCACGTCCACCGCCCGCACGATCCGGGCGATCGCGGCGAACATCTCCTCCGGCGGCGTCCGGCCGTCCTCGTGGCCCAGGGAGGCGGCGATCCCGGCGCTGGGCGTGGCCAGCGCCGGGAAGCCGGCGTCCGCGAAGACCCGGGCGGCGGCCGCGTCCCACGGGCCGGGCAGGACCAGCGGCAGCTCCGGGCCGTGGTGCAGCGCGCGCAGCGTCGCGGCGGCGCTCACAGCTCCGACCCCGGCGGCTGGCGGACCGTCACATTGACCCGGTTCCAGTTGTTGATCGCGACGATCACCGCCAGCAGATGGGCCAGTTCACGCTCGTCGAAGTGGGCGGCGGCCCGCTCGTAGACCTCGTCCGGGACGTGCCCGTCGGTCAGGACGGTGACGGCCTCGGTGAGGGCCAGCGCGGCCCGTTCCCGCGCCGAGTAGACCTCGCCCGCCTCCTCCCACGCCGGCAGCAGATCGATCCGCTGCCGGCTCACCCCGGCCTCGTGCAGGTTCTTCACATGCATGTCGATGCAGAACGCACACCGGTTGAGCTGCGAGGCGCGCAGCACCACCAGCTCGGCCAGCACCGGGTCGCCCAGCCCCTTCTTGGCAGCCGTGGTGAGCGCCAGCTGCGCCTGGTAGAACGCCGGCTGCCGGCCCCAGAACTTCATCCGATGGGTCATCGGTTCAGGCCCTCCCCGGGGTCATGCGGGTGGTCACACCGAAGCGGTTCCAGGCGTTGATGGTGGTGATCAGGGCGATGAGCCGGGCGAGCTCGGGCTCCTCGAAGTGGGCGGCGGCCCGCTCGTACACCTCGTCCGGGACGAAGCCTTCCGTCAGGACGGTGACGGCCTCGGTCAGCGCCAGCGCCGCCCGCTCCTTGTCGGTGTAGTACTCCTCGGCCTCCGCCCAGGCGGCGAGCAGAGAGATCCGCTCCTCCGTCTCGCCGGCCTCACGGGCGTCCCTGATGTGCATGTCGAGGCAGAAGGCGCACTTGTTGATCTGGGAGGCCCGGATCTTGACCAGCTCGACCAGCGGCGGGTCCAGGTCCTTCTTCGCCGCCGCGTCCAGCGCGATCATGGCCTTGTAGACCTCGGGCGCGAGTTCGGCCCAAGGCATCCGGGGCCCGGTGGAGGTCGTGGATGTCGTCGTCATGGCTACGACGCTACGTCGGCAGTGGCACGCCGGTATGGTCCACTTCCATGGCGAAATCATGGTCCACTTTCGGTCGTGATCTGCATCTTGACCTCACCGGCCCCGGCGGACTGCGCGCCGCACTGATCCGCGCACTGCGGGACGCCGTACGGACCGGACGGCTGGCCCCCGGCACCCGCCTGCCCTCCTCCCGCTCGCTCGCCGCCGACCTCGGCATCGCCCGCAACACCGTCGCCGACGCCTACGCCGAACTCGTCGCGGAGGGCTGGCTCAGCGCCCGCCAGGGCTCCGGCACCCGGGTCGCCGACCGCGTACTGCCGCGCACCGCCCCCGCCGTACGCCGCCCGCACGGCCCCGTCGCCCGCCCCGGCCCGCCGCGCTTCGACCTCACCCCCGGCACCCCGGACGTCTCCGCCTTCCCCCGCACCGCCTGGCTCACCGCCGCCCGCCGCGCGCTGACCGCCGCGCCCAGCGAGGCCTTCGGCTACGGCGACCCGGCCGGCCGCCCCGAACTGCGCACCGTCCTCGCCGACTACCTCGCCCGGGCCCGCGGGGTCCGCGCCGACCCCGACCGGATCGTCGTCTGCACCGGCTTCATGCAGGGCCTGGCCCTGCTCGCCCGCACCCTCGGCACCGGCCGGCTGGCCGTCGAGTCGTACGGACTGGACTTCCACCGCGACGTCATCACCCGCGCCGGACTGCGCACCGTCCCCCTCGTCGTCGACGAGCGCGGCGCCCGCACCGAGGACCTGGCCGGGCTCGACGACGTCCGCGCGGCCCTGCTCACCCCCGCCCACCAGTTCCCCACCGGCGTCCCGCTGCACCCCGACCGCCGCGCGGCCGCCGTCAACTGGGCGTGCACTACCGGCGGTTACATCCTGGAGGACGACTACGACGGCGAGTTCCGCTACGACCGGCAGCCCGTCGGCGCCCTCCAGGGCCTCGACCCCGACCACGTCGTCTACCTGGGCACCGCCAGCAAGAGCCTGGCCCCCGCCCTGCGGCTGGCCTGGATGGTGCTGCCGGACCGCCTCGTCGACCCGCTGCTGGCCGTCAAACGCACCGGCGAATGGCAGTCCGGCCAGCTGGAACAGCTCACCCTCGCCGAGTTCCTCTCCTCCGGCGGCTACGACCGGCACCTCCGCGGGATGCGGCTGCGCTACCGGCGCCGCCGCGACCAGCTCGTCGCGGCCCTCGCCGAACGGGCCCCGCACGTCCACATCTCCGGCATCGCCGCCGGCCTGCACGCCGTACTCGAACTCCCGCCCGGCACCGAGCAGTCCATCGTCCAGGCCGCCCGCTGGCAGGGCCTCGCCCTGGAGGGCCTCACCCGCTTCCACACCCCCACCGCCCCACCCACCCCCCGGGACGCCCTGGTCGTCGCCTACGGCACCCCACCGGACCACGCTTTCCACGGCGCCCTGGACGCACTGGTCAGGGCTCTGCCGCCGGAGCCGGGGGCATGACCGGGGGCGGGGGAGAGGCGGGGGCCTCAGCGAGCCTGGAGTTCCTTGAAGTCCCCCGTCCTTGACGGCTCACCCGCCGGGCCGCCACGGCGGCCGGCGCGCCGCTACGCCAACTCCCGTACGAACGAGATCCGGTCCAGCCCCGGCCCGTCGTAGTCCGTGTGCACCGGAGTGCCGTGCTCGTCGGTGCGGTCGCCCGGCTCCAGGCGGAAGCCCATACGGGTGTGGTACGCGACGGAATCGCGGTTGTTGGGGCTGGTGATGCAGCGGACCTGACGGCGGCCGGCCTCTCCGGCCAGCGCGAAGAACCGCTCGTACAGCGTCCTGCCGAGGCCGCCCCGTCTGCCGTCCGGGCACACACCCACGAAGTGGATGTACGCGGTCCGCGGATCGGTCTGGGACAGAAAGCCGATCAGGAACGCGTGCAGGGTCCGGTCCGGGCGCTCGACGAGAAGGCTGGTGTCCGCGAAGTGCTGCAGAAACAGCCGCGGTACCAGCAACTGGCGCTGCAGCGCGCCCGCTTCACCGCCCAGGCCGCCCCACCAGTCGGCCAGTGCCACCTGAAGGCGCGGGTGGTCCGACGGTACGGGAGGGCGCAGCGTCAGGCCGCCCGGTATCGCGCCGGGCGAGGGCACCGGAGCGCTTTCGGTCATGGCGTCACCTTTCCGACTGAGGGCCGGCCCTTCGTGTCCGGGGCGCCCCGGGCTCCGCAATGTACCGACCGCATGTGCCCCGGGCGTGGTCCGCGCACCGCCCGCGCCCGCGGAGCGCGCCGTGCGTGACACGGGAGCCGCCGAGCGCTGCGCTATCCGGGGGAAACGTGGGAGCGGCTATGGCGCGTACGAGTGAACGGCGCGCCTACTGATGCTAACGATCGGCGGGTTTGCCCACCCGTAGGGGGAGGACACCGGTACGCAGCAGCCCGGGACGCCGGCTGCCCTGACCGCCCAGCCACTCCTACAGGAAGTTGTCGCTCACCGCAGCCTTTCGGGCTCGGTGGGGGCGGACGGCCCGCCGCCCTCCATACACCCATCGAAGGGCCGCACCATGGCATTTACCTTCACGTTGGTGTCCGCGGCGCCGAATCCGGCGGTCTTCGGACAACCCGTGACCTTAACCGCAACCGTGATCCCGCTCGGACTGGGCACACCCACCGGCACCGTCACCTTCTCCGTGAGCGGCGGGCCCACCGTGACGGCGCCGCTCGTCGGCGGCACCGCGACCGTCACCGTCAACAATGTGAGCGTCGGGTTCCACACCGTCACGGCGAACTACAACGGCAGCATCAACTTCTCCCCCTCCAGCGGGCTCGGCTCGCTCACCGTCGTGCAGGCTTCCACGACCACCACGGTCACCTCGTCCCCCGACCCCTCCCTCTTCGGCCAGACGGTCACCATCACCGCGCATGTCGCGCCGGTCGCGCCGGGCGGAGGCACCCCGACGGGCACGGTCACCTTCGTCATCGGGGGCGGCGGGGGCGGCACCCTGACGGCACCGCTCGTGGGCGGCAACGCCAGCGTCACCACCAACACCCTCAGCGTCGGCACCCACTCCATCACCGCCACGTACAACGGCAGCACCAACTACGCGGCGTCCACCGGGACCGACACCCAGACCGTGCAGGGCATGGCGTCGACGACCACCACGGTCACGTCCTCGCCCGACCCCTCGGTGTTCGGCCAGCCGGTCACCTTCACCGCCACCGTCGCCCCCTCCCCACCCGGCCCGGGCACGCCGACCGGGACCGTCACCTTCGTCATCTCCGGCGGCCCGACGCTGACGGCGCCGCTCGTGGGCGGTACGGCGAGCGTGACCACCAGCGGCCTCAGCGTCGGCTCGCACACCGTCACCGCCACCTACAGCGGCGACGGCAACTTCAACGGTTCCAGCGGCACCGACACCCAGCTCGTCAACAAGGCCGCCACGACCACGACGGTCTCCTCGTCCCCGGACCCGTCCGTCGTCGGCCAGCCGGTCACCTTCACGGCCACGGTCGCGCCCGTCCCCCCGGGTGCGGGCAGCCCGACCGGCACGGTCACCTTCGTCATCTCCGGCGGCCCGACCCTGACGGCGCCGCTCGTGGGCGGCACGGCGACCGTCACGACCAGCACACTGACGGCCGGTACGCACACCGTCACCGCCACCTACAGCGGCGACGGCAACTTCAACGGTTCCAGCGGCACCGACACCCAGCTCGTCAACAAGGCCGCCACGACCACGACGGTCTCCTCGTCCCCGGACCCGTCCGTCGTCGGCCAGCCGGTCACCTTCACGGCCACGGTCGCGCCCGTCCCCCCGGGTGCGGGCACCCCGACCGGCACGGTCACCTTCGTCATCTCCGGCGGCCCGACCCTGACGGCGCCGGTCGTGGCCGGTACGGCGACCGTCACCACCAGCACACTGACGGCCGGTACGCACACGGTCACGGCGACCTACAGCGGTGACGCCAACTTCACCGGCTCCAGCGGCACCGACACCCAGACGGTCACCCAGGCTGCGACCACCACTACGGTCACCTCGGCCCCGGACCCGTCGCTCTTCGGGCAGCCGGTCACTTTCACGGCCACGGTCGCGCCGGTGTCCCCGGGTGCGGGCAGCCCGACCGGGACGGTCACCTTCGTCATCGGTGGCGGCGGGGGCGGCACCCTGACGGCGCCGGTCGTGGGCGGTACGGCGACCGTCACGACCAGCACACTGACGGCTGGTACGCACACGGTCACGGCGACCTACAGCGGTGACGCCAACTTCACCGGCTCCAGCGGCACCGACACCCAGACGGTCACCCAGGCTGCGACCACCACCACGGTCACCTCCTTCCCCGACCCCTCCGTGACGGGACAGCCGGTCACCTTCACCGCTTTCGTGGGCCCGGTGGCTCCCGGCGGCGGTGTCCCGACCGGCACCGTCACATTCACCATCACCAACGGGGTCACCACGGTGAACCTGACCGGCACCCTGGACGGCGCCGGCGTCGCGGCCGTCAACACCAACGGGCTGGTGACCTCGGGCGTTTACACCGTCACCGCGACCTATGCCGGCGACGCCAACTTCACCGGCTCCAGCGACACCGACACCCAGACGGTCACCCCGGCCTCGACCACCACGACGGTCACCTCCTCCCCGGACCCGTCCGTGGTCGGGCAGACGGTGACCTTCACGGCCACGGTCGCCCCGGTCGCGCCGGGCGCGGGCACCCCCACGGGCACGGTGACCTTCGTCGTGACCAACGGTGTCACCACGGTGAGCCTGACCGGCACCCTCAGCGGCGGTACGGTCAGCGTCAGCACCAACGGCCTGGTGACCCCCGGCACGTACTCCGTCACCGCGACCTACAGCGGCGACGGCAACTACACCGGCTCCAGCGGCACCGACACCCAGACCGTCACCCAGGCCTCGACCACCACCACGGTCACGACGGCCCCGGACCCGTCGGTCTTCGGCCAGCCGGTGACCTTGACGGCCACGGTCGCGCCGGTGTCTCCGGGCGCGGGTACCCCGACCGGCACGGTGACGTTCGTCGTCGCCGGCGGTCCGACGCTGACGGCAACGCTCTCGGGCGGTACGGCGAGCGTCACGACCAGTGCCATTCCGGTCGGTACCCACACCGTCACGGCGACGTACAGCGGTGACGCCAACTTCACCAGCTCGGTGGGGTCGGACACCCAGACGGTGACGCAGGCGGCGACGACCACGGTCGTCTCCTCGTCCCCGGACCCGTCCGTGGTCGGACAGACGGTGACCTTCACGGCGACGGTCGCCCCGGTCGCGCCGGGCGCGGGCACCCCCACGGGCACGGTGACCTTCGTCGTGACCAACGGTGTGACCACGGTGAGCCTGACCGGCACCCTCAGCGGCGGCACGGTCAGCGTCAGCACCAACGGGCTGGTCACCGCCGGGACTTACTCCGTCACCGCGACGTACAGCGGCGACGGCAACTTCACCGGCTCGGTCGGCACGGACACCCAGACCGTGGGCGTGTCGGCGACGACCACGACGGTCACCACCTCTCCCGACCCGTCGGTCTTCGGCCAGCCGGTGACCTTGACGGCCACGGTCGCGCCGCTGTCGCCGGGCGCGGGCACTCCCACCGGCACGGTGACGTTCGTCGTCGCCGGCGGTCCGACGCTGACGGCAACGCTCTCGGGCGGTACGGCGAGCGTCACGACCAGCGCGATTCCGGTTGGTACCCACACCGTCACGGCGACCTACAGCGGTGACGGCAACTTCACCGGCTCCAGCGGGTCGGACACCCAGACGGTCGTTCCGGCCGCGACGACCACGTCGGTGACGACCTCCCCGGACCCGTCCGTGGTCGGGCAGACGGTGACCTTCACGGCGACCGTCGCCCCGGTGTCTCCGGGGGCGGGCACCCCGACCGGGACGGTCACGTTCCTGGCCTCTGACGGTGTCACGACCGTGACTCTGACCGGGACGCTGAGCGGCGGCACGGTCAGTGTCAGCACCAACGGGCTGGTGACGGCCGGGGCGTACGCCGTGACCGCGACGTACAGCGGTGACGGGAACTTCACCGGCTCGGTCGGCGCGGACACGCAGACGGTGACGCAGGCGGCGACGACCACGACGGTCACCACCTCTCCCGACCCGTCGGTGTTCGGCCAGCCGGTGACCTTGACGGCCACGGTCGCGCCGGTGTCGCCGGGCGTGGGAACCCCAACCGGTACGGTCACCTTCGTCGTCGCCGGCGGTCCGACGCTGACCGGCACCCTCTCCGGAGGCACGGTAAGCGTCACGACCAGTGCCATTCCGGTCGGTACCCACACCGTCACGGCGACCTACAGCGGTGACGCCAACTTCACCAGCTCGGTCGGGTCGGACACCCAGACGGTGACGCAGGCGGCGACGACCACGGTCGTCTCCTCGTCCCCGGACCCGTCCGTGGTCGGGCAGACGGTGACCTTCACGGCGACCGTTGCTCCGGTGTCGCCGGGTGCGGGTACGCCGACCGGGACGGTCACGTTCGTAGCCACCGACGGTGTCACGACCGTAAGCCTGACCGGGACGCTGAGCGGCGGCACGGTCAGCGTCAGCACCAACGGGCTGGTGACCGCCGGGACTTACTCCGTCACGGCGACGTACAGCGGTGACGGCAACTTCACGGGTTCCGTCGGGTCGGACACGCAGACGGTGACGCAGGCGGCGACGACCACGTCGGTCACGACGGCGCCCGATCCGTCGGTGTTCGGTGAGCCGGTGACGCTCACGGCCACGGTCGCCCCGGTGGCGCCGGGGGCCGGCACTCCCACCGGCACGGTCACCTTCGTGGTCACCGGTGGCCCGACGCTGACCGGGACCCTTTCCGGGGGCACGGTGAGTGTTACGACCAGTGCCATTCCGGTCGGTACCCACACCGTCACGGCGACGTACAGCGGTGACGGCAACTTCACCGGCTCGGTCGGGTCGGACACCCACACGGTGACGCAGGCGGCGACGACCACGTCGGTCACGACGGCGCCCGATCCGTCGGTGTTCGGTGAGTCGGTGACTTTGACGGCGACGGTTGCTCCGGTGTCTCCGGGGGCGGGAACTCCGACCGGTACGGTGACGTTCGTCGTCGCCGGCGGTCCGACGCTGACCGGGACCCTTTCCGGCGGTACGGCGAGCGTCAGCACGAGTGCCATTCCGGTCGGTACCCACACCGTCACGGCGACCTACAGCGGTGACGGCAACTTCACCGGCTCGGTCGGCACGGACACCCACACGGTGACGCAGGCGGCGACGACCACGTCGGTCACGACGGCGCCCGATCCGTCGGTGTTCGGTGAGTCGGTGACTTTGACGGCGACGGTTGCTCCGGTGTCTCCGGGGGCGGGAACTCCGACCGGTACGGTGACGTTCGTCGTCGCCGGCGGTCCGACGCTGACCGCGACGCTCTCCGGCGGTACGGCGAGCGTCAGCACGAGTGCCATTCCGGTCGGTACCCACACCGTCACGGCGACCTACAGCGGTGACGGCAACTTCACCGGCTCGGTCGGTACGGACACGCAGACGGTGACGCAGGCGGCGACGACCACGTCGGTGACGACCTCCCCGGACCCGTCCGTGGTCGGGCAGACCGTGACCTTCACGGCGACCGTTGCTCCGGTCTCTCCGGGTGCGGGAACCCCGACCGGGACGGTCACGTTCGTAGCCACCGACGGCGTCACGACCGTAAGCCTGACCGGAACGCTGAGCGGCGGCACGGTCAGTGTCAGCACCAACGGGCTGGTGACGGCCGGGACTTACTCCGTCACGGCGACGTACAGCGGTGACGGGAACTTCACGGGTTCCGTCGGGTCGGACACGCAGACGGTGACGCAGGCGGCGACGACCACGTCGGTCACGACGGCCCCCGATCCGTCGGTCTTCGGCCAGCCGGTGACCCTGACGGCCACGGTCGCGCCGCTGTCGCCGGGCACGGGCACCCCGACCGGCACGGTCACCTTCGTGGTCACCGGTGGCCCGACGCTGACGGCAACGCTCTCGGGCGGTACGGCGAGCGTCACGACCAGCGCGATTCCGGTTGGTACCCACACCGTCACGGCGACGTACGGCGGTGACGGCAACTTCACCGGCTCCGGCGGGTCGGACACCCAGACGGTCGTTCCGGCCGCGACGACCACGTCGGTGACGACCTCCCCGGACCCGTCCGTGGTCGGGCAGACGGTGACCTTCACGGCGACCGTTGCTCCGGTCTCTCCGGGTGCGGGAACCCCGACCGGGACGGTCACGTTCGTAGCCACCGACGGCGTCACGACCGTAAGCCTGACCGGAACGCTGAGCGGCGGCACGGTCAGTGTCAGCACCAACGGGCTGGTGACGGCCGGGGCGTACGCCGTGACCGCGACGTACAGCGGTGACGGGAACTTCACCGGCTCGGTCGGCGCGGACACGCAGACGGTGACGCAGGCGGCGACGACCACGTCGGTCACGACGGCCCCCGATCCGTCGGTGGTCGGTGAGTCGGTGACCTTGACGGCCACCGTGGCACCGGTGTCTCCCGGCGCCGGCACTCCCACCGGCACGGTGACGTTCGTGGTCGCCGGTGGTCCGACGCTGACCGGGACCCTTTCCGGGGGCACGGTAAGCGTCACGACCAGTGCCATTCCGGTCGGTACCCACACCGTCACGGCGACCTACAGCGGTGACGCCAACTTCACGGCCTCCAGCGGCACCGACACGCAGACCGTGACCCAGGCGTCCACGACGACCACCGTCGCCTCCGCGCCCGACCCCTCGGTGGTCGGGGAGCTGGTGACCTTCACCGCGAACGTCACCGTCGACTCGCCCGGGGCAGGCAGCCCGACCGGCACCGTCACCTTCGTCATCGACGGTGGCGGGGGCGGCACGCTGACCGGCACCGTCGTCGCGGGGGTCGCGACCGTCACCACGAACGCCCTGGACGCCGGTACGCACAACGTCACCGCGACCTACAACGGTGACGCCGACTTCGCCGGCTCCGTCGGGACGGACACCCAGACGGTGACCCAGGCCTCGACGCTCACCACGGTCACCTCGTTCCCGGACCCGTCCACGAGCGGGCAGACGGTCACGTTCACGGCCCTCGTAGTGCCGGTGCCACCCGGCAGCGGCGTTCCGACGGGCACCGTCAACTTCACCATCACCGACGGTGTGACCACCGTGAACCTCACCGGAACCCTGGACGGCAGCGGTGTCGCCACGGCCAGTTCCGCGCTGGTCACACCCGGCAGCTACCTGGTCACCGCGAACTACACGGGAGACGGCAACTTCGGCACCTCCACCGGCACCGACACCCAGATCGTCGTCGGACTGTGACCGACGTCCCACCGTCCACTCCGACGACCGTCCATGGGCGGCTGTCCACCGATGACCGGCCTCCGACAGCCGTCCACCGACAGCCGTCCACCGACAGCCGTCCACCGATGACCGGCCACCGATGACCGGCCACCGATAACCGTCCACTCCGATCCATATCCGCTCACTCATCCACCGCACAGCGCCGGGCCGTCCGAAGGGGCGGTCCGGCGCCGTGCCGGGTGCCCCTAAGCTTGCTCCCCGTTCACACAGATGTCCGTACACGGGGGTTCCAGAAGATGGCCGAGAAAGCACGCCGACGGCTGCGGTCGAGCACGGTGATCCTGGGCGGTATGGGCGCCCTGGCCGCCGCCCTGACGTCCTGCGGCTCCGACCCGGACAAGCGCTGCGTCGACCGCAACAGCTACGACGTCGTCAAGGGCTACCGCGTCGTGGACGCCAAGAACTGCTCGGCGGGCGGCGGCTCGTCCACCGGCAGCTCGGGCACCGGCGGCGCCGGTTCCGGCACGTCGGGCCGCGGCAAGCGCGCGGTCGACGCGCAGTGGTACTACGACCCGGACAACGGCGGCGGCAAGTACGCCGACAACGGCACCTTCAGCCGGACCACCGCCGTCAACCGCGGCGGCTTCGGCTGCTCCGGCGGGCACGGCGGCTCCGGCCGGCACGGCTCCTTCGGCGGCTGAGCGGACACCGCACGGCATGGAACGCCACACCATCGAGCCCCGCCCCGACTGGCAGCAGACCGTCGAGGCGCAGGGCCTGATCTACCCGCTCACCCGTTACCCGGACGACTCGCTGCGCCCCTACTGGGACGAGAGCGCCTACTACGCCTTCACCCTCCCGGAGGTCGAGGCGCTGGAGGAGGTCGTCGAGGAGCTGCACGGCATGTGCCTGGCCGCCGCCGAGCACATCGTCACCCGCGACCGCTTCGCCGACCTCGGGATCACCGACCCCCGGCTGGCCGCGCTGGTCGCCGAGTCCTGGCGCCGGCGCGACGAACTCCCCTCGCTCTACGGCCGGTTCGACCTCCACTACGACGGCACCGGCCCGGCCAAGATGCTGGAGTACAACGCCGATACGCCGACCTCGCTGGTCGAGGCCGCCAGCCCCCAGTGGTTCTGGATGGAGGACCGTTTCCCCGGCGCCGACCAGTGGAACTCGCTGCACGAGCGGCTGGTCGCCGCCTGGAAGCGGCAGGCCCCGCTGCTGCCGCCCGGCGCCCCGGTGCACTTCGCGCACTCCGCGGGCGACGAGCTCGGCGAGGACCTGATGACCGCCGCCTACCTGGAGGAAACGGCCCAGCAGGCGGGCCTGGAAACGGTCACCATCCCGGTGGAGGAGATCGGCTGGGACCGGCTCTCGGGCCGCTTCGTCGACCAGCGGCTGCGCTTCATACGGGCGTGCTTCAAGCTCTATCCGTGGGAGTGGCTGGCCACCGACGACTTCGGCCCGCACGTCCTGGACACCCTCGACAACGGCGGCGGCACCGGCTCCACCCTCTGGATCGAACCCGCCTGGAAGATGCTGCTCTCCAACAAGGCGCTGCTGGCGATCCTGTGGGAGCTGTACCCCGGCCACCCGAACCTGCTGCCCGCCTACCTGGACGGGCCGCGCGAGCTGGCGCACACCCGCGGCTACGCCGCCAAGCCGCTGCTGGGCCGGGAGGGCGCCGGCGTCACCCTGCACCGGCCGGGCGGCGAGCCGGTGCCGCGCGGGCCCGACGACCCGTGCTGCTACCAGGAGTTGGCGCCGCTGCCGGACTTCGACGGCAACCGGGTGGTGCTGGGCGCCTGGGTCGTCGAGGACGAGGCGGCCGGCCTCGGGATACGCGAGTCGGCGGGGCCCGTCACGGACGAGTACGCGCGCTTCCTGCCGCATGTGATCCGCTGAGCCGGGCGGACCGCCACGGGGCCCGGCGAGGCCCTGGCACAGCGAGCGGCCAGGGCCTCGCACCCGCCGCCGGCCGCCCGCTGCACGTCCGCCGCCCCTCTACCTCACCCCCACCGGCCCCCTGTCACGCTCTCCCCTCACGTCCTCCCGCCAGGCTCTCCCGTCACGTCCTCCCGCCAGGCTCTCCCGTCACGTCCTCCCGCCAGGCTCTCCCGTCACGCCTCCAGGACGTGCCGCAGCTGTTCCAGCCCCCAGTCCAGGTCCTCCTTGCTGATCATCAGGGGCGGCGCGAGCCGGATCGTCGCGCCGTGGGTGTCCTTGACCAGGACGCCGCGGTCCATCAGCTGCTCCGAGACCGCGCGCCCGGTGCCGCGGGACGGGTTGATGTCCACGCCGGCCCACAGCCCGCGGCCGCGCACCGCGTCCACCGCCCCGCTGGCCACCAGCAGCCCCAGCTCGCTGTGCAGGTGCTCGCCCAACTCCGTTGCCCGTTCCTGGTATTCGCCGGTCCGCAGCATCGCGATCACCTCCAGCGCGACCGCGCAGGCGAGCGGGTTCCCGCCGAACGTCGAGCCGTGCTCGCCCGGCGCGAAGACGCCCAGCACCTCGCGCGAGGACACCACCGCCGACACCGGCACCACACCGCCGCCCAGCGCCTTGCCGAGGACGTACACGTCGGGCTCCACGCCCTCGTGCTCACAGGCGAACGTCCGGCCCGTGCGGCCCAGCCCGGACTGGATCTCGTCGGCGACGAACAGCACGTTGCGGCGCCGGGTCAGCTCCCGTACGCCCGCCAGATAGCCGGGCGGCGGCACCCGTACGCCCGCCTCGCCCTGGATCGGCTCCAGCAGCACCGCGACGGTCCGCTCGTCGACCGCCGCTTCCATCGCTGCCAGATCGCCGTAGGGGACGATTTCGAAGCCGGGGGTGTACGGGCCGAAGCCGGCGCGGGCCTCGGGGTCGGTGGAGAACGAGACGATGGTGGTGGTCCGGCCGTGGAAGTTGCCGTCCGCGACGATGATCTTCGCCTGGCCGTCCGGGACGCCCTTGACCTGGTAGCCCCACTTGCGGGCGGTCTTCAGTGCGGTCTCCACCGCCTCGGCGCCGGTGTTCATCGGCAGCACCAGCTCCATCCCGCACAGCTCGGCCAGCCGGGTGCAGAAGTCGCCGAACCGGTCGTGGTGGAAGGCACGGGAGGTGAGGGTGACCCGTTCCAGCTGGGCGCGGGCGGCGCCCAGCAGCCGCGGGTGGCCGTGCCCGAAGTTCAGTGCGGAGTACCCGGCCAGCATGTCCAGGTAGCGCCGGCCCGTCACGTCCGTCATCCAGGCACCCTCGGCGGTCGCCACCACCACGGGGAGCGGGTGGTAGTTGTGCGCGCTGTGGGCTTCGGCGGCGGCGAGGGCGCCTGCGATGCCGTGTTCCGTGGACGTCACCGTGACTCCGTTCCGGTAGACCGTACGGGACACAGGGAGTGGGATGCCCCATATGCCCCTCTATCTTGCCCCGCAGTCGGTTCGTCCGGAAGCCGCCGGGGCGGTCGGGTGTTCCCGGCACCGGTTCGTGGGGGGCTCCCGACACCGGGCCATGGCCCGTAACGGGTGTTCCCGGCACCGGGCCGCGCGCGGCCGTCTAGACTCGGCGGTGCGCATCGCGACTGGCGTACGGGGAAGCGACCCCGAGGGAGCGCTGCGTGGCCACCACCACGAGGTGTCGCCCCGCCTGGGCACCCCGGGACCACGACCGGACCACCGATCGACCGCCCCGGAGGACGCCATGTCACTTCCGCAGTCCGCGCACCCGCAGTCCGCGCACCCGCAGTCCGCGCACCCGCAGTCCGCGCACCCGCAGTCCGCATCCCTCTCCCATCCCGCGCTGAGCGCCGCCGACCCCGAACTGGCCGCGCTGGTCGGCGCCGAGGAACAGCTCCAGGCCGACACGCTGCGACTGATCCCCAGCGAGAACTACGTCTCCGCCGCCGTCCTGGAAGCCACCGGCACGGTCCTGCAGAACAAGTACAGCGAGGGGTACCCGGGCCGTCGCTACTACGAAGGCCAGCAGAACATCGACCGCGTCGAGACCCTGGCCGTCGAGCGCGCCAAGGCCGTCTTCGGCGTCGAACACGCCAACGTCCAGCCGTACTCGGGCTCGCCCGCCAACCTCGCCGCCTACCTCGCGTTCGCCGAGCCGGGCGACACCGTGCTCGGCATGGCGCTGCCGATGGGCGGCCACCTCACGCACGGCTGGGGCGTCTCCGCGACCGGCACGTGGTTCCGCGGGGTCCAGTACGGCGTACGCGCCGACACCGCGCTCATCGACTTCGACGAGGTGCGCGACCTCGCCCGCAAGGAACGCCCGAAGATCATCTTCTGCGGCGGTACGGCTGTCCCGCGCACCATCGACTTCGCCGCGTTCGGCGAGATCGCCCGCGAGGTCGGCGCCGTCCTCGTCGCCGACATCGCGCACATCGCCGGGCTGGTCGCGGGCGGCGCCCACCCGTCGCCCGTCCCGCACGCGGACGTCATCTCCACCACCACGCACAAGACCCTGCGCGGGCCGCGCGGCGCGATGCTGATGTCCCGGGCGAGCCACGCCAAGGCCGTCGACAAGGCGGTCTTCCCCGGTCTGCAGGGCGGCCCGCACAACCACACCACGGCCGCCATTGCGGTCGCCCTGCGCGAGGCCGCCGCCCCGTCCTTCCGGGAGTACGCGCACGCCGTCGTCGCCAACGCCAAGGCGCTCGCCGAGGCGCTGCTGGCCCGCGGCTACGACCTGGTCTCCGGCGGCACCGACAACCACCTGGTGCTGATCGACCTGACCTCGAAGGACGTCCCCGGCAAGGTCGCGGCCAAGGCCCTGGACCGGGCCGGCATCGTCGTCAACTACAACACCGTCCCCTTCGACCCCCGCAAGCCCTTCGACCCCTCGGGCATCCGCATCGGCACCCCCGCCCTCACCTCCCGCGGTCTGGGCACGGACCGGATGCCGCAGGTCGCTGAGTGGATCGACCGCGGCGTCCGGGCCGCGGCGAAGGGCGACGAGGACGCCCTCACGGTGGTCCGCACCGAGGTCGCCGAGCTGATGGCGGCTTACCCGGCGCCGGGCCTGGCCGTCGGGGAGTAACGGCCGGCGGGTGATCCCGGGGGTCACCCGCCGCCCCGGGGATCACCCGCCCGGGAATACCCGCCCCCACCTGCACGTTGTGGCCCCGCAGGGGGCCTCGCCGTCCCCTACGGGATGCGTTCGAGAGCCCCCTACGGGTCCCTGCGGGTTGCCCTACGGGCCCCTGCGGGCTGCCCTACGGGCCCCTGCGGGCCGCCCCCTACGGGCCCCTGCGGGCAACCCCGTAAGGCCCCTGCAAGCCACCCCCTACGGGCCACCCCGTACGGGCCCCTACGTTCCACCCCCTACGAGCCCCGCCCCCGACGCCGCGGCCCCCGCCCCGCCCCCGGTGTCCTCCCACCCCGCCCTCCCCGTCCACCGGACGCCTACCGCCCGCCGGAACCTGAGACAATCAATCCCATGGCTCTCGATCGTCCGCGTGTGCTCTCCGGTATCCAGCCCACCGCCGGCTCCTTCCACCTCGGCAACTACCTCGGCGCGGTGCGCCAGTGGGTGGACCTCCAGGAGTCCCACGACGCCTTCTACATGGTCGTCGACCTCCATGCGATCACCGTCCCGCAGGACCCGGCGGAACTGCGCCGCAACACCCGGATCGCGGCCGCCCAGCTGCTCGCCGCCGGCCTCGACCCGGAGCGCTGCACGCTCTTCGTCCAGAGCCATGTGCCCGAGCACGCCCAGCTCGCCTGGGTCATGAACTGCGTCACCGGCTTCGGTGAGGCCTCCCGGATGACCCAGTTCAAGGACAAGTCGGCCAAGCAGGGCGCGGACCGCACCACCGTCGGCCTGTTCACCTACCCCGTGCTGATGGTGGCCGACATCCTCCTCTACCAGGCCGATCAGGTCCCGGTCGGCGAGGACCAGCGCCAGCACCTGGAGCTGACCCGCGACCTCGCGGACCGCTTCAACACCCGCTACGGCGACACCTTCGCCATCCCCAACCCGTACATCCTCAAGGAGACGGCGAAGATCTTCGATCTTCAGGACCCGTCGATCAAGATGAGCAAGTCGGCGTCCTCGCCGAAGGGCATCATCGACCTGCTCGACGACCCCAAGGTCACCGCGAAGAAGGTCAAGAGCGCCGTCACGGACACCGACACGGTGATCCGCTTCGACCGCGAGGCCAAGCCCGGCGTCAGCAACCTCCTCACCATCCTCTCCACCCTCACCGGCACCTCCGTCCCGGACCTGGAGAAGTCCTACGAGGGCAAGATGTACGGCGCCCTCAAGACGGATCTCGCCGAGGTGATGGTCGACTTCGTCACACCGTTCCGGGACCGTACGCGGGAATACCTCGACGACCCCGAGACGCTGGACGCCCTGCTGGCCAAGGGCGCGGAGAAGGCCCGCTCGGTCGCCGCGGAGACCCTCGCCACCACCTACGACCGGCTCGGATTCCTGCCGGCCAAGCACTGACGGTACGGTCCGCGCGGCCCGCCCCGGCCGGTCGCGCGGCTCCGCAAGGGCCGCCGCCCCACTCACGGGGGCACAAGGTCCCGGCCGTCCGAGGGCGGGGGACGCTCCCCGACCGGGGTGCGCACCCGGCACACTAAGAGGGTGCGCGAGCGCGCCGCACACACGCCAGGAGGGAGAACGCAGTGGGGACCGTAACGCTGGGCGTTTCGATCGCGGTCCCGGAGCCGTACGGCAGCTTCCTCCAGCGGAAGCGCGCGGGCTTCGGGGACCCTGCCGCACACGGCATCCCCACCCACATCACCCTCCTCCCGCCCACGGAGGTCCACGCCGACGCGCTGCCCGCCATCGAGCGCCACCTGGCCGGCGTCGCGGCCGGCTCGCGCCCCTTCCCGCTCCGGCTGGAGGGCACCGACACCTTCCGCCCGCTCTCCCCGGTCGTCTTCGTGAAGGTCACCGAGGGCGCGGCCGGCTGCACCGCCCTCCAGGCCCGGGTCCGCGCCGCCTCCGGCCCGTGCGCCCGTGACCTGCAGTTCCCGTACCACCCGCATGTGACGGTCGCGCACGGCATCGACGAGGACGCCATGGACCGCGCCCAGGCCGAGCTCGCGGACTTCTCCGCGACCTGGACGATCGCCGGGTTCGCCCTCTACCAGCAGGGCGCGGACGCCGTCTGGCGCCTGGAGCGTGAGTACCCCTTCGGCCCGCAGACCCCCGCCGTCCCCCGCCAGGCCGCCGACCTCTCCCGCCCCCCGGCCCCTTCCTGCTGACGCCGCGCGCGTTCCGGCTCGACCGGCGCGCGTTCCCGCTCGTACCCGCGTGCGTTCCGGCTCGTACCGGAGTGCGTTCCCGCTCGCGGCCGGCGCACCGAAGCGGCCGGAGGTGCCGGGGCGGTTACGGGGTAGTCGGACTCTAGGGTTCCGGATTACCGGGGTGACCGGCTGCCGTACGAGGGGAATGCCGTGGACTGGTTGAGGAAACTGCCGGTGGTCGGGCCGGCCGTCGGCTGGCTGATGACCACTCACCTCTGGCGCGCCTACGAACGCATGCTCCAGGTGCACTGGACCCGGCTCGCCGCCGCGATCACCTTCACCAGCTTCGTCGCCCTCTTCCCGCTGCTCACCGTGGCCGCCGCGATCGGTGCCGCCCTGCTCAGCGACCGCGATCTGCACAAGCTGGAGGAGAAGGTCGCCGAGCAGCTCCCCGGCATCTCCGCGCAGATGGACATCGCCGGGCTCGTCGCCAACGCCACCACGATCGGTCTGGTCGCCGGTGCCGCGCTGCTGCTCACCGGCATCGGCTGGGTCGACTCGCTGCGCGACTGCCTGCGCGCCGTATGGGAGAAGGGCGACGACGACGCCAACTTCTTCGTCGGCAAGCTCCGGGACGGCGCCCTGCTGCTGGGCCTCGGCGGGGTCGCCCTGCTCTCGTTCGCCTGCTCGGCCTTCGCGTCCTCCGCGGTCGGCAAGGCGGCGCACGCGCTCGGCCTGGCGGAGGGCGGCATCGGCACCGTACTGCTGTCCGCCGCCGGCTTCTGCATCGCCGTCCTCGCGGACTTCCTGCTGCTCGTCTACGTCCTGACCAAACTGCCCGGCGCCCACCCGCCGCGCAGCGCCGTGGTCATCGCCGGCCTCCTCGGCGCGATCGGCTTCGAACTGCTGAAGCTGCTGCTCAGCGGCTATCTCCAGGGCGTCGCCTCACGCAGCATGTACGGCGCCTTCGGCACCCCGATCGCCCTGCTGCTGTGGATCAACTTCACCGCCAAGCTGCTGGTGTACTGCGCCTCGTGGACGGCGACGGCGGGGGAGGGGGAGGGGACGAGCCGGGCGGAGGAACCCGGCGAGGCGGGGCCCGGAACCGCCGAGGCGGGGGCGGAGGCCGCCTAAAGGGCCCCCGCCCTCCCGTTCACCCACCGCCCGGCTCAGTCGCCGTCCCGTGTGGCCCCCGCCCTCCCGTTCATCCGCCGTCCCGTGCGGCCCCTGCCCGGCTCACCCGCCGCCCGGTTCACCCGCCGTCCGGTGCGGCCGCCGCCCGGTTCACTTCGCGGCGCGGCGCCGGCGCACCACCAGCGCCACCGCGCCCAGCACCACCACCGCACCGCCGGTGATCCCCACCGCGGTCCAGGTGCCGCCCGAGCCGGTGCCGTCCAGCGCCGCCTGGGTGCTCCCGTGTCCGCCCTTGTGGCGCTTGCCCTGGGCGGCCACCGCGCCGGTGCCGTCGTCCTCGCTGCGCGGCCCGACCAGCCGGCCGACCGGCTCGACCTTGTCGGCCGCCGCGAAACCCCAGTCGAGCAGCTTGGCGGCCTCGCGGTAGGCCTCGTTGTGCACCTTCTTCTCCGGGTTCATCACCGTGACCAGCAGCTTGCGGCCGCCGCGCTGCGCCAGCCCGGTGAAGGTCGACCCGGCGTTGGTCGTCGACCCGTTCTTCACACCCGCGATCCCGGGATACGGCTTCATGTCGTAATCCCCGCTCAGCAGGCGGTTGGTGTTCTGGATCCCGAACGTCGCCCGCTTGCCGTCCTTGCCCTTGTCCCCGGGGAACTGGGCGCTCGCGGTCGAGCAGTACTCGCGGAAGTCGGCGTTCTGCAGCCCGGCCCGGGCGAACAGGCTCAGGTCGTACGCGCTGGAGACCTGCCCCGGCGCGTCGTAACCGTCCGGCGTGACGACATGCGTGTCGTGGGCGTTCAGTTCCTTCGCGCGCTGCTGCATCTGCTTCACGGTGGCCTTCGTCCCGCCGTTCATCGCCGAGAGCGTGTGCACCGCGTCGTTCCCGGAACGCAGGAACACCCCGAGCCACAGGTCGTGGACCGTGTAGGTCAGGTTCTCCTTTATCCCGACCAGGCTGCTGCCCACACCCATGCCCGCGAGGTCGGCGGGCTTGACCGTGTGCTTCTGGTTCTTCGGGAACTTCGGCATGACGGTGTCCGCGAAGAGCATCTTCAGCGTGCTGGCGGGCGCCAGCTGCCAGTGCGCGTTCTTCGCGGCCAGCACCTTGCCGGACGCGGCGTCCGAGACGATCCAGGACCGGGCGGTCAGCGCGTCCGGCCCCGGCAGCTTCGGCGCACCGGGCTTCAGCTGCACCTGTACGCCGGGCGTGCCCAGCCGCTCCCCGCCGATCTTCGACATCTTGGCCGGCGGCGCGGGGGCCTTGGGGTCCTTCGGGTCGGCGTACGCGGTGCCGGCCAGCAGGGGAGAGGCCAGCAGCCCGGAGACGGCCAGTGCGGCGGCGGCACGCAGGGACCGGCCGCGACGCACCGCCGGGCCGGGGGACGTGGAGGGGCGGGCAGGGGCGGAAGCCGTGAAAGCACTGAAGGTCGTCGGCACGTCGCTGAACGTACCCCCCTTTGCCCCGGTCGCCGACAGCACCCCACGGAAGAGTGCCCCTCCCGACGGCCGGATGGAGCCGCTGCCCATACTGGAACCCATGAAGCTCTCTCGCCCCGTGTCCTGGTTCCTGCTCGCCTTCGGGGTCTGGAGCTGGTTCATCTGGATCACTTTCGTCAAAAACCTCTGCAAGGACGGGAGCGGTCTGGCCTTCAACGACGCCGGCGACCCGACGGCGTACTTCTGGGTCCATCTGCTGCTGGCCGTGACGTCCTTTCTCTTGGGGACGGCAATCGGCGTGATCGGGTTCCGTGGCGTACGGGCCCTGCGGCGCGGCGAGGCGGGGGAGAAGTAGCGGACGGGACGGCTCCGGCGAACTTCCGGGGGCCGGCCGGCTCCTCGGTCCGCGCCGCCCCGGTCAGGGCCCGTCGCCCCGCCCGGCCCGGCCCGGCCCGGTCCCCGTCGCCCCGCCCGGTCCCCGTCGCCCCGCCCCGTTCAGCCCGCGGCTGACTCACCCTCCGTGAACCGCCGTAATCGTCCCGGAATGTGAGCGATTCGTCGCGAGGAATTTTGCTGCGGGGTTTTCCCAGATCCGCTTCCACCGGTCACAATCACCAGGCGACTTCCCCCGTCTCATGCGGACCCGGCGCTACCCGGGTGCGGTCACGGCTGCCCTGCCGTGCGCCGTCCCCGGACCCGGGTGCCGCCCGTGCGGGGTGGGTGCTTTCGGATGCGTGAAGGAGATGATCTCCCGTCGAGGAGGCATGTAGGTGGAAGGAAGGCTGACCATGACGTCGGACGCGCGTGGTGAGGTCGAGGCGTTCATCCTGGGAGACCGGTTCTCCTGCCTGGCGGGCCGTTCGGCCTGGCGCCAAGGCGGCATCACACACCGGCACTACGACGTGCTGGGGAGCGAGGAGGCCGCCCGGCTGATGGCGCTCGATCTCGCGGAATTCGTCGGCGCGGCGGATTGGAGCGCCCGGAACTTCACCAGTTTCATCGCCACCTTCGAGCAACCCCGCGGCGTGGACGAACTGCGCTTCGAGGAACTCCTCTGGCAGCAGCTCCAGCTCCTCCACGAGCAGGACGCGGAGAACCACCGGTGGGCTCCGGGCTATGCCTCGGACCCGCAGGCCAAGGAATTCGCGTACAGCGTGGCCGGGCACCCGTTCTTCGTGATCGGCCTGCACGAGACCCACCGCCGCTGGGGCCGCCGGCCGCCCTTCCCGATGCTGGCCTTCAACTCCCACGAGCAGTTCACCCGCATCAAGGGCGCTGGAATGTGGGACCGCCTGGCGGAGAAGATACGCAAGCAGGACATCAAGCTGCAGGGCGATATCAATCCGAATTTGCAGGAATACGAGGAGCTTTCCGAGGCCCGCCGCTATTCCGGCCGCCCCAAGCCCGCCGAGTGGCAGTGCCCGTTCGTCCCCGTCCCCCGCGAGGCGGGCCAGGAGCGGGACGGGGAACGGGAACACGACCGGGACCGTGAACTGACCCCCTCGGGGGCCTGAGCCGAGCGCGCGGGAGGGGCGGGCCGACCGGGCGTCCGGCGGCCTGCCCACCCCCGGCTGGGCGCTGCTTCCCCGTTCTCGCCCGCCCGCCCGATAGCGTGTCCATGCCCATGCCGATTCCCGTGCCCGTGGATCGGTGTGTACGGGGGCCGGTGACTACTCGGGAGACGCGGTGATCTTCGCCCTGATCGCGGTGCCGGTCCTCGGCCTGTTCTTCGGCGTGCACCGCTACGTGTGGTGCCGCCTGGTCCGCGACACCACGGCACCCGGCAGCCGGGCCCACCGCGCCGGCACCGCCGCGGCCTTCGTCCTTCCGCTGCTCTCCCTCGGCGCCCTCCTCGCCGGCCGGGCCGGCGTCCCGTTCGTGCTGGAGCAGGTGCTGGCCTGGCCCGGGTACCTGTGGCTGGCCCTGCTGCTGTACCTCGTACTGGCGCTGCTGGCCGGCGAGGTCGTACGGGCGGTGGGCCTGCGGCTCCTCCGGGAGCGGGCGGCACCGGCAACCACGCCCTCCGCCGCACTCCCGGCCCCGCCCCCGACCCTCACGCCCGAGACCCCCGAGGCCCCGCGAGCTCCCACTCCTTCCTCCGCCCCCACTCCTTCCTCCGCCCCCACTCCTTCTCCCACTCCCTCTCCCACCCCCTCCTCCGCCCCCACCCTCCTGCCGCCCCGCACCCCCGCCCTGCCCCCGCTCCCCGCACCGCCCCGGCGGCTCTTCCTCGCCCGGGCGGTGGCCGCCGGCGCCTCCCTGGCCGCCACGGCCGCCGTCGGGTACGGGACCGCGACCACCTTCCGCGGCCCGTCCGTGAAGCGGGTGACCGTGCCGCTGGCCAAACTGCCGCGGGCCGCGCACGGTTTCCGCATCGCCGTGGTCAGCGACATCCACCTGGGACCGATCCTCGGCCGTGCGCACACCCGGCGCGTCGTCGAGACGATCAACCGGACCTCTCCGGACCTGATCGCCGTCGTCGGCGACCTGGTCGACGGCAGCGTCGCCGACCTCGGCCCGGCCGCCGAACCCCTGCGCGAGCTGCGCGCCCGGCACGGCGCGTACTTCGTCACGGGCAACCACGAGTACTACTCGGGCGCCCCCCAATGGGTGGACCACGTAAGGGAGTTGGGCATCCATCCGCTGGAGAACGCCCGCACCGCGTTGCCCGGCTTCGACCTCGCGGGCATCAACGACCTCGCCGGGACGACGGAACACGCCGGCCCCGACTACGACCTGGCGCTGGGCGACCGCGACCCGGCCCGCGCCGTCGTCCTCCTGGCGCACCAGCCGGTCACCATCCGCGACACCGTCCGGTACGGGGTCGACCTCCAGCTCTCCGGGCACACCCACGGCGGCCAGATGTGGCCCTTCACCTACGTCGCCGAGGCCACGAACCCGACCGTGGCGGGCCTGGAGCGCTACGGCGACACCCAGCTCTACGTGACCCGCGGCGCGGGAGCCTGGGGACCGCCCGTACGGCTGGGCGCGCCCCCGGACGTCACGGTGGTCGAACTTGCCTCCCTGCGGGCGTGATCGGCGGGCGAGCCGGGCTGGCGTGCTCGGCCGGCGTGATCGTCTTCGGGCAGGCGGCGTGTTCCAGGGCTCGCCGTGGCGCTCCATATCCCGATGCGTAAGGAGGCTCTCACTTGCCAGCGAGTCTTCGTCAAAAGGACTGACCCAAGGGTGAGTCGCTTCCGCGGAGGCAGCGAGCGCATCGCATCCTGCGCCCGCTCCCTGCGTCGCCCCGCTGCGCCCGCTCCCTGCGTCGCCCCGGTTCAGGGGCTAGGCGTCCGGATTCTTGCCAGTGGCCGCGGCCTTGATGCGCTCTACCTGAAGGTGGGCGAACTTCTGCAAGTCGGCGGGCTTGGTGACGTCGACGCCTGCCACGTAAGCGACGACAGTGCCGACGCGCATGACGGCACTGGAAGAGTCGCCTGTGGTGTAGGCGTCAGTGTCATCGGCACCGGTCTGAATGCTGAGCGCCTTCGACTTGCCGTCCTCCTTGTGCGCGGACGCGGCCACTCCCTTCATGCCGGCTTTGGCATTGCTGACCCCGTCGTAGGCGAGCAAGGTGAACCGCAGCCTCGGCCCCGAGTCCGCCACCGAGGAGGCCTGCTCATACTGCGAGTTCCCCATCGCGGTCACACCTGAGCAAGCCAATCCCTGGTAGCCGCAGTACTTCAGGGCCTCGCTGCCTTGGTAGATCACCGGCTCACTGCCGCGCCACCCTTGAGGAGCACCGAGCTTGCCGGGCATCGCCTGGCTGAGCTGGGAGGGGTTGAAGGCGACAGCCGGAGCCTTACCCCCGGCTGAGCTTCCACCCCCCGAGCCGCCGGCACTGGCACTGTCGCCTCCCTGAGAGCAAGACGCCAACGCGAATATGCACACGGCGCCCATGACCGCGCTACGTGACCCCCGACGCACCCGACACTCCTCTACCTCTTGATCACTCGTTCACGCACACCTAACACCATCGGAGGTACGCCAACAATGGGGGCTGTAGCACGACTTGGGGGCCGGCTGAGCGGACCGAAGACGCGAGCTCCGCCATCTGGCACCTTCGCGGGCTCCTGCACTGCCGTATCGCCGTACCGCTGCACTGCCGTATCGCCGTACCGCTGCACCGCTGCACCGCCGTACCGCCGCGTCGCCGAGGCCTGGGGACCGCCCGCGCACCCCTGGACGTCACGGTGGTCGAACTGGGCTCCCTGCGGACGTGATCACCTTCGGTGAGGGCCGAAGCGGGTTCGGTCAGGGCCGGGATCGGGTTGCGCCCCGCAGGTAACAACCCCTCTACAAAGTGCGGCATCATCCTGCGCTAAATCGGACAGATCATGACTTTCGATCTTGCATCGAAGGTGCCCAACTCCCTAGTATTTATTGACTTTATGTTGCCCTTAGCGACGGCTTCACGGGGCGGTACGTGGGGGAACGAGCCGGGGCAGACGGGGAACGGGGAGAAGGAATGAGCGAGCGCTTCAGGGTCGATCTCGACGAACTGGACAGCGTGGTACGCCAACTCCGCCACCTTCGAGGCGACATGGATGAACCCAGCCAGAAGGTGAAATACAGCACCAGCATTCCGAAGTCGGCATTCGGCGTGAATTTCCTCGAAGCGGGCGACCTCGCGAAGGCCCATGACGACATGCAGTCGTACATGTCTCAGGTCATCGACGCGCTCCAGGACCTCATCCACAAGTTCGGCGAGAAGACGGAAGCCAGCCGCGGCGCGTACGAGGACCAGGAGCACCAGACGAAGACCTCGATGAATGGCTGAGCACCGCACGGGGACGCGCGCACGAAGGGCGGAGACGGAAAGGAAGGGGGGCCTGCATGGTTGACGCCAAGCAGGAGTACGACAACGCCAAGGCGATGGAGCAGCAGCGCAAGAACCACGAGCGGGAAGAGCGGCTGAAGTCGTTCAAGGGCCACCGTGTGCTGTCTCCGCCTTCTCCGTCGAACTTCCACCACCACGGCCTCAATGCCCTCCGGGCGATGATCGAGCACGCCAGCCCGGAGACGATCGAAACCTCCGGCCGTCACTGGCGGGCCTCCGCCGACCGGCTGGCGGGCGAGAACGGCCACGGCGGCATCCGCAAGGCCTTCATGGACGCCGTCGACCACGCCACGGCGCACTGGGAGGGCTCGGCCGCCAATGCGTTCCGCAGGGAGGCGTCCAAGGTCCTGGAGAAGATCGACAGGACGTACGGCCACGCCCGGGTCGTCGAGCGGACCCTGATCGGCACCAGGACTTCCGGCCCGGAGATCGGGGTCGCCCACAATCTTCGCGAGGCCAAGACGGCCATGTCGAAGATCAAGGACCCCGGTGTGGTGGACCGTGCCATGGACGAGAGCGGGGACGACACCCAGTTCAAGAAGGACATGGCCAATCCGAAGATGGACGCCCGGATGGCGCTGGAGCTCAACAGGGACAGCCTGTCCCTCACCAAGGAGCGCCAGGTCGAAGCGGTCATCGTCATGGAAGAGCTCGCAGCGCACTACCAGGGCAACGGCGATGTGCTGAAGGACGGGACCGACCCGGGCGGAGTTTCGGGCGACTGGCCGAAGCACCCGTCGACGAAGCCCGCCCCGCCGCCGGTGAACATGCCCGTCATCGGCGGCAGTCACCCTCGCACGTCTGCGTCCCAGCAGCCGCGTATGCCCAACGGCGCGGGCGGCGGCGCCGTACCGGAAGGGTTCGACGCCCCCAGGCTGCACCGACCCGAGGTGCCGGTGACCACCGGTCTCGACAGCGTGCAGGGCGGCACCCTCGCCCCGCCGACGGGCGGCGGCACCTTCAGCGGCGGGACGACCGGCGGCAGCCACGGCGTGACCGGCGGCACCGGCGGCTTCCCCGGCGGCGCGGTCCCGCCCGGTGTCGTCGGCATGCCCGGCGGCATGGGCGGATCCCGGGGCGCGGGCGGGATGCGCGGCGGCATGCCGGGCGCCGGAGCAGCCGGCAAAACGGGCGGCCTCAAGGGCGCGGCCGGACTCAGCGGTTCGCAGGCCCGCACCCGCGGCGGACTGGTCGGCAAGCCGGGCGGTCCCGCGGGCGGTGCCAAGCAGGGCGGCTCGGGCCTGCACCGCAGCCGTGGTGGCAAGCAGGCGGGCATGATGGGCGCCGCCGGAGCGAAGGGCAAGGGCAAGGAGAAGGAGCGCACCACCGGACAGCGCCCCGATTACCTCGTCGAGGACGAGGAGACCTGGAACCCGCAACGTAACGTTGCCCCTCGCGTCATCGAGTAGGCCGACGATAACGTCGCATGCGGCCAATGAGGAAAGGCCCCGCACTCTCCGGTGTGCGGGGCCTTTCCTCAGACCGAACAAGGCCGCCGGACAGCACAGCAAGAAGGAGCGAAGGATGAGGGTCACCCGAACACTGCGCGCGACGGTGGGTGCTGCGCTGACCGGAGCACTGCTGGTGTCCGCGGGCGGGACCGCCTCCGCGGACCAGGTGCGGAAGGGCCAGTGGCCACTGGAGGCGTTCGGGGCCCAGCAGCTCTGGAAGCAGGCCACCGGCAAGGGGGTGACGGTGGCGGTGCTCGACAGCGGATTCCGCCAGACTCACCAGGACCTGACCGGTCAATTCGTCGCCGGTAAGAACTTCGCGAACACGTCGGCCGGAGACGGAACCGAGAAACTCTCCCCAGGGCAGGACATCCGGGACCACGGCACGGCGATGGCCTCGATCATCGCGGGCCATGGCCACGGACCGGGTGGCTCGGAGGGCATCAAGGGACTGGCGCCGGACGCCAAGATCATGCCCCTCCCCCAGTACAAGAACGGTGCGGCAGCAACGCGGTGGGCCGTGGACCACGGTGCCGACGTCATCAACATGTCCTTCGTGGAAAGCCCGTCCGCCGACACCTGCGCCTCGATCCACTACGCGGTGGAGAAGGGCGTCGTGGTCGTGGCCGGCGTCGGCAATGACGGCCTGCCCAAGAAGAACTACCCGGCGGCCTGCCCCGGTGCCATCGGTGTCGGTTCCGTGGACCAATACGGTGAGCCGGACGACGCCAACAACGCCAACTCCACCCTTGACCTCCTCGCCCCGGGGATGAAGATCCCCGTGGCCATGGGCAAGAGCGATACGGACTACCGCACTGCCGACGGCAGTTCCGCGGCCACCGCCTACGTCTCCGCCGCCGCCGCTCTCCTCAAGCAGAAGTTCCCCGACCTCACCCCCGGCCAGATCGCCAACCGCCTGGTGAAGACCGCCGGCCTCGCGCAGGCCGAGAAGGGCAAGCACCTCAAGCTCCCGGACACCCATTACGGCTACGGCTTCATCCAGCCCGGCCCCGCCCTGCGCCGTGACATCCCCGCCGGCCCGGCGGCCGGTCCGCTGCCGATGCCGCAGGGCAAGGCACCGCAGGAGGCCGTGGTCCCCGGCGCCGACAAGGGCTCCGACCCCAACCCGCCCATGGGCGGCAAGCAGACCGCTCTGCTCATCGGCGGCATCGCCCTCGGTGTCCTGGTCGTCGCCGGCATCATCATCGGCCTCGTGGTCGCCCTCCGCCGCCGCAACAACAGGGGCAACCAGGCTTGGGGCTGAGCCGTAACGCCGCGCGGGCCGCCCCGGTAGGGGGCCGGCCCGCGCGCACCGTTGGGTGAACGCGGCCCTGGCGCCGGCCGACCTGGCGGTGGCGGCCGCCTCGGTACGCCGTCGTGACGACGCCGGCCCCGAGCGCCTCGCGCGAGCGGAGCAGGCGAAGCTCACGCACCGGACGAAGTGTGCGGTGATGATGCGGCCGGGGGCGTGAGACGGCTCCGGTGCCGGCCCGCTCTCGTGCGGCGGAAAAAATTCGAGCGACGAGCCCGCGGGGCCGCTGTTAGCTTCGGGCGTTATGGACCCCGTAGGTGAAAAAGCGATACGTGCCTCCTTTGTGAATTGTTCGAAGGGGGAGGCGGGTCGGATCAATCTGCCGGTGGGGCTCGCCGAACTGCCGTGGGAGGACCTGGACTTTCTGGGGTGGCGGGATCCCGGGGCGCCGGACCGGAGTTATCTGGTGGCGCCGCGGGGCGACGGGCTCGTCGGTGTCACTCTCAGGGTGCCGCAGGGGGTGCGGCGGAGTTTCACCAAGACGACGGTCTGTTCGGTCTGCATGACCGGGCATCCGGGGTCGGGGGTCAGCCTGCTGGCCGCGCGGCGGGCCGGGCCGTCCGGGCGGCAGGGGAACACCGTCGGAACGTATCTCTGCGCCGACCTCGCGTGTTCGCTGTACGTACGCGGGCGCAAGCAGTCCCAGCTCGCCGGGCGGCACGAGGAGACGCTGCCGCTGGAGGCGCGGATCGAGCGCACGGTGCGGAATCTGGAGGAGTTCCTCGACAAGGTGATGGCAGGGTGAGCGAGGGATGAGCCAGGGGTGAGTGAGGGGCGTGCCAGGGGCCTGCCCCTCGCATGCCCTCGTTCCTCCCTCACCACCCGTCATGGGTTCTGGAACAGCACCTCCGGGTTGGCCGGGGACGGGCCGTTCAGCAGCGGGCGCGGGAGGCCGCGCAGGTGCTGGTCGAAGAAGGCGGTGACGTAGGCGCGGGTGATCTCGCCGGAGCGCCTGCCGGGGAGCGGGGCGGTGGGGTCGGTGACGCCGAGCTGGCCGCCCAGGACCGGGAGGTCGAGGAAGGTGAAGTGGCCGGCGTCGCGGACGGTGAGCCAGCGCTTCCAGCCGTCCAGCCGCCGCCAGTCCCGCAGCCAGGTGGTGTCCTCGTCCTGCGGCGCATGGCCGTTGAGCGCGCCGAGCATCAGGAACGGGCGGCCGTCGAGCCCGGTGCGGGGGACGGGCGCGAAGAACGTGCCGTCCATGTTGATGCCCGCGCGGAGACGAGGGTCGGCCGCCATGGCGGCCGCCGCGCTGTCGCCGCCGATGGAGTGCCCGCGACGCCGATCCGCCGGGTATCGATCATGGCGGAGTAGCGCCAGCCGGTGTGCTTCCCGTACGAGCGGTCGGTCCCGTGCGTGCCGTCGGTCCCGTACATGCCATGGAACCCGTTCTTCCCGTGGGACCCGGGCCTTCCGTGGCCACCCGCCCCGTCCGGCCGGGCGTCCGTGCGGGCGTGGGTGCGGGTGGCGGCGAGCGCCGCGGCCGGCAGGACGTCGGCGCGGTGGATGCCCTGGAGGAGGAGCCGGGCCTCGTCGGCGGTCAGGTACGGGGCGCGGTGGTGGCCGGTGCCCGGGCGGGCCGGGTAGTACAGCGAGGCCATCAGCTCACGTGCGCCGGCCGAGGGCACCCAGGGGTCCCGGCGCTGCTTGTCGGTGAGGTGCAGGGTGTCGCGTCCGACGGTGTACGGGCCGGTGGGGCGCGGGAGGTGGAGCGTGGCGGCCGCCGGGGAGGCCGGGGCGACGGCCGGCGCCGCCTCGGCCCCGTGCGGGGCGGCGAGGGCGGCGCCGGCGAGCGGCAGCGGCAGCGTGGCGGCGAGGGCTAACGCGGCCGCACCGCGGCGGAGCCGGCTACCGAAGCGGCTCGGCTGGTTCGGTGTGACGTGGTTCATGGGGCCGAGCGTAAGCAGGGCCGCGCATGGACGGTACTGACGAACGTCAGGGAACATCAGACACACTCGCGGGTACCGGACCAGCGCATCTCACAGCTCGTGCTTGGCCAGGAAGGTGTGGATCAACTCCTGCCATTCCTCGGGGCTTTCGACCATGGGGAGGTGGCCGGTGGCGATCTCCGCGTACTCGGCGCCGGGGATGTGGTCGGCCAGGTAGCGGGAGTGGGACGGGTGCAGCAGGGCGTCCAGGGTGGTGGCGATGACCAGGGTGGGCACGGTGATCGTGGGCAGGTCGGCGGTGGTGTCCAGGGTGCTTACCAGCGCGGCCTGTTCGGCGGAACCGGCGGGCGGCAGGGACGGGTCGGGGTCCAGGACGGCCGCGCGCTCGGCGGGGGAGAGGGCGTTGAAGCTCTCGGGGGCCAGCCCGCTGAGGGCCCGCACCTGCGCGAAGCCGGTGTAATCCCCCTGCTCCAGGAGGCGCAGCCAGAGGTCGATCCAGACCCTGGTCCGGGCGTCCGCCTTCGCGAGGCCGGCGGTCAGGACCAGACCGCGCACCCGCTCGGGGTGCCGGGCCGCGGCCCGTACGGAGACGGCGGTGCCCATGGAGAAGCCGATCAGGGTGAAGGTGTCCATGCCGGCCGCGGTGGCCTCGTCGACCAGGGCGTCGGCCAGCGCGTCCAGCTCCAACGGGCCTTCGGCGCGCGGGGAGTTGCCCGAGCCGGGGTAGTCGGGGGCCACGACGTGGTGGCCGGTCGCGGTCAGGGCCGGGATGAGGTCGCCGTAGTTGCTCTGGACGCTGCCGGTCGCTCCGTGGGCCAGCAGGACGCCGGGCCCGGCGGGGTCACCGGCGACGGTGGTCGACAGCTTCGGAAGGGGGGCCGGGGATGCGGGAATCCGTGTCATGCGGAAGAGGTTGCACTGTGACACCGGTGTCAAGGTCAAGTCGGTGCCGGGGCCGTTCCGTCCGGCCCCGGCGCGGGGAGGGGAACGGATGCGGATCGGGGAGCTGGCGCGGCGTACGGGGGTCAGCCCGAGGGTGCTGCGCTACTACGAGCAGCAGGGGTTGGTGAGTGCCGAGAGGGATGCGAACGGCTATCGGCGCTATCGGGGTGAGGAGGCGGTGGAGACGGTACGGCGGGTCCGGGAGCTGCTTGCCGCCGGGCTGAACACCGACGAGATCCGGGGACTGCTGCCCTGTGCCCAGGGCGGTCCGGGACTCACCCCGTGCGCGCTCTCGGCCGGAATCGTGGAGCGGCGGATGGCGCAACTCGACGCGGAAATGGCCGAGTTGGCCAGTCGAAGGGCGGCCCTGACGGCGTATGCGCAGGTCATGCGGAAGCGCCGTGAGGAGGACGCGGCCCTGGCCGCGATGGCCCTGCGCTCGGCCTGACGGGCCCGGGCGCCCGCCCGCCAAGAAGGCCGTAAAGCTTCTTGCGCTTTCCGCGGTCTTCTTGTGCGTTCCGCTTGCCAGGACCCGCCCGCCCGGCCGATCCTCGTGTGCACGCCGTTCGGGGGAGCGGTGCGGAAGCAGGGGGCTGCCGTGTTACGAGTGCACTTCACCGGGCAGGACTTGGCGCGCACGAGGGTGGCGGAGGGTGCCGACCCGCTCTGGGAGACCGTGCTGAGCCTGCAGATCCTGCGGGAGGACCGCGGCGAGCCGGCGCTGGCCGCCTGGCGGCAGCATGCGGTGCGGCACGGCCCCGGGCCGCTGCGGACGCTGTTCCCGCTGGTGCCGCTGCGCGGCTACTTCCCGGACTTCCTCACCCCCTACGCGGCGCTGGAGGGCGTCGAACCGGGGCTGGAGGCGGTGATGCGCACCCCGCGCGAGCGGCTGCGCGCCGAGGTGGCGCTGCTGGCCGGGCACCGGGCGCTGCCGGGCGAGGCGCGCGGGATCGGGGAGGGCGAACCGGCCGCGCTGCGCCAACTGGCGCGCAGCCTGCGGACGTACCACCACCTGGCGGTCGCGCCGGCCTGGCCGCGGATCGCCGGGCGGGTGGGCGCGGACCGGGCGTTGCGGGTGCACGCCCTGGGGCAGTCCGGGGCGGAGGCGATGCTGCGGACGTTCGGGCCGGCGATGCGCTGGCGGCCGCCGGTGCTGGAGGTGGTGTACCCGGTGGAGCGGGAGCTGTTCCTCCAGGGGCGGGGGCTGGTGTTCGTCCCCTCGTACTTCTGCCGGCGGGCGCCCGTCGCGCTGGTGGACGACGCGCTGCCGCCGGTGCTGGTGTACCCGGCGGCGGAGCGGGAGCCGGCCGGGCACGCCGGTGGGCCGCACTTCGCGGCCGGGCACGCCGAAGGGCCCCGCTCCCGTGCGTACGGGGGCGGGGCCCTCGGGGACGTTGTGGTCCCGGCCGGTGCTGAACGGCGGTGCTAGAAGCGCCGCGTGATCAGCGCCCGCTTGACCTCCTGGATGGCCTTGGTGACCTCGATGCCGCGAGGGCAGGCCTCGGAGCAGTTGAAGGTCGTCCGGCAGCGCCAGACGCCGTCCTTGTCGTTGAGGATCTCCAGGCGCTGCTCGCCGCCCTCGTCGCGCGAGTCGAAGATGAAGCGGTGCGCGTTGACGATCGCCGCCGGGCCGAAGTACTGGCCGTCGTTCCAGAACACCGGGCACGAGGACGTGCAGGCGGCGCACAGGATGCACTTGGTGGTGTCGTCGAAGCGCTCGCGGTCCTCGGCGGACTGCAGACGTTCACGGGTCGGCTCGTTGCCGGTCGTGATGAGGAAGGGCATCACATCGCGGTAGGCCTGGAAGAACGGCTCCATGTCCACGACCAGGTCCTTGAGGACCGTCAGGCCCTTGATGGCCTCGACCGTGATCGGCTTCTCCGGGTTGATGTCCTTGATCAGCGTCTTGCAGGCGAGACGGTTGCGGCCGTTGATCCGCATGGCGTCCGAACCGCAGATGCCGTGGGCGCAGGAGCGGCGGAAGGTCAGCGACCCGTCCAGCTCCCACTTGATCTTGTGGAGGGCGTCCAGGACGCGCTCCTTGGGGTCGATGTCCAGCTGGAAGTCCTGCCAGCTGGCGTCCTCGGAGACCTCCGGGTTGAACCGGCGGATCCGGAAGGTGACCGTGATCAGGTGCGAAGCGCCGGCCTCGGCCGCGTCCGGGGACGCGGAGTGCTTGTCGAGAGTCGGGGTGCTCATCAGTACTTACGCTCCATCGGCTGGTAGCGGGTCTGCACGACCGGCTTGTAGTCGAGGCGGATCGACTCGGCGCCGTCGTCGCCCACCTCGCGGTACGCCATGGTGTGCCGCATGAAGTTGACGTCGTCGCGGTTGGGGTAGTCCTCGCGGTAGTGACCGCCGCGGGACTCCTTGCGGGCCAGTGCGGACACGGCCATGACCTCGGCCAGGTCGAGCAGGTTGCCCAGCTCGATGGCCTCCAGCAGGTCGGTGTTGAACCGCTTGCCCTTGTCCTGGATGGACACGTTCCGGTAGCGCTCGCGCAGCTCGCCGATCTTCTCGACCGCGGTCTTGATCGTCTGCTCGGTGCGGAACACCATCACGTTGGCGTCCATGGTCTCCTGCAGCTCCTTGCGGATCTCGGTGACCCGCTCGCTGCCGGTGGCGGTGCGCAGCCGCTCGACCTGCTCCTGGACCAGCTTCGCCGGGTCCTCGGGGAGCTCGACGTAGTCGGCGGTGGCCGAGTACTCCGCCGCCGCGATGCCGGCCCGGCGGCCGAAGACGTTGATGTCCAGCAGCGAGTTGGTGCCCAGGCGGTTGGCGCCGTGCACGGAGACACAGGCGACCTCGCCGGCCGCGTACAGGCCCGGGACGACGGTGGTGTTGTCCGCCAGGACCTCACCCTCGACGTTGGTCGGGATGCCGCCCATGGCGTAGTGCGCGGTCGGCTGGATCGGGATCGGGTCCGTGTAGGGCTCGATGCCGAGGTACGTCCGCGCGAACTCGGTGATGTCCGGCAGCTTGGCGTCCAGCTGCTCCGGCGGCAGGTGCGTGAGGTCCAGGTAGACGTGGTCGCCCTCGGGACCGCAGCCGCGGCCCTCGCGGATCTCCGTGTAGATGGAGCGCGAGACGACGTCACGGGACGCGAGGTCCTTCATGACCGGCGCGTACTTCTCCATGAAGCGCTCGCCGTCCTTGTTGCGGAGGATGCCGCCCTCACCGCGGGCGCCCTCCGTCAGCAGGATGCCCATCCGCCAGATGCCGGTCGGGTGGAACTGGAAGAACTCCATGTCCTCCAGCGGCAGACCGCGGCGGTAGACGGCGGCCTGGCCGTCACCGGTCAGGGTGTGGGCGTTCGAGGTCACCTTGAAGAACTTGCCGCAACCGCCGGAGGCGTAGATGACGGCCTTCGCCTGGAAGACGTGGATCTCGCCGGTGGCGAGCTCGTACGCCACCACGCCGGCCGACTTCTTGACCCCGTCGACCTCGGTGATCAGCTGGTCGAGGACGTAGAACTCGTTGAAGAACTCCACGCCCTCCTTGACGCAGTTCTGGTACAGCGTCTGGAGGATCATGTGGCCGGTGCGGTCGGCCGCGTAGCAGGACCGGCGGACCGGGGCCTCACCGTGGTTGCGGGAGTGACCGCCGAAGCGGCGCTGGTCGATCGTGCCGTCCGGGGTGCGGTTGAACGGCAGGCCCATCTTCTCCAGGTCGAGGACCGAGTCGATGGCCTCCTTCGCGAGGATCTCGGCGGCGTCCTGGTCGACCAGGTAGTCACCGCCCTTGACCGTGTCGAAGGTGTGCCACTCCCAGTTGTCCTCCTCGACGTTCGCGAGGGCGGCGGCCATACCGCCCTGGGCGGCGCCGGTGTGGGAGCGGGTCGGGTAGAGCTTCGTCAGGACCGCGGTGCGGCTGCGCTTGGTCGCCTCGATGGCGGCGCGCATGCCCGCGCCGCCGGCGCCGACGATGACGGTGTCGTACTTGTGGATCTTCATGGTTCCAGTCAGCCCCGGCTTCAGGAGATGTTCGGGTCGAAGGTGAAGATCACCAGCGTGCCCAGAAGGACGGTGAACACCGTCGCGGTGTACAGCAGCATCTTCAGCCAGAAGCGGGTGTTGTCCCGCTGCGCGTAGTCGTTGATGACGGTGCGCAGGCCGTTGGCGCCGTGCAGCATGGCCAGCCACAGCATCAGCAGGTCCCAGACCTGCCAGAACGGGGAGGCCCAGCGGCCGGCGACGAAGGCGAAGCCGATCTTGGAGACACCGCCGTCGAGCACGAGCTGGATCAGCAGGTGGCCCAGGACCAGGACGACCAGCACGATGCCGGACAGCCGCATGAACAGCCACGCCTGCATCTCGAAGTTGCCCCGGGAGGCGCGGCCGGTCTTCCCGGTGCGCTTGCGCGGCGCCTCGATGACCGGGGCCGGGTTGTCCACGTCGTAGAGGCGGACGTCGTTCGTGGCGCCTGCGGAAGTGGTTTCAGCGGACATCTTGCGTCAGCTCCCGAACAGCGTGCGCAGCGTGTGCTGCAGCACGGGGTAGAAGGCACCGGCCATCAGCACGACCCAGACACCCACGACGGTCCACAGCATCTGCTTCTGGTACCTCGGGCCCTTCGACCAGAAGTCGACCAGGACGACCCGGAGGCCGTTCAGTGCGTGGAAGAGGATGGCGGCCACCAGGCCGTACTCCATCACGTTGACGATCGGCGTCTTGTAGGTCGCCACGACGTTGTCGTACGCCTCGGGGGAGACGCGTACGAGTGCGGTGTCGAGGACGTGGACGAACAGGAAGAAGAAGATGAGGACGCCGGTGACTCGGTGAGCCACCCAGGACCACATGCCTTCCCGGCCGCGGTACAGCGTTCCAGCCGGCACGGAAAAACCCTCCGGGAGCGGGGATTGGGGCGCCAGCCGGCTTCTCTGTCGGTCGGGCCCGGCCGGGTACGGTCCACCGGCCGCTCGTCATCGTATCGACGAGCTGTCGGTTCCTCGCGCGGGGGTCCTTAGGTGTGATCAAACAGGCACCAACGGGCTATCACACAAGGACGAACCGGGACTTTCGCGGATGTACGGCGCGATTGTGGTGAGCCCGGGCCCGCGCTGCGGCGGGCGCCGGCCTCAGACGACGAGGCGGTGCAGCCGGCCGCGGGCCACCCGCCGCAGCTGCTCCGCGGTGACCGCCCGCTCCTCGTCGGGGGTGTTGCCCAGCCGCATGCGGATACCGAACAGGATCTGGTCGAGCGCCTCCTCCTCGCGGCAGCCGTCCAGGCAGATCACGAAGGCATGACGGAAGCGCTGCTCGTATGCGGCGTATGCGGCATTCAGGGCGGTACGGGCGGCCGGTGCGCCGGGGCCGCCGGTGCCGGCCGGGGGGTGCGGGGCGGACTCGGCGGCGAGCGCCTCCTCCAGACCGGTCACCGGGAGACCGGTGAAGGCCCGGTCGGCGGCGGCGAGCAGGGCCTCCGGATCGCGGTACGGGCGCCGGTCGGCGAGCTGCCCGGCCCACTGGCGGCTGCCGCAGCAACCCAGCAGCGCGGCCAGCGCACCGTCCCGGTCCAGGGCGTTGAGGCGGCGCAGGCCCGTGCCGTCGGGGCGGGGCCGCGGCACGGCGGCGGAGGGGACCTGGGAAGGTATGCCGCACCGTGCGGGCCGCGGGTGCAGCGTCGGCCGGACGGCCGGGGTGTCACCGGACAGCGTGGGCTCCTCGGACGGATACGAACGGATCTTTTCGACAGGTGCGGGGCGGGCGGCTGACGGAAGCTGAGGGAAGCGGACCGACGCCGGGACGCGGAACGAAGCGGCGACGGGTGTGGCGGTGGTGCGTGGAGCACGACACCCCGGCGGTATCCGGCGGTTCCAGGAAAGCCCTGGGAAAGGGGTGACGAACGAGGACGCCACGCTAACGACGTCTGTCGACAGCTGTCCGACGGATGCGCGAATTTCACCCGGAGGAGAGAGCTTCCGCGCATCCGGTGGACGACCGGCCCCGCACACCTGGCAATGCCTTCGCCCCGAAAAGTGAGGATTGCACGATGTCGAACCCGATGCGGCCGTCGCGCGCCGCGCTGCCGGCCGCGGCGCTCACCGGCGCGCTGCTGCTCGCCGGCTGCTCCCACTCAGCCGACACCGAGTCCCCCGGTAGCACCAGCGCCAAGGTGAACCCCTCGCCCGCAGCGACCCCGAGCTGGGCGCCGGTCACGGGAACGCCGCAGGTCATCCCGGCCGTACGCGAGTTCCACCGGGCCGAGGGGCGCGGCTGGCGCCCCTCCAAGGGAGCCCGCGTGGTGGTCCCGGCCGGCAAGCGGAGCAATGTCACCGACGAGGCCGTGCTGATGGCCCGTGACCTGGGCGGGCTGACTGTCGTCTACGGCGACGAGCCGGTACACCCCGGAGACATCGAAGTGAAGCTCTCCGGAAAGAACGGCACCCAGAAGGGGAACAACCTGCCCGTCCAGGGCGGCGCCGACGAGGCCTACACCCTCACCGCCAAAGGAACGCGGCTCACTCTCACGGCCCCCACCGACGCCGGAATTTTCTACGGCACCCGCACGGTCAAACAGGCCGTACGCGCCGCCGGCGGGCTCCCCGAGGGCACCATCCAGGACCGCCCGGACCGCCCGCAGCGCGGAATGTCGCTGGACAACGCCCGCAAGCCGTTCACGGAAGCGTGGATCGAGGCCCGGCTGCGGGAGATCGCCGACCTCAAGCTCAACCAGTTCCAGCTGCACTTCTCCGACGACCAGGGCTTCCGCATCCAGAGCGACACCCACCCCGAGGTGGTCTCCGCCGACCACCTCACCAAGGCCCAGGTCCGCCGGATCATCGCGCTCGCCCGCAGCCTGCACATCTCCGTCGTCCCGGAACTGGACTCGCCCGGCCACCTCGGCGCCGTGCTGGACCACTATCCCGACCTCCAGCTGCGCAACGCCTCGGGCCGGGTGATCCGGGGCGCGATCGACATCTCCAACCCCACGGCGGGTCCGCTGATCGACTCGCTGCTGCGCGAGATGAGCCAGCTGTTCACCAACCCCAAGGGCGCCCCCGCCTACTGGCACCTGGGCGGCGATGAGTACCAGGCGCTGATGTCGTCCTCGCCGTCCACCTCGTACCCGCAGCTGGCCCGGGCCGCGCGGCAGAAGTACGGGAGCAACGGCACCGTCGAGGACCTGGCCACCGGCTGGCTCAACGACCGGCAGAAGACCGTCGAGGGGCAGGGCAAGAACCGGATCGAGGCCTGGAACGACGGCTTCTTCTCCAGCCCCGCGATCAGCGCCGACAAGAACCGGATGGTCGACTACTGGACCGGCAAGGAGAACGGCAAGCGTCCCCCCGAGGCCTTCCTGCGCGAGGGCCGCAACGTGCTGAACTTCAACGACGAGTACCTCTACTACGTCCTCGGCGAACCCAACCAGTTCACCTATCCCACCGGCGAGCGCATCTACCGGAGCTGGACGCCGAAGGTGATCCGCGGCACCACGGCGGTGGACGTCCCCTCCTCCATGACCGGGCCGGACCGGATCCCCGGGGCGCGCTTCGCGATCTGGTGCGACCGGTCCCAAGCGCAGACCGCGCAGCAGGTGGCCGCCGGGATCCGGCTGCCGCTGGCGGCGCTGGCGCAGAAGACCTGGGACCCGGGGACACCGGCGCTTTCCTGGACGGCCTTCACGGCCCTGGCCAAGAAGGCGGGCCTGTCCGGTTGACGAGGAAGGCGGCCCGCCGAGCGGGCCGCCACCCGGTACCAAACGGGTGAGAGCACGAGGCCGCCACAGCTTTGTGGCGGCCTGAGCCATGTGGACGGCCGGGGCCGCCACCCCTGGTCAGATCGGCCCGTGAAGGGCCTCTGACCAGGCACGTATGTCCGCAAGGAGACGTCGCACGTTGTCCGGGCGTGCCCGGTCCAGTGCTGATCGCTGACTGCTGACCGCTGACCGCCTGTCTCCTCTGCTGCCACCGGGGCCCGTTCCCGTTCCTGCCGACCGGCCCGGCGCACCGTGCGGGAACGCCGTACCGCACCAGGCGTGAACCACTCCGGCGGGTGCCCCGTAGAGCCCGGTGTGTGCGGCCCAGCGGCCGCGGCGACACCCAACGAGAGAAGGAACCGACATGGCCCGGCGGCAACATCAAGATCAGCCCGGACAAGGGCGGCCCCTGCGGACGCGGCGGGACAGGACGTCCCGAGCCACGCCCGCATGACCGGGGCGGCGCCGAGGTCGTCAGCCGATGGGGTTGACGAAGGTGCCCGGGTGGGTGGCGGCGCGCTGGTCGACGAGCGTGCCCCAGGGCCACTTGATGGTGAGCGACGTGGTCTCGTTGGGCGGGGTGATGTCCGCGAAGGCAGGCTGGTAGAAGCCCTCGTCCTCCTTGGTCATCAGGAGGTTGATCGTGAAGTCGGTGCTGTCCCCGGGCCCCAGCGTGATCGAGCCGTGCTTGGCCGACGAGCGGGCCAGCGACCAACGCTCGCCGCCGTTCTCGGACTTGAGGTCCACACCCGCGAAACCGCCGATCCTGCAAGCCCGGCTGCCCTTGTTGGTCAGCACGACGCTGGTGGTCGTCGGCCCGTCCGCGTCCGGGTCCGGGGCCGCATCGCCGCCCGTGGCGAACGACGCCTTCAGGCCGGAGGTGTGGCAGCGCTCCACACCCGAGCCCGCCCCACCACCACCGCCGGCGGCATGCGCACCGCCCGACTGCGTGGCCGCAGCACCCGGCTTGGTACCGGTCTTGGCACCGGTCTTGGCGCCGGGGCCCGCCTTGGCGTCAACATCCTGCGCCCCGGCGGAGGAGCCCGCGTCACCGGACCCGGCGGAGCCCGCACCGCTGGAATCGGCGGCGGCCTTGCTCGTGTCCGCGTGGGCCGCGGGCTTCGTGCCGGCGGCGTCCGAGCCGGAGCAGGCGGTCAGGGACAGCGCGGCGGCTGCGGTCAGAGCTGCGGCCGCGATGCGCAGGGTGCGGCGACGGGCGGTGCGCGCAGTGGTGTCGGCGGTCATTCGGGTCCCCCAGAGCGGTCGGTGTCGCTGTTTCCTCGGTACGTCACCCACTCTGGCCGGGTCCGCTATCGCACGGCTGCCGCGCCGCTAACGTCCGGCAAACGCGACCTGCCCCACCACCGGCACCCGGCGCAGCGAAGCACCGTGAGGACCACCTGCTCCGCCAGGACGGGGTCACGCCCGGCGGGCACCGGGATGCCGGCCAGCTCAGTGCGCGCGAGCACCCGGCGGAGGCTGGGTCTCCCGGAGAGGTCCCGCATCCGCGAACTGACGTCACGGTAAGGTCACGAACGGTCTAGAAGCAGGTGAGAATCCCGTTGGGGTCCCGGTCAAGACGAGACACCACTCACCGGGCCGCACCACGGCCCGGGACGACGCGCGCCGAGCCGAAGGCCCCCGCAAGCCGGCGTGCGGGACGGCTCGGCGCGTCGGGCCGGTCAGGAGCACAGGAGGCGTGGAGGACGGCCGGGGCCGCCACCCCTGGTCACCGGCCTGTTTCCTGTCCCGGTGCTGACCCGGCCATGGCTCCTCAGCTGTTCCGGGGAGGCATGAGCTTGTCGAGGTCGAGATTGATCTCGAAGGGCACCGCTCGCCGAAGCGAGCCTCGGAAGATTCCGGCGGGCGCATAGGCACCCGTAGGTGCGTCGAGCTCGTACACATGGACGATGGGGGAACCGTCTTCTTCCTCGATGCACCAGTAGTGCGGGATACCGGCCTCCGCGTATTTGCGGAGCTTGACCGTGCGGTCGCGGTGGGCCGACTCGGGCGAGACGACTTCCACGACGAGCTTCACGGCTTCGGGGGCGTACCAGGTGCGGTCGGGGTCGTAGGGCAGATCCGTCAGCAAGAGGTCCGGCTCGGGGCGGTTCCGGGCATCGAGGCGGATCGTCATTTCCCGTTCGACCTCGATGCCGGTCGGCGCCTGCGCCATGAGCGTGGTGGTCAGGGCGGTGATGAGTCGGCCGTGCCAGGACCGCTGAGGCGACATCATGAATACGAGGGCTCCGTCGATCAACTCGGTGTGGCGCGGTGCCTCGGGGAGGTGATCCAGGTCCTCCGCGAACCAGCCTTCTGCACGGGGCGGGCGCATCCAGTCGGGCAGTGCGGTCATGGCTTTACGGTAGCGCTTGCAGCCACAGGGAACTGGGAGCTCCCCGGCCCCGCGAAACCAGGGTTCACCATGGCCGTACGCCCCTACCGGGCGGGGATGATGCCTCTGAGCGTTTCCGCACCACGACTGGCGTCACAGCAAGGTCACGAACGGTCTAGAAGCAGGTGAGAATCCCGTTGGGGTCCCGGTCAAGGCGAGACACCACTCACCGGGCCGCACCACGGCCCGGGACGACGAGCGCCGAGCCGAAGGGCCCCGCAAGCCGGCGTGCGGGACGGCTCGGCGCGTCGGGCTGCTCAGGAGCACAGGAGGCGTCTGGCCGGTTGGTCGCGAGCTGGCGGCGTTGGCCAGCGATGCTGCGCATCGTCCCAGGTCAGAGCGGTAAACCGGGAGAGACGGCCGGGGCCGCCACACCCCGTTACGGGGTGAGGGTTCCGCGACGGGGGCGCCGAGGGCGGCCTCACGTTCCATGTGAGACCACGAGGACGGCCGGGGCCGCCACCCCCCACAGGAGAGGCCCCGGCCGTCGTTCGTGAAGGGCCGTGACGGCCCTCTATCCGGTACAGCGTCGGACGGCCCGAAAGCGTCACACGGGGTGCGGGCGGTGGCACGGCCAGTGGTCTGGACGCGGGCCCGGCCAGGCCCGTAACGTGCGCATCCGCGCCGGTGGGCGCACGGTCTGCCGTGTTCCGGCCCCGTGCGGTCCGCGATCCGGCCCGGGTGCGGATCGGGTGTGCGCACGGGTTACGGTCAGCAGGAACAGGCGGGGTTACCGGAGGTTCTCCCGGAGTGCCCCGATCGACGGCGAACCGAAGCATCAACAGCAAGGACCGGGCGGCGGACATTCCACGTGCGACAGGATGGACCCGTGCGAGGGGACGACATTCAGCCGGACGACCGCCGGCTGACGGTGGCCGTGCAGGCGGCGCAGGACGGCGACGAGGCAGCGTTCCGTACCGTCTACCGCGCCGTACACCCCCGACTTCTGGGGTATGTGCGGACGTTGGTGAGCGAAGCGGACGTTGAGGACGTCACCTCCGAGGCCTGGCTGCAGATAACCCGGGACCTGTCCCGCTTCAGCGGCGACGCCGACCGCTTCCGCGGCTGGGCCGCCCGAATTGCCCGCAACCGCGCCCTGGACCACATCCGGATGCGCGGCCGGCGCCCGGCGATCGGCGGCGACGAGAGCGAACTGGCCGACACCCCGGCGGCGTCCGACACCGCCGGCGAGGCGCTGGAGGCCCTCGGCACCGGACGCACCATGCAGCTGATATCCCGGCTGCCGCAGGACCAGGCCGAGGCCGTGGTGCTCCGGGTGGTGGTCGGGCTCGACGCCAAGAGCGCGGCCGAGGTGCTCGGCAAACGGCCCGGCGCGGTGCGCACCGCCGCACACCGCGGACTGCGGAAGCTCGCCGAGCTGATCGGTGACTCGCCGGGCGCCGGGGACCACCTCCCCGAGCAGCAGCGCCCCGGGGGCGTGGCGGATTCCCGCCTACCGGGTGTGACGGAATCGGCCGCACGAACGCAGAAGGACATGTGATGGCCGACGATCGGTACGACTGGCTCGACAAGGACACCGCGGAGCGACTGCTGCGTGGTGAACGAGTCAGTTCCCCGTACGACGCCGGCGCACAGGAACTCGAACAGTTGCTGGCAGCAGCCGCCGCGCTCGGCGCACGAGCGCCCGAGACGGTGCCGCTGCCCGGTGAAGAGGCCGCCGTCGCCGCGTTCCGCAGGGCCGTTCCGCAGGGGTCCGGCGCCCGTTCGGCGGACCGCGGATCGGATGCCGCCGTGCCGCGGGTCCACGCCACCGCGGTCACCGAACGCACCCGGCTCGCCCGCCCCTTCCGGCGTGGCTTCGCCGTCGCGCTCGCGGCCTGCGCCATCGGCGGGGTCGCCGTCGCGGCCGGGGCGGGCGTCCTGCCCGGCCCTTTCCGCGGTGGCGGGGGCGTCGAGCCGGGTTCCAGTGCCTCCTCCGCACGGACGCCCGGACCGCTGCCCACCACTGAGCCCGGCGAGGCGCAGACCGACGGCACCACGGGCAGCACGCCCGACGCCACGCACGGCGGCAGGTCCACCGCGCCTTCCGACACCGCGACGCCCGGGGCGAGTCCCGGCGCGACGGTGCCGGGCAGTGGTACCCCCGGCCGGCACGGTGACTCGGGCGGCAAGAAGGGCGACCCGGGCCGGGCCGCCAAGAAGAAGCCTCTGCTCACTCTCTGTCAGGAGTACGAATCCGGCAATCGGGACCGCATGGACCGCGAGACGCGGCAGCGCCTCGAACGCCGGGCCGGCGGCGCGGAGAACGTGCACACCTTCTGCCGTGCCTACCTGTCGCGCTATCAGTCCGGTAGCGGCTCGGGTGACAACGATGGCGTCGTCGGCAATGTCACCGGCGGCACTGGGGCCACCGGCGGCACCGGGGCCACCGGCGAGAGCGGCAGCACCGGCGGCTCCGGCGACGAGGAGGGCGACCAGCCCTCCCAGTCCCCCGGTGCCTCCACCCCCGCCCCCACGCCGTCCGTGACCAGTACGGATCCCACCGGGGCGACCCCGAGCACCGCGGCCTCCGGCCGGGTGTGACGTTTTTCGAGCCGGTGACGCAGTACTGAGTGAAGCCGACTGGTCATCGGCTGCGCGACGAGCCGGGGTTCCCCCCGTACCCACGGCTCAGCGCATTTGGCGCGGGCGGGGCACGTTCCCCCGGCCCTGCCCGCGCCCTTCTCCTCTTCTCTCTTCCTTCTCGGTGGTCCACCCCCGGCTAGTGGTAGACGACCACCGTGGTCCCCTTGTGCACCGCCGCGAACAGCGCGGCGATCCGGTCCCGGTCGCGGACGTTGACGCAGCCGTGCGAGGCGCCGCGGTAGCCGCGGGCCGCGAAGTCGGCGGAGTAATGGACCGCCTGGCCCCCGCTGAAGAACATCGCGTACGGCATGGCCGTGTGGTACAGCGTCGAGACGTGGCGCCGGCTCTTGAACGTGACGACGAAGGTGCCCTCGCGGGTCGGGGTGTACTGCGAGCCGAACCGCACGTCCATCGCGGAGACCACCCGCCCGTCGACCACCCAGGCCAGGGTGTTGCTCCGCTTGCTGATGCAGATCACCCTTCCCCGCAGACAGCGCGCGTCCGGGACGCCGACCGGTCTGGTGGTCGGCGGGTAGAGCTCCGTCCGCGACGGCTCACGGGTCCGGTCCCGCAGCGCACGCCAGGCCGCGGGCTGCACCGTCCCCGTACGCGGCAGCCCCTGCCGCTTCTGGAACGCGCGGACCGCGGCGGCGGTGGCCGAGGCGTAGTAGCCCGTCGGGGTGCGGTCGAACAGACCCAGCTGGGTCAATCGCGCCTGGAGTTCGCGGACCTGCCCGCCGTGCGAGCCGACCGTCATCATTGCGCGGGGGGCCCGCGGCGCCGGATGCCCGGTGCGGTGCGGGCGCGCCGGCGCGGTGTGCCGGGCGGGCGTGGGGCGGACGGTGAGCGGCGGGGGAGCCGGGGTGGTGGGGGCGTAACGGACGCCCTTGCTGTCCGGGGCGCCGGTCCTCGTCACCGTCACCGGCCGGCAGCCCACCGCGAGCGCCGCCACCACCAGCACCGTCACCACCGGCGCCGTACGTCTTCCGCTGCTCCGCCTCATGCGCTACCCCCGGATCTGGGCGGCCCGATCGGCCAGTGGAGATGCTTCCCAGCGCTGCGGCGTGGCGAACCTGCGGGCATGCTGTGAGCACGGCGTAAAACCGTGATGACGGCGCATCGACCGTCGGAAATGGACCACCGGATCGCGGTCACCCAGGCGGAGGCGTACTTCCATGGCGCAGGAACCGGGCAGTGTGCGGCACAACGAGAGCGGTCTGCCCGTCGAGCCGGTGTACGGACCGGAGGCGCTGGCCGGCTGGGACCCGGAGCGCCGCCTTGGCGCACCCGGCGGCTACCCCTACACCCGTGGTATCCACCCCACGATGTACGCCGGACGGCCCTGGACGATGCGGCAGTACGCGGGCTTCGGCACCGCCCGGGAGTCCAACGCCCGCTACCGGCAGCTGATCGCCCACGGCACCACCGGCCTGTCGGTCGCCTTCGACCTGCCGACCCAGATGGGCCACGACTCCGACACCCCGATCGCCTCCGGCGAGGTCGGCAAGGTGGGGGTGGCCATCGACTCCGTCGAGGACATGCGGGTGCTGTTCGGCGGCATCCCGCTGGACAAGGTGTCCACGTCCATGACGATCAACGCCCCCGCGGCGCTGCTGCTGCTCCTCTACCAACTCGTCGGCGAGGAAGAAGGGGTCCTGCCCGGCCACCTGACCGGCACCATCCAGAACGACATCCTGAAGGAGTACATCGCCCGCGGCACCTACATCTTCCCCCCGGCGCCCTCGCTGCGGCTGGTCTCGGACGTCTTCCAGTACTGCCGCGCCGAGATCCCCCGCTGGAACACCATCTCGATCTCCGGCTACCACATGGCGGAGGCCGGCGCCTCTCCCGCGCAGGAGATCGCCTTCACCCTCGCCAACGGCATCGCATACGTCCGGACCGCGCTGGCCGCCGGCATGGACGTCGACGACTTCGCCCCCCGGCTGTCCTTCTTCTTCGTCTCCCGCACCACGCTCCTCGAAGAGGTCGCCAAATTCCGTGCCGCGCGCAGGATTTGGGCCCGGGTCATGCGCGAGGAATTCGGCGCACGCAACCCGAAATCCCACATGCTGCGCTTCCACACCCAGACGGCAGGGGTGCAACTCACCGCCCAGCAGCCGGAGGTGAACCTCGCCCGGGTCACCGTCCAGGCCCTCGCCGCGGTGCTCGGCGGCACCCAGTCGCTGCACACCAACTCCTTCGACGAGGCGATCGCCCTGCCGACGGACAAGGCGGCCCGGCTCGCCCTGCGGACCCAGCAGGTGCTCGCCCACGAGACCGATGTGACCGCCACCGTCGACCCGTTCGCCGGCTCCTACGCGGTGGAGTCGATGACCGACGACGTGGAGGAGGCCGCCCTCACGCTGATGCGGCGGGTCGAGGAGATGGGCGGCGCGGTGGCCGCCATCGAAGCGGGCTTCCAGAAGGACGAAATCGAACGCAATGCGTACCGGATCGCTCAGGAAACCGACGCCGGCGAGCGGGTCGTCGTCGGCGTCAACCGGTTCCTCCTCGACGAGGAGGAACCGTACGAGCCGCTGCGGGTCGACCCCGCGATCGAGGCCCAGCAGGTCGAACGGCTCGCCCGGCTGAGGTCCCAGCGCGACGACCGCGCCGTGACCGCCGCCCTCGACGCCCTCCGCAAGGCCGCGGCGTCCACGGACAACGTCCTCCCCCCGATGCGGGACGCGCTCCGCGCGCGGGCGACGGTGGGCGAGGTGTGCGATGCGCTGCGGTCCGTGTGGGGCACGTACGTCCCGCCGGCCGGGCTGTAGCCCGGGGCGCCGCACAGTGCGCAACGGCGAGCAACCCCCGCGGCGGGACGGCCGGGTACGGGGGAGGGAACAATGGACGCATGTCCAGTCCGCGCCGTGCGTGCCCCGTCTGTACCCGAGAGATCGCCGTCGTCGGCGGCCGCTACGCCCGGCATGACCCGCCGGGGCGGCGGACGAGCCTGGAGCTGATCTCCTGTCCCGGGTCGCGGCGGATCGCCCCGTTGATGGCCCCCGCCGAGCGGCTCTTCGACCCCGAGGAGCCCCCCTTCCCGGGGCAGCAGCCGCTGTTCTAGGGCAGCACGCGATCCCTTCCAGACGGGTACGTACGCGGCGCCGCACAGCGCGCACCGGCGAGCGACCACCGCGGCGGGACGGCCGAGTACGTGGGAGGCGCCGCACAGCGCAGCGGAACGGGGGGACGGTCGAGTGCGTGGTGGCCCGACTAGGGCGCCAACACGTCCAGTTCGGCCATCGCGCCCGTCGTGATCTCGCGGGTCAGCCGCTCCGCGGCCCCCGCGTCGCCCGTGCGGACCGCCTCGGCGACCTGGACGTGGAGGGTGACCGCCGCCGGGTCGGGGTCGGTGAACATGACGTGGTGGTGGGTGCGGCCGGTCAGGACGGCCGCGACGACGTCCGCGAGGCGGGCGAACATCTCGTTGCCGGAGGCGGTGAGGATCACCCGGTGGAAGGCCACGTCGTGGACCAGGTACGCGTCGAGCTGCTGGCCGCGCGAGGTGGCGACCATGCCCAGGGCGTGTTCGGTGAGTGCGGCGCACTGGGCGGGTGTGGCGTGCTGGGCGGCGAGCCCCGCGGCGACCGGTTCGACGGCCGAGCGCAGCACGGTCAGTGAGCGCAGCTGGCGGGGGCGGTCCCGGCCGGACAGCCGCCAGCCGATGACCCGCGGGTCGTAGACGTTCCACTCCTCGGTGGGGCGGACGGTCACCCCCACCCGGCGCCGGGAGGCGACCAGTTGCATGGATTCCAGGACCCGGATCGCCTCGCGGATGACCGTGCGGGAGACGTCGAAGCGCTGCGCCAGTTCGTCGGTGCGCAGGACCGTGCCCGGAGGGTGGTCGCCCGCGGTGATCTCGGGCCCGAGGGCCTCCAGCACGCGGCCGTGCAGGCCCTTCCCCTCGTTCTCCATGGAGCAAGCGTACGTTCCCGCACCCCGGCCAATTAAGTATGACGTTTGCATCACGGACTCTTGAATACGTCATATGTAATGGGTTTCAGTGGGGTGCACGGGTCAAGGAAGACAGTGAGGTAACCCGGGATGAGCACTCCCCACGCCGCCCCTGACGTCATCGTCGTGATGGGCGTGGCCGGCACCGGCAAGACCACCATCGGCCCGCTGGTGGCCGCCGAACTGGGCGTCCCGTACGCCGAGGGCGACGACTTCCATCCCCCGGCCAACATCGCCAAGATGGCGGCCGGTGTCCCGCTGGACGACGCCGACCGCGGCCCCTGGCTGGACGCGATCGGCGCCTGGGCGCACGACCGGGCCGGGCGGGGCGGCGTGGTCAGCAGCTCGGCGCTCAAGCGGGCCTACCGGGACCGGCTGCGGGCCGCCGCCCCGGGCCTCGTCTTCCTGCATCTGACCGGTGACCGCGCGCTGATCCAGGCGCGGATGGCCGAGCGCCGGGGCCACTTCATGCCGACCGCGCTGCTGGACTCGCAGTTCGCCACGCTCGAACCCCTCGGATCGGACGAGGCGGGCGTCGCGGTCGACGTCTCCGGTACCCCGCAGCAGATCGCCGGGCGGGCGGTGGCCGCACTGCGCGCGCTGGCCTCCTCCGCCGGATAACCCGTTCTCCTCCACCCGTCCACCCAAGTCCTCCCTCCCCTCCAACCATGGGAAGCGCCGTGACTCATCTCAGCGTCGAGATGCTCGCAGCGGACGCGACCGAGCCGATCACCTCGGCCGGTCACGCACAGCTGGGCATCGCCGTCCTGGCCGGCATAGCCGTCATCGTCCTGCTCATCACCACGTTCAAGCTGCACGCCTTCCTGTCGCTGATCATCGGCTCGCTGGTGCTCGGCGCGGTGGCCGGGGCGCCGCTCGACAAGGTCATCGCCAGCTTCTCGACGGGGCTGGGAACGACCGTCGCGGGGACCGGGGTGCTGATCGCGCTCGGTGCCGTCCTCGGCCGGCTGCTCGCCGACTCCGGCGGCGCGGACCAGATCGTCGACACGATCCTGGCGCGGGCGGGACGGCGGGCGATGCCCTGGGCGATGGTGCTGATCGCCGGGATCGTCGGACTGCCGATCTTCTTCGAGGTCGGCATCGTGCTGCTGATCCCGGTGGTCCTGCTGGTCGCCAAGCGCGGCAACTTCTCGCTGATGCGGATCGGCATCCCGGCGCTGGCCGGACTGTCCGTCATGCACGGTCTGATCCCGCCGCACCCCGGCCCGCTGGTGGCGATCGACGCGGTCGGCGCGAACCTCGGCATCACCCTGGCGCTCGGCGTGGTCGTCGCGGTGCCGACCGCGATCGTCGCCGGCCCGCTGTTCTCCCGTTACGCGGCCCGCTGGGTGGACGTCCGCCCGCCGGAGAAGATGTTGTTCTCTTCCGGGGACACCCCGGGCACCGGGCCCGACAGGGCGTCGGACGGCCTGGAGAAGCGGCCCGGGTTCGGGATAACCGTGGCCACCGTGCTGCTGCCGGTGGTGATGATGCTGGCCAAGGCCCTGGTGGACGTGGTCGTCGACGATCCGGAGGCCGGTGTGCAGCGGGTCTTCGACGTGGTCGGGTCGCCGCTGATCGCGCTGCTGACCGCCGTGCTCGTCGCGATGTTCACGCTCGGCCGGGCGGCCGGTTTCAGCCGCGGGCGGACCGCGGCCACGGTGGAGAAGTCGCTCGCCCCGATCGCCGGCGTGGTGCTGATCGTCGGCGCGGGCGGCGGCTTCAAGCAGACGCTGGTGGACTGCGGCGTGGGCCAGATGATCCTGGACGTCTCCAAGGGCTGGCATCTGTCGACGTTGCTGCTGGCCTGGCTGATCGCGGTCGCCATCCGGCTCGCGACCGGCTCGGCGACGGTGGCCACGATCTCGGCCGCCGGTCTGGTGGCCCCGCTCTCCGCGGAGATGAGTACCACTCATGTGGCGCTGCTGGTGCTGGCGATCGGCTGCGGCTCGCTGTTCTTCAGCCATGTCAACGACGCCGGATTCTGGCTGGTCAAGGAGTACTTCGGGATGAGCGTCGGCCAGACGCTGAAGACCTGGTCGGTGATGGAGACGCTGATCTCGGTGGTCGGGATCGGGTGCGTGCTGTTGCTCTCCCTGGTCGTGTAGCCGCTGGTCGTGGACCTTTCGGGCGGTCCCCCTGCCGCCCCGGGCGCCTCACCCCCCCTCAAGGTGCCCGTTCCCGGCGCGAGGCCGTACGAGCGGAGTTCCCGCTCGGACGGCCTCGCGCGCTTGAGGGGCCGGGGGTCAGGCGGCCGGCTGCGGTGCGGGCGCGCCGGTGTACGGGGCCAGGGCGGCGGTCACCGCGGTGGTGGCGTCGGTGGCCGGGGCGGCGAGGGCGAGGTAACCGTCCGGGCGGACGAGGAGGACCGCGGGGTCGTCCCCGTAGGCGGCGCGGAGGTGGCCGTCGGTGTCGACGAGGTCGGGGTCCGGGCCGCCGGCGCGGACGATCCGCAGCAGTGCCGGGTCGGCGGGCAGCGCGGCGGCGTCGAGGTCGGTCTCGCCGAGGACGAGCAGGGTGAAGTGCGGGCCGCGGTAGCTCTCGAAGAGCCGGACGGCCTTGCCGTCGGGGGTGTGGCAGGGGGCGTCGGGTGCCCGGTCGCCGGCCCGCAGCGCGCCCTCGGGCAGGCCGGTCCGCAGCTCCCGGGTCAGCGGGCCGTCCGGGTAGCCGATGTCGAGCTGGTGCAGGTCCCGGCCGCGGCGCAGCGAGCGCGTGCGGTGCAGCCGGGTGCTGGTGGCGAGGATGCGCTCGGCTATCGGGCGGCGCTCGGCCTCGTAGGTGTCGAGCAGGGTGTCCGGCGCGCCGTGCCGCAGTACCTGGCCGAGCTTCCAGCCGAGGTTGTAGGCGTCCTGGACGCTGGTGTTCAGGCCCTGGCCGCCGGCCGGTGAGTGGATGTGCGCGGCGTCACCGGCGAGGAAGACCCGGCCGGTGCGGTAGGTGTCGGCCAGGCCGACCCGGGGCCGGAAGACGGAGGTCCAGGCGACGTCGGTGATCTGGTCGGCGGTGAGGTGGGTGTGCCTGGCGATCGCCGCGCGGACCGCCTCGGGTGAGGGGTCCGGGGCCTCGCTGACGGCAGCGATTATGCCCTGGAAGAGGTCGGTGTGGGCGAGCGGGAGCAGGGCGACGAAACCGCCCTGGGGCAGCTCCCAGCGGTGCCAGTGGTCCCGGTCGAGGCCGCTGATCCGGACGTCCGCGAGCAGCGCGGCGCCCGGATCCAGCTCCAGGCCGCCCGGCCCGGTCATCCCGGTGCCGAGCGCCCGGCGGACCGTGCTGCGCCCGCCGTCGGCGGCGACCAGGTAGGCGGCGCGTACCGAGTGCGGCGTGCCGTCGGCGGTGAGGAGACGGGCCGTCACCCCGTCCGCGTCCTGGGTGAAATCGGTGAGTTCGGTGGAGAACAGCACGCTGCCGCCGAGCTCGGTGAGCCGTTCGTGCAGCAGCTCCACGTTGCGGAACTGCGGCACCATCATCGTGTTCGCGTGCGGTGTGGCGGGCGTCGGCTCGACCCGCTCGATCATCACCTCGGTGCCGGTGATCCGGCCGTCCTCCCAGCGGGCCGTGACCGGGTAGTCGCCGCCGGCCGCGCGCATCGCGTCCAGCACCCCGAGGTCTTCGTAGACCTCCAGGGTGCGCGGCTGCAGGCCGTTGCCGCGGGCGCCGGGGGAGAGGCGGTCCTGGCGCTCGACGAGCAGGGCGCGCACGCCGCGGCGGGCGAGGTCGATGCCGAGCGCGAGGCCGGTCGGGCCCGCTCCGGCGATCAGTACGTCGACGGCAGCGGGAAGGGTGTCCGGCTGACCGCCCCTGTCCTTAACGCTGTTAAGTTCCATGTTTCCGAGGGTTGCTTAACGGTGTTAAGTTGTCAACATGGTTGCGCGCATCGACAGGAAAGTGGTGGTCACGACCGCCCTGCGGCTGCTGGACGAGGTCGGCCTCGACGGCCTGACCCTGCGCCGGATCGCCAAGGAGCTGAACGTCCAGGCCCCCGCGCTCTACTGGCACTTCAAGAACAAACAGGAACTGCTCGACGAGATGGCCACCGAGATGTTCCGGCGGATGGCCGCACCGCTCATGGGGCAGGGGCCGGACGGCCCGGGCCCCGGCGCGCCGGGACACGACGGGACCTGGCAGGACCTCCTGCTCGACACCTGCCGGAGGCTGCGCCGGGAACTGCTCGGCTACCGCGACGGCGGAAAGGTCTTCAGCGGCACGCGGATGACGGACACCAGCTACGCCCAGCCGCTCGACGGGCTGCTGCGCCGGCTCACCGCGGCCGGATTCACGCTGGCCGAGGCGGCGATCGCCTGGTGGACCGCGTACAACTTCACCATCGGGCTGGTGATAGAGGAGCAGTCGGTCCACCCGGAGCCCGGCCGGCCGGAGGCCCGGGACCCGGCCTACGACCTGGAGCGGCGCGAGGCGGACCTGGGCGACTGCTATCCGTTGGCGGCGCGCGCCGGCCGGGAGATGTTCGCCGACCTCGACCGCAGCTTCGAGGCCGGTGTGCGGATCGTCCTCGCGGGCATCGAGGCGACGGCCGGCCCGGGGGCCCGGGCCGGCCGTTGATCAGCGCCGTGGATCGAGCGCCCGCTTCAGCCGGGGCGTCAGCGGACGCTCCACACAGCGGTACAGCACCCACGCCAGCAGCAGCATCAGCACGGTCGTCAGGGCCAGCGTGACGGCGGACGGCACACCCAGGGTGCGGTGCAGGACGCCCACCACGACCCAGCCCAGGTGCTCGTGGACCAGGTAGAAGGGGTAGGTGAGCGCGCCGGCGACGGTCAGCCAGCGCCAGTCGGCCCACCGCAGGGCGCCCAGCGCGACCGCGCCGACCAGCACGAAGCCGAGGGTGACGACGGCGATGATGCCGGCCGTCGAACGGTAGGAGAAGGCGTGCACCGACGGGGCGTGCCAGAGCCCGGCGACCGCGTAGTGCTGCCCGATGAGCCAGCTGACCAGCACGATCGCCCAGGCGACCGGGTCCCGCGGGCCGTAGCGGTGCAGCAGGTACAGCCCGATGCCGCCGATGAAGAACGGCGCGTACTCCGGCATCAGCACGACGTCCAGCAGCGGCTGGTGCGCGGCCTGGGCCAGCGCGGCGGCCAGCGTCCAGCCGGCGCAGAAGAGGACCACCCGGCCGCGGGTGGCGCCCGGCAGGACGACGCAGAGCGCGAAGAGCGCGTAGAAACGCATCTCCGCCCAGAGGGTCCAGCACACGCCGAGGACGCGGTGCACGCCGAGCGGCTGCTGGAGCATGGTGAGGTTCGTCAGCACCTCGCTGGGCGCGAGCGCCTTGTAGGCGACGAAGGGGAGCGCGAAGACCGCGGTGACGATCAGGATCGCGGCCCAGTAGGCGGGATACAGGCGGGAGATGCGGGAGGCGACGAAGGCCCGCAGGGTCCGGCCCCAGCCGGACAGGCAGATCACGAACCCGCTGATCACGAAGAAGATCTGGACGCCCAGGCAGCCGTAGGCGAACAGCGGTGCCAGGGTGGGGAATTGCTGGGCCGGGGAGCCGCCCCAGGCCCCGGCTATCTCGCCGCCGCGCCCACCGTAGTGGTACGCGGCGACCATCAGGGCGGCCAGCAGCCGCAGCCCGTCGAGGGCGCGCAGCCGGGACGGTCCGCCGTCACGGCTGCGCCGTCGTATCAGGCGCTGCGGGGTGGTGGTGACGAGCTCCGGCGCGACGGGTGGCGCGCCGGTCGCCAGCGGCGGGGTCGTCGTCATCCGAAGACGGCCCGCTTCTTCAGCCGCCGCTGCACCGCCCGGGCCCGGCGGGCGACCCGGCGGACCGCGGCGTTGCGCGGGAGGAACGACAGCTGGGAGGGGATCGCCCCGGGCAGCGCCAGCGCGGTCAGCCGGCGGCGCTTGAAGTAGCGCCGGGTGCGCGCGTCGAGGTGGGCGGCGAGGTAGCGCTCGGCGGCCGGCCGCAGGCCCGGGTAGATCTGATGCTGCATGGCATAGCCGACCGCGGTGACCAGCCCCTCGACGGACGCCGCGGTGGCGACCGTACCCGGCCGCTCACCGGTGTCCTCCAGGTCCGGGACCAGCGCGTCCACCAGCGTCACCGGGATGCGGTTGCTGTTCTGGTACGGCGTCAGCCGCTCCAGCAGCAGGTCCGTTCCGGTGCGGGCGACCGGCAGGCCGTAGAAGGTGGCCGCGGTCAGCAGGGCGGTGGAGAAGCAGCCGACGACCAGCGCGGGCCGCATCCGCTGGTAGACCACCTCGGCCAGCACCGGAGAGTCGAGCACCGTCAGCGTCACGTCCAGCTTCTCCGCCTCCCGCTCCAGCAGCCGTGACCAGCGGGCCGGCGCGGAGGGGTGCGGCTTGAAGACGATCTCGCGGTGCCCGCGCCCGACGGCGCCGCGCACCATCCGTACGTGCAGCTCCTCTTCCTCCTCGGGCGTGAGGATGCCCAGCGCGGAGAGGTACTGGCCGAGGAGCAGCGCCCCGCCCTCCGGCACCGCCAACGGACCGCTGACGTCGGCGAGTTCGGACAGCACCTTGGTGAAGGCGTCGGTCGGGACGGTCTGCGCCGGCACGTCGAACTCGGTGAGCAGCAGCGGCGACAGGCCGGGCACCAGGTCCAGGTGCAGCAGCCGGCCGATCCGGGTGCCGACCAGCGGGTCGAGCTTGTTGCGGGTCGGGCCGTAGCTCATCAGCCCGTCCGCGTAGACCTCGATCGGCGCGTCCGGGAAGAGCTGGGCGATCGCCAGCGCCGGGTTGACCTGGATGGACTCCACGACCAGCTCGACCTGGTCGTCGCCCAGGCCCCACAGCAGCCGCAGATGGCGCTCCCACAGCGGGACGTCGTCCGCGCGCGGGGACCAGCCGCCGGGGTGGAAGGGGCTGATCGTCTCGTTCCACGACAGCACCCGGTCGAAGCGGCCGCGCAGCCGCTCGAAGCCGGGCATGGTGTCCAGTGGCGCGGTGGTCTCCGGGGTCGTGGCGTTGTTGCTGAGCAGCAGCAGCCGGCGGTCGGCCGGCGCGAACCGGTCGGCGTCCAGTGCCGCGGCGAGCGTGGCCGCGCCGTACAGCGTGGACGCCACGAAGATCTGGGTGCGGGCTCGGGTGGGCATCAGGCGGCCACCTCGGCAGGGACAGGGCGACGGCGCAGCCGGCGCAGTCGGGACGCGCGCTGCACATCCATGGAATCCAGGGCTTCCTTCAGTACGTCCTGCGGCATGCGTTTCATGGCCGCGGCGCTCATCGAACGCAATTTACGGGCCACCTGCGGCTCGAATCGTTCGATCGAACCGAGATGGTGGGAAATGATCGCGCAATAGGTCCGGACCGCTTTCGGAAGAAGTCGGTCCGCATCGCGGTCCTGTGCGGTTTCCTCGATCACCTGGTCGAATGCCCGGATGAAATCCAATTGCCGCACATCGCCGATCTGGGTCAGCGAGGAGGCCACTCCGCGCCGGTAGAAAACACCGAGCAGACCGACCACCGCCATGGACTTCGCCTCGCGGTGCAGCCGCCAGATCCACGGCCGGTCCTCGGCGGTGCGCAGACCGTCCTTGAAATGCAGCACCCCGTCGTCCAGCAGCCGGCGGTGGTAGATCCCGGCCCAGGCGAAGGCGTAGTCGACCGAGGTGGAGCGGTCCGCGGGCAGGATCACCGCGCGCGGATCCATCACCACCCCGCGCCGGCCGTGCGGGACGCGGTGCACGGTGCGCGCCCTGGCGGTGCACTGGACGTGGTCGGTCCGTACGAAGTCGCACCCCAACTCCTCGATGGCGCAGAGGAGTTCGGTGAAGTAGCCGGGGGCCAGCCAGTCGTCGCCGTCGAGGAAGGTGAGGTACTCCCCGCGCGCCTGGTCCAGGCCCGTGTTGCGGGCGGTGGCCAGGCCGCCGTTCCGTTCGTGCCGCAGCAGTCTGGCGCCCGGCAGCTCACGCTCGGCGCGCGCGAGGATCTCCGGGGTCTCGTCGCGCGAACAGTCGTCGACGAGCAGGAATTCAAAGTCGTCGCGGGCGTTGGCCGCGAGGCTTTTCAGGGTGTCGGGCGCGTATGTCTGCACGTTGTAGAACGGCACGATGACGGAGAGCTTAACCACCCGGGTGACGTTAGGTGCCGGGCCCGGCATTCGTCTTTACGTGGCGGGGACACCGGGGTGAACGAAGAATGGCGGGATGGTTAACCGGGTCGGTAATCAGGCCGGTTCGCCGTTCGTCGACCCGCTGTTAACCCTTTGTTGCGACCCAGTTGGCCCGACAAACGGAATGCCTTCCTAGCGTCTTCGACGTGCCATCACGTACCGCTTCCTCGCCGCGAGTCGCCGTGCTCGCCGACTCGGATACCCGATGGAAATGGGGCGCTTTGACAGCGTACCGAATCCAATCGGACATCCGGCTCGACGGGTATCTGCTCCGCGGCCGCGCCACTCCCACGGTCCGCCAGCTCGACGAGGTCGGTGCCCGGGCGGACGCGCTGCGCGAGATCCGGGGCGTCGACTTCGTGCGCACCATCGACCGCACGCGCTACGACGTCGTCGTACTGGCCTGCGTCGGCGGCGCCGTACAGGCGATGCTGCACGGCCTCGCCCGGACCTGGGAGGGCGCCGAGCAGCGCCCCGTGGTCGTCACCGGCTACGTCGGAGTGGTCTACGAGAAGCTCGCCGACGGGCTGCTGCTGCGGCACGGCGCGGACGTCGTCCTCGCCAACTCCCGGCACGACGCCGACCGGTTCCGGGCCGTCTACCGCGGGGTCGGCGCCGACGACGGCAGCGTCGTCGAATGCGCCCTGCCGTTCCTCGGCGGCGACCGCTACAGGGCCGAACGCGACCCGTACACGGTGGTGTTCGCCGCCCAGCCCTCCGTCCCGGAGAACCGCGCCGACCGAACCTACCTGCTGCGCCGGGCCGCCCAGCACGCCCGCAAGCACCCCGACCGCGAGGTGCTGATCAAGCTCCGCAGCAAGCCCGGCGAGCACACCACGCACATCGAGGAACTGCCCTACCAGAAGCTCGCCGCCAAGACCCCCGGCGGCCTGCCCGCCAACTGCCGCCTGGTGTACGGCAACATGGGCGAGGTCCTGGACCGCACCGACCTGCTGGTCACGGTCAGCTCCACCGCCGCCCTGGAGTCCCTGCACCGCGGCATCCCCACCGCCGTCCTCACCGACCTCGGCATCCGCGAGGTCCTCGGCAACCACCACTTCCTCGGCTCCGGCTGCCTGGCTTCCTGGGACGAGCTGGACGCCGGCCACCGCCCGGAACCCGACCCGGACTGGCTGGCCCGTCAGGGAGTCGCCGCCGAGGGGGAGTACGGACGCGCCTTCGACGCGGCCCGCGCCCGGGTCACCGCCCTCCGCGAGGCCGAAAGCCTGCCGCCGCTGCGCCCGTACTACACACCGCGCACCGCCCCCGGCTACCTGCCCGGCATCCTCGCCCGGCACGGCCTGGACCCGCAGGGTGCCCCGCTGCCCGGCCACACCGACGCCCCCGAGGAGACCGGCGGACTGCGCCGGATCGCCCGCGAGACCGTCCGCGAGGCCGCCCGCGGCGCCTACCGCCACGGCGTCCAGCGCGTCGCCCCCGCCATCCGCCGCTGGGGGCAGCTGTGACCGACTTCGCTGCCCCCGGCCCGACCAAGGAGCCCGCAATGCCACCCACCGTGGTTGCCGTCATCCCCGCCCGCGGCGGATCCAAGGGCGTGCCCGCCAAGAACCTCGCCGCCGTCGGAGGCGTGCCCCTGGTGGCCCGCGCGGTCCGCGAATGCCGCGCCGCCCGCCTGGTCACCGACGTCGTGGTCTCCACCGACGACGCCGGGATCGCGGCCGCCGCGCGCAGCGCCGGAGCCGTCGTCGTCCGGCGACCCGGCGAGATCGCGGGCGACACCGCCACCAGCGAGGCCGCTGTCCTGCACGCCATGGACGCGTACGAGGCCGAGCAGGGCACCACCGTCGACGCGGTGCTGCTGGTCCAGTGCACCAGCCCGTTCCTGGTCCGCGAGGACGTCGACGGGGTGGCCGCCGCGGTCGTCGAGGACGGCGCCGACAGCGCGCTGACCGTGGCACCCTTCCACGGCTTCGTCTGGCGCGACGCCGAGCCCGCGGTGGGCGGCGCGACCGCCACCGACGGCGGCCACGGCGTCAACCACGACAAGTCCTTCCGGCCGCGCCGCCAGGACCGCCCCCAGGACCTGCTGGAGACCGGCGCCGCCTACGCCATGGACGCGGCCGGCTTCCGCGCCAGCGGCCACCGCTTCTTCGGCCGCACCGAACTCGTCCGCACCGACCCGGCCCGGGTGCTGGAGGTCGACGACCCGCACGACCTCGCCCGCGCCCGCGCGCTGGCCCCGCTGCTGGACGCCCCGCGCCCCGGCGCCCTGCCGACCAGGGACGACATCGACGCCGTCGTCCTCGACTTCGACGGCACCCAGACCGACGACCGGGTGCTGATCGACGCCGACGGCCGGGAGATCGTCGCGGTCCACCGCGGCGACGGCCTGGGCATCGCCGCCCTGCGCCGGGCCGAGCTGAAGCTGCTGATCCTGTCCACCGAGACCAACCCGGTCGTCGCCGCCCGCGCCCGCAAGCTGCGGGTGCCCGTCCTGCACGGCATCGACCGCAAGGACCTCGCCCTCAAGCAGTGGTGCGAGGAGGCCGGAGTCGCGCCCGAGCGCGTGCTCTACGTCGGCAACGACGTCAACGACCTCCCGTGCTTCGACCTCGTCGGCTGGCCGGTGGCGGTCGCCGGGGCGCACGACGTGGTGCGCGGCGCGGCCCGCGCCGTCACCGCCACGCCCGGAGGCAGCGGCGCGATCCGCGAGATCGCCGGCTGGCTGCTGGGCCCCTCCCTGTAACCGACTCCCTGAGCCCACCCCCGCACACCCCCGTATCCACACGAAGGAATCTCCCCATGAGCACCAACTCCCGCCTCCGCAAGCTCGGCACCCGCGAGGCCGGCCCCGGCCGCCCCGTCTACGTCACCGGCGAGATCGGCATCAACCACAACGGCGACCTGGAGAACGCCTTCGCGCTGATCGACGCCGCCGCCGACGCCGGCTGTGACGCGGTGAAGTTCCAGAAGCGGACCCCGGAGATCTGCACCCCGCGCGACCAGTGGGACATCGAGCGCGACACCCCCTGGGGCCGGATGACCTACATCGACTACCGCCACCGCGTGGAGTTCGACGAGGACGGCTACCGCGCCATCGACGAGTACTGCAAGAAGCGCGGCATCGCGTGGTTCGCCTCCCCGTGGGACGTGGAGTCCGTCGCCTTCCTGGAGAAGTTCGACGTGCCCTGCTACAAGGTGGCCTCCGCCTCGCTCACCGACGACGAGCTGCTGCGCGCCATGCGCGCCACCGGCCGCACCGTCATCCTCTCCACCGGCATGTCCACCCCGAAGCAGATCCGGCACGCCGTCGAGGTCCTGGGCAGCGACAACATCCTGCTCTGCCACGCCACCAGCACCTACCCGGCCAAGGCCGAGGAGCTCAACCTGCGGATGATCAACACCCTGCAGGAGGAGTACCCCAACGTCCCGATCGGCTACAGCGGCCACGAGACCGGTCTGCAGACCACCCTCGCCGCGGTCGCCCTCGGCGCCACCTTCATCGAGCGGCACATCACCCTCGACCGCGCCATGTGGGGCTCCGACCAGGCCGCCTCCGTCGAGCCCGGCGGCCTGTCCCGCCTCGTGCGCGACATCCGCACCATCGAGGAGTCCCTCGGTGACGGCGTCAAGAAGGTCTACGAGTCCGAGCTCGGCCCGATGAAGAAGCTGCGCCGGGTCGCCGGTGTGGTCGCCGAGGCGGAGGCCGCCGAGGCCACCGCCCAGCCCGCGGCAGTCTGACACCCGGCCCCCAGCCGACGGGAGACAAGGTGAGCTCACCTGAGGGGACCTGCGCCGCGCCCTCCACGCCCGGCGCCGGGGTCCCGCCCCAGGGGACGGCGGGTACTCCCGCCCGCCGTCCCCCGGGGGTGCCGCGGCAGCGCCACCGCCCCCGCACCGCAGCCGCCGGTGCCACCGCCCGCGGCACCGGCACCCTCGCCTTCGTCGAGAGCCCGGTGCAGCTGCTCAACGTCCTGGAATGGGCGCATGCGGCGTCGCCGGAGGCCGCCGCACCGGAGGCCGCACCGGACGGCGACCCGTCGGACGGCGCCGCACCGGACGCCGCACCGGACGGCGCCGCACCGGACGGCGGCGGCGCAGGCCCGGCGGCCACCTCGGTCACCATCGTCGTGCTCTCCCCGCACGACCCGATGACCCGCGGCCAGCTGCGCCGGATGGCCGAACTCGCCCGCGACGAAGGGCACACCGTGCGCTGGGAGGAGGCCCGCGGCGGCCCCACCGCGCCGCTGCGCACCATCGGCGGGCTCACTCCGCTGCTGCGCCGGGCCCGCCGGATCGTCATCGGCGACCCGTTCTCCCGCTACGTCCAGCTGCTGCTCGCCCTCACCGGCGCGCCCGACCTGGTCGTGGTCGACGACGGCACCGCCACCATGGAGTTCATCTCCCAACTCGCCCGCGGCGAACGGCTGGTGCGCTGGCACCGGAGCGGCGGCGGGCGCGGCGCCCGGGACCTGGTCTTCGCGCCGTTCTCGGCCACCGCGCGCCGCCGGCTCACCCCGCCGCCGGAGGGCGGCCGGCGCTCCGTCGGCGTGTTCAGCTCGATGCCCGTCGAGGCCCCGCCCGGCGTGCACCTCGCCAGGAACGACTTCGCCTGGACGCGGGCGCGGTTCGGTCCGCCCCGCGTCATGGGCGCCGCCGACATCGTCGGCACCTCACTCGTGGAGACCGGTGTCGTGGACGCCGACCGCTATCTGGCCGCGGTCGCCACGCTGGCCCGTACGCACGGCGCCACCCGCTACTTCGCCCACCGCCGCGAGAGCGCCGAGAAGCTGCACCGGCTCGCCGGCGCCACCGGCCTGGAGATCGTCCGCCCCGACCTGCCGCTGGAACTGATCGCCCGCCGCGGCCCCGTCGGACGGCTGATCGTCAGCTTCCCGTCGACGGTCGTGCACACCCTGCCGCTCGCCCTGGCCGGTACGGAGGTCCGGGTCGCGGTCTGCGACATCGACCCCGAGTGGCTGACGGCCAACGCTTCACCGCGCGCACAGGGTTTCCTCGACGGGGTCACCGGAACCGCCCGCGACGTGCAACGCCTTCCGTTCGGGCAGCGGATGGCCACCGGCTGACCGGGTGGGGGGCATGGCGACGGCCGTGGCGGGAAGCCGTACTTCATACCCCTCCCATAAACCGTCCATGCGCCGAGCGGCCTAGATTTTCTTCCCCTAAGGGGCTGAACTTTTGTTGATCGAGGGACAGTTGCCCCTTCGGTGGCCCTAACCTTCAACAGGTGAACCAACTGATGTCCCGCGATTCCGACGACGCCGACGCCCCCGCCGACACCGCCGCCGGGGCCCCGCTCCCCGGCACGCTGCCCGAGGCGCTGTGTGCCGAACTCATCGACTTCCGCCGCGACTTGCACCGCCATCCCGAGCTCGGCAACCAGGAGTTCCGGACCACCGCGGCGATCAAGGAGCGGCTGGAGCAGGCCGGACTGCGCCCCCGGGTACTCGCCACCGGCACCGGCCTGATGTGCGACATCGGCACGGACACCGCGTACGGCGACGGGACCGCCCCGCTGCTCGCCCTCCGCGCGGACATCGACGCCCTCCCCATCCCGGACACCAAGACCGTGGACTACGCCTCCGCGGTCCCCGGCCGGGCGCACGCCTGCGGCCACGACGTGCACACCACCATCGTGCTCGGCGCCGGGCTGGTGCTGGCCGGACTGGCCCGTAGCGGCGCGCTGCCCCGCCCGGTGCGGCTGATCTTCCAGCCCGCCGAGGAGGTGCTGCCGGGCGGCGCCGCGGACGCCATCGAGTCCGGGGTGCTGGACGGCGTCGGCCGGATCCTCGCGGTGCACTGCGACCCGCGCGTGGACGCCGGCAAGATCGGGCTGCGGACCGGCGCGATCACCTCGGCCTGCGACCGGCTGGAGGTCGAGCTGGACGGCCCCGGCGGGCACACCGCCCGCCCGCACCTGACCACCGACATGGTCACCGCCGCCGCCCGGGTCGCCCTCGACGTGCCGGCGCTGATCTCCCGCCGGGTCGACGCCCGGGCCGGGCTCGCCGTCACCTGGGGCCGGCTGTCGTCCGGGCACATCTGCAACGTGATCCCGCAGCGCGCGGAGCTGTCCGGCACCGTCCGGTGCCTTGATCTCGACGCCTGGCGCCAGGCCCCGGACATGGTGCACGCCGCCATCGACGAGGTCGCGACGCTGCACGGCGCCAAGTCGCAGATCAACTACGTGCGCGGGGTGCCGCCGGTGGTCAACGAAGCCGGCAGCGTGGCGCTGCTCAAGGACGCGATGACCGCCCGGCGCGGCGCCCACAGCGTGGAGGACACCGAGCAGTCCCTCGGCGGCGAGGACTTCTCCTGGTACCTGGAGGAGGTCCCCGGCGCCATGGCCCGGCTCGGCGTCCGGCGCCCCGGTGAGCTCGGCCGGTACGACCTGCACCGCGGCGACTTCGACGTCGACGAGCACGCCATCCAGGTCGGGGTGGAGCTCTTCACCGCCGCCGCCCTGCTGCCCCGCGGCTGAGGTAGATCGGACAGAACCAAACAATTCCGGCCGCCGTCGAACGCCCCGACGGCGGCCGTGGAGATCGTCCGGGCCCCGTACGCCTCGAATCGATAACGGCTTTCCACCTGCCCTTTACCTGACATCTACGCGCGTTACGATTCCGCGGAATCAGCGCCAATGGAGGCGCTACGAGTCGAAGGGGCCCCTCGTGCACCGGGTATCCAAGATCGTTGCCGCGGGCATCGCCACCGCGGCCCTCTCCGTTTCACTGACCGCCTGCGGCGAGTCCTCCACCGAGGCCGGTGGCAAGGACAAGGGCATCGGCCTCGCCTTCGACGTCGGCGGCCGGGACGACCACTCGTTCAACGAGGCGGCGGCTCGTGGCGTGGACAAGGCCGAGAAGGACCTCGGTGTCAAGGCCAAGATGATGACCGCCAAGAACGGCGAGACCGAGGCGGACCGCGAGCAGCGGCTGACCTCGCTGGCCGAGGCGGGCTACAACCCGGTCATCGGGGTCGGCTTCAACTACGGCAAGTCCGTCAACAAGGTCGCCAAGAAGTTCCCGAAGACCGCCTTCGGCGTCGTCGACTCCCCCTCCCAGGCCAAGAACGTCTACGGCATGGTCTTCGCCGAACACGAGGGCTCCTACCTCGCCGGTGTCGCCGCCGCGCTGAAGAGCAAGACCCACAAGGTCGGCTTCATCGGCGCGCAGAACAACGCGCTGATCCAGAAGTTCCAGGCCGGCTTCGAGCAGGGCGTCAAGGCCACCGACCCCAAGGCGAAGGTCACCTCCGAGTACCTCTACGCCAACGACGACAAGGGCTTCAACGACCCGGCCGCCGCCAAGGGCAAGGCCAAGGGCATGCTCGACGCCGGCATCGACGTCATCTACACCGCGGCCGGCCAGTCCGGCAACGGCTCGATCGAGACGGTCGCCGGCAAGAAGGGCACCTGGGCGATCGGCGTCGACTCCGACCAGTACCTGCAGCCGGGCCTGGCCAAGTACAAGAACTCGATCCTCACGTCGGTGATGAAGAACGTCGACGTGGCGGTGTACGACCTGGTCAAGAGCGTGCACGACAAGAAGCCCCTGACCGGCACCAAGGCCTACACGCTCAAGGACGACGGTGTGCGGCTGTCCACCTCGGGCGGCTTCATCGACGACATCCAGGCCAAGATCGACGCGGCGAAGAAGAAGATCGCGTCGGGCGAGGTGAAGGTCAGCGACACCCCTGCCAAGCAGTAGTTCTTCGGCGGGTCGGGCGCGGCGGACAGCACGCCGCCGCGCCCGGCCCGTTCGCCGGACCGACCCGGCGGCAAGGCAATGTTCCGGCGTCAACGCTACGCGCGTAGCGCGTAGTTGGCGCGATATCGTCACCTCCCCGCTCTTCCTTACCACTCCCTGCTCCCGAGGAGAGTGCGCCATCAAAGCGTCCAGCAGTCCCCAGGCAGACAGCGCCACCGCCGCGGCACCGGCGGTGGAACTCCGCGGGATCACCAAGCGGTTCCCGGGTGTCGTCGCCAACCACGACATCGACATCACCATCGGCCGCGGCACCGTGCACGCCCTGGTCGGCGAGAACGGCGCGGGCAAGTCCACGCTGATGAAGATCCTCTACGGCATGCAGAAGCCGGACGAGGGCACGATCGGCATCGACGGCGAACAGGTCAGCTTCCACAGCCCGGCCGACGCCATCGCCCGCGGCATCGGCATGGTGCACCAGCACTTCATGCTCGCCGACAACCTCACCGTCCTGGAGAACGTCGTTCTCGGCGGCGAGAAGCTGCACGGCATCGGCGGCAAGGCCCGCACCGAGATCCTCAAGATCTCCGACCGCTACGGCCTCGGCATCCGCCCCGACGTCCTCGTCGAGGACCTCGGCGTCGCCGACCGCCAGCGGGTGGAGATCCTCAAGGTCCTCTACCGCGGCGCCCGCACCCTGATCCTCGACGAGCCGACCGCCGTGCTGGTCCCGCAGGAGGTCGACGCGCTCTTCGACAACCTGCGCGAGCTCAAGTCCGAGGGCCTGACCGTCATCTTCATCTCGCACAAGCTGGGCGAGGTGCTCTCGGTCGCCGACGACATCACCGTCATCCGGCGCGGCACCACCGTGGCCTCCGTCGTCCCCAGCGAGACCACGCCCAAGCAGCTCGCCGAGCTGATGGTCGGCAGCGAACTGCCCTCGCCGCAGACCCGCGAGTCCACCGTCACGGACGTGGAGATGCTCAAGGTCGAGGGGCTGCGGCTGGCCACCGCCGACGCGGAGGGCGTCGAGCGCACCGTCCTCAACGATGTGTCGCTGACCATCCGCAAGGGCGAGGTCCTGGGCATCGCGGGCGTGGAGGGCAACGGCCAGGCCGAACTGGTCGAGGCCATCATGGGCATGCGCGACCCCGACGGCGGCACCATCACGCTGGACGGCATCGACATCAGCCACCTGCCCACCCGCACCCGGCGCGAGGACGGCATCGGCTACGTCCCCGAGGACCGCCACCGGCACGGCCTGCTGCTGGAGGCCCCCCTGTGGGAGAACCGCATCCTGGGCCATGTCACCGAGAAGCCCAATGCCAAGGGCCGGCTGCTGGACCTGAAGGCCGCCCGTGCGGACACCGAGCGGATCGTCCGCGAGTACGACGTCCGCACCCCCGGCATCGAGGTCACCGCGGCCTCCCTCTCCGGCGGCAACCAGCAGAAGCTGATCGTCGGCCGTGAGATGAGCCATCACCCCAAGCTGCTGATCGCCGCGCACCCCACCCGGGGCGTGGACGTCGGCGCCCAGGCCCAGATCTGGGACCAGATCCGTGAGGCGCGCCGCGAAGGGCTGGCCGTACTGCTGATCTCCGCCGACCTGGACGAGCTCATCGGGCTGTCCGACACCCTGCGGGTCATGTACCGCGGCCGGCTGGTCGCGGACGCGGACCCCGCCACCATCACCCCGGAGGAGCTGGGGTCGGCCATGACCGGCGCCGCCAGCGGCCATCTCGTCCATTCCGACGGCGACACCGCCGCGGAGCAGGAGCCGCGCTCGTCCCAGGAGGGAGAGTCCGAGTGAAGAAGCTCGACAAGAACAAGCTGATCCTGGGCATCGCCGCCCCCGTCCTGGCGATCGTCGCGGCGCTGGCCATCACCTCGGTGATCATCCTGGCCACCGGCAAGGACCCGATCCACGCCTACCTGGTGATGGCCGACTTCGGTTCCAAGAGCGACAGCCAGGTCTGGATCATCAACAAGGCGGTCCCGTACTACCTGTCCGCGCTGGCCGTCGCCATCGGCTTCCGGATGAACCTGTTCAACATCGGGGTCGACGGCCAGTACCGCATCGCGGCGTTCTTCGCCGCGGTGGTCGGCGGCGCACTGACCCTCCCCGGGTTCCTCCAGATCCCGCTGATCATCATCGTCGCGATGCTGGTCGGCTCGGTCTGGGCCGGTATCGCGGGCCTGCTGAAGACCACCCGCGGCGTCAGCGAGGTGATCACCACGATCATGCTGAACGCCATCGCGGCCGCGGTCATCGGCTACTTCCTCCAGGACGGCCGGCTCGCCGTGAAGGACGGCAACCTCTTCCACACGCCGAACCTCCCGGCCTCCAGCCACTTCTTCACCATCCCCACCCAGCCCGCTCCGCTCGACGGCTTCCTCGTCGTCGCCGTCGTCGTCGGCCTCGCCTACTGGTTCGTGCTCAACCGCACCCGCTTCGGCTTCGACCTGCGCACCGTCGGTCAGTCGGAGTCCGCGGCCGAGGCGGGCGGCGTCAACGTCAAGCGGATGATCATCACCTCGATGCTGCTGTCCGGCGCCGCGGCCGGCCTGATCGGCATGCCGACGCTGCTCGGCGTCTCGTACAACTACGGCACCGACTTCCCCATCGGCATCGGCTTCACCGGCATCGCCATCGCGCTGCTGGGACGCAACCACCCGATCGGGATGGCCGCCGGCGCACTGCTGTGGGGCTTCCTCGAACGCACCGGCACCCAGCTCGAATTCGAGGACTACGAGCAGGAGATCGTCGGCGTGATGCAGGGCGTCATCGTGCTCTGCGTCGTCATCGCCTACGAACTCGTGCGCCGCTACGGCCTCAGACTCCAGCAGCGGCAGGTCGGCGAGCAGCTCGCCGCCCAGGCCCGCAAGACCGAGAAGGCGGAGGTGTCCGCGTGAGCACGAACCTCACGGCTCCGGTCGACCAGAGCCCCCACCACCACAAGCCCAAGACCGCCCGGGCCAGGCTCAGCTACCCCAAGGTCCTGCTGATCATCTCGGGCAGCCTGATCCTGCTGTCCCTGCTGCGGATCGTCACCGGCGCCAACAACCTGACCGAGTCCGGCCAGTACATCGCCGCGCTCAACGCCGCCGTGCCGATCGGCCTGGCCGGCCTCGGCGGCCTGTGGGCCGAGCGCTCCGGAGTCATCAACATCGGCCTCGAAGGCATGATGATGCTCGGCGCCTTCTCCGCGGGCGCGGTCGGCTGGCAGCACGGCCCCTGGGCCGCGGCGCTGGCCGGCGTCATCGGCGGTGCGCTCGGCGGACTGCTGCACGCCGTCGCCACCGTCACCTTCGGCGTCGACCACATCATCTCCGGCGTCGCCATCAACATCATGGCGCTCGGCGTGACCCAGTTCCTGGCCAAGCTGTGGTTCGGCGCGGACGGCAGCGCGGCCGCGGCGGCCGGCGGCAACGACAAGCAGTCGCCGCCGATGCCCGACATGCCGACGTTCACCGTTCCCGGCCTGTCCGACTGGCTGCACTCCATCGAGCAGCACCACTGGTTCCTGGTGTCCGACACCGCCGGTATCGCCGGCTCCCTGGTCACCAACGTCTCCTGGCTGACCGTGGTGACCGCCGTCCTGTTCGTGCTCACCTTCTACGTCCTGTGGCGCTCCGCCTTCGGCCTGCGGCTGCGCTCCTGCGGCGAGGGCCCGATCGCGGCCGAGTCGCTGGGCGTCAACGTCTACCGCTACAAGTACGCGGCGGTGCTCGTCTCCGGCGCACTGGCCGGCCTCGGCGGCGCGTTCCTGGCGATCTACGTCCACATCTACCAGGACGGCCAGACCGGCGGCCGCGGCTACATCGGCCTCGCCACCATGATCTTCGGCAACTGGCGGCCCGGCGGCGTCGCCATGGGCGCCGGCCTGTTCGGCTTCATGGACGCGCTCCAACTGCGCGGCGGCGGCCCCACCGTCCACGCCCTGCTGCTCCTGCTCGCCGTGCTGCTGGTCGGCCTGGCGCTGTGGAAGCTGCGCGGCGGACAGCACACCCAGGCCGTGCTCAGCCTGGTCGCGGCCGCGCTGCTCGCCCTGTGGTACGCCACCACCGACACGGTCCCGCTGGAGATCGTCGGTGTCGCCCCGTACATCGCTACGCTGCTGGTGCTCTCGCTGGCCGCACAGCGGCTGCGGCCACCGAAGGCGATCGGCAAGATCTACCGAAGAGGCCAGGGCAAGTGAACGAAGCTCCCGACTGGGAGTCACTGCGCGCGCAGGCCCGGGACGCGATGTCCCGGGCCTACGCCCCGTACTCCGGCTACCCCGTCGGCGCCGCGGCCCTCGTCGACGACGGCCGCACCGTCACCGGCTGCAACGTCGAGAACGCCTCCTACGGCCTCGGCCTGTGCGCCGAATGCGGCCTGATCTCCGCCCTCTTCGCCACCGGCGGCGGCCGCCTGACCGCCTTCACGTGCGTGGACGGCGCGGGCGAACCGCTGGTCCCGTGCGGCCGCTGCCGCCAGCTGCTCTGGGAACACGGGGGGCCCACGCTCCTCGTGGAAACCCCCTCCGGTATCCACCCGCTGTCAGACCTCCTGCCGGAGGCGTTCGGGGCGGGGCACTTGGCGGGGTGACGGCGGGCTGACGGACTTGCGGCGGCAGGCTTCGGCTACTGGGGGCGCTTGGCGGGCTGACGGGCGACGGGCGACAGCCCTTGTTGTACGGCCCTAGGGGTGCCATCGCCTCCTTAGGGCATGGCACCCCCGCCACCCACTTCCGCTCGGGAACGCCGGGTGTTCGTAGTGCTCACCCCCACCTGCGCTCAGTTCTCGCCGTACAGGTGACCTGTTGGGGCGTCACCTGTTATGGCGACGGCTGTGAACTGCGGTTGGGCGACCTGGTGTCTACCTCCAGCCGTCCAGTGAGACCTGTTCCCCGTCGGCCAGGTAGCGACGAAGAGCGCTGGCGGTGGTGTCGACGAACTCTTCGGGGAGGGCGTCGGCGTCGACCCAGCACACGTGGTCGTGCTTCCGCGGTTCCCGGTTCTCGGGTTCGCCGGTCCATTCGTGGGCGGCGAAGACGACGGTGAGGAAGCCGTTGCTGACTGAGGATCGGATCGGTGCGCGGTGAGCCGGCGGCTCGACCCTCGCCACCCACCCAAAGTTCCGTTGAACGCATGAAGTGACCCTGGTCTGCCAGTTCGCCACTACAGTCGCCGCATGACTGACTTCCTTCAGGTATCCACCGCAACGGAGAACCGCGAAGCGGCTGTGAAGCTGGCGCAGTCGGTAGTCTCCGCACGGCTCGCAGCCGGGGCGCAGATCGTCGGGCCGGTCGGCTCCGTGTTCTGGCACCAGGGAGAGTTCGGCTCAGGCGAGGAATGGCAGCTCGTCCTCAAGGTCCGCGCCGATCGGTACGACGAGGTCGAGGCGCATCTGCTCAAGCACCACCCCTGGCAGAACCCGGAAGTCTCCGCGGTCCCGATCGTTGCCGGGGCGGATGCCTATCTGCGCTGGCTGGAGACGACCACGGCACCGGACTGACCTCAGGCGTGTGCAAGTTCCAGGACCTCGGCCACTGCGGGCAGTTCGCGGTGGGAATGAAGATGGCGCAGGGTCGGTTCGAGGCGTTGACGTGGGCGCACAGATGCCACATCGGCCGAGAGTTCCAGTGAACGTCGGGCGGTGGTGGCTGCTTGCTCGATTTCTCCGGCAGACAGGTATGAGTCGGCGAGCCAGGAAAGGTACAGGCTCTTGTCGCGGGCGTGAGTGTCCTCGTACCTGGACAGGGCGTCTTCCAATACGGGTACCGCACGAAGCGGGCGGCGCAACTCCGTCCAGCAGCGACCAGTCATGATCCGGAGTTCGTTGTGGTCAACCCATGCCACCCAGTCAGGTTGTGGCATCCCGTCGTTTTCACTGAGCGCGGTCTCTGCATCGTTGAGGGCCTGTTCCGTCCCCTTCACGTCCCCTGCGACGGCGTAAGCCCACGCAAGGCGTTCATGCAGCAGAGCACGGACGCCAGGTGGGGCGTCGGGACCAGCAGTGCGGCATGCAGTGAGAGCGATATCGATTCCCGCATTCCGGTCCTCACTGACTTTTTGATAGGAGAGGAAGGCCAAGGCATTACCTGCGAGGGCGGTATCCCCGGCCTGGGCGGCAGCTTGGTGGCTGGCTTCGTACAGGCTGCGGGCGTCGGTGTGGTTGCCGCCGTCGAATGCGGCCCATCCGGCCTGTTGAGCCTGTTCAGCGAGCACTGAGAGGAGTGCCAGCCCCGTCTCCTCGCTGTAGTCACAGTCGCGGATCAGGCGTTTCGTGGCCAGTTGCTCACCGAGATAGACCCGGTAGGTGTCGCCCCCACCCAGAAAGTCGTCAAGGCGTCGCAGGCGTGCCGTACGCTTCCGCAGCTGGTCGGGGACAGCGCGGCCGATCCGTCGACCGGTGCTGGTCTGGCTGAACTCTGGCAGACCGACGGCCAAACCAGCGCCGGCCGATGCCTTGAAGAACTCCCTACGCCGCACTGTGTCTTCTCCGTCCCGGCTGTCGGTGATGGCATTGGCGGACACGACGGGCGGGCGGCCGGATTGCCTGGTCGACTCCCACGCGCGAGGAGCGAGGCCGAGCATGTCACCCGGGATGCGCAGCGCATCTGCGATCTGGGCGATCTTTTCGAAGGTCGTGACGCTGCCCTGACCGCGCGCCAGAGCGCCAACCCTTTCAGGTTTGATATCGCACTCAGCCGCAATCTTCGAATAGCTGATTCCGGCCTCACTGCGTGCGATACGGAACACCCTGCCGAAATCGTGAGGTGGTCGAGATGGGCAAGCACGGCACCAGCTCCGGCACCGAGACCTCCACGACGACGAACTCGGACTCGCAGAACGACCAGGGCCACGACCAGGACAGCCAGCAGGACTGATGCCTGTGACCGAGGAGAGGCCGCTGCTGGTGGTCACCGAGGCGGACGATGTCACCGCCGACATGGTGATCACACAACTCAACCGGCGAAACGTGTCGGTGGTCAGGTTCAACCCCGCCGACATCGGCGGATGCCTGACGGTCTCGGCTCGGTTCGGCGCCGGCCCGGCCCCAGTGGCCGGGCAGGTGCGTACCCTGTCGAGGACCGTCGACCTGGATCACGTGCGAGCGGTGTACTGGCGCCGCCCCGTCTGGCCCGACTTCCCGTACTTGAGCGATGACGATGCGCGGTTCGCCGCCGCGCAGGTTCGCCATGGGCTCGGTGGTGCCCTTTACGCCCTCGAAGGCCCACTTTGGGTTAATCATCCCCTTCGTAACGCAGCGGCCGACCACAAGCCTGCTCAACTCGCTGTCGCCCAGCGGCTTGGCCTCACAGTGCCGTCGACGCTGGTGACCAATGACCCGGATGAAGCTCGGGAGTTCATCGCCGCACACGGTCAGGTGATCTACAAGACTCTGCGGTGGACCTCGTACATGCGAAACGGAGTTCCGGTTACAGGGTGGGCAGACCCGGTCACCGCTGCGGAGATTGATGACAGCGTGCGCGTGACACCGCACCTGTTCCAAGCCCGCGTGGACAAGGTCGCCGACGTGCGAGTGCTGGTGGTCGGCGGGCGAGCGTTCCCCGTGCGGATCGACTCCGACCTCCTGGACTGGCGCAAGGACTACTCCGCCCTCGCCTACAGCGTGGTAGACCTGCCGGACCACGTGGACAAGGCGCTCCTTGCCTACTTGGACCGCTTCGGGCTGGTGTCCGGGAGCTTCGACCTCGCCGTTGACCGGGCGGGTGACTACTGGTGGTTGGAGCTGAATCCGAACGGCCAATGTGGGTGGCTGGAAGAGAAGACCGGCCTGGGAATGTCCGCCGCATTCGCCGACCTGCTGACCCGAAGAGAGCCCGCCCCATGACGGAAACCGCATCCGAGCGACGTGCCCTTGCTGACCGGCTGGAGAAGGCCGGTGTCCTCTCGACCCCCCAATGGCGGGCGGCGGTCGAGGCCGTACCGCGTGAGCTGTTCTTGCACCCTGGGGTCTTCCTGCCCGTGGACGGTGGCCGCTGGCGACCGGTCACAGCGGTGGGAGCCGACCCGGCGGAGTGGGCGGAGATCGCCTACAGCGACCAGTCCCTGACCACTCAGCTCGATGGTCATCTCACCGCCGACCAGGCAGCTGACCTCGTGACAGGTGTGCCCACGTCCTCGTCCACTACGCCCGTCACCGTAGTCGGCATGATCGAGAGCCTGGATGTGGAAGACGGGCACCAGGTGCTGGAGATCGGCACCGGCACCGGTTACTCCTCGGCCCTGATGTGCCACCGCCTCGGCGAAGACAACGTCACCACGGTCGAGGTAGACCCCAACGTGGCGGCCCGCGCAGACGCCGCGCTGGAAGCAGCCGGGTTCTCGACATGGACCGTGACGGGGGACGGTCTCCTGGGGCACCCCCGCCGCGCCCCGTATGACCGGGTGATTGCGACCTGTGCCGTACGCCGCATCCCCCACACCTGGATCCGGCAGACGAAGCCGGGCGGCATCATCCTCACGACCATTGGCTCCTGGCCCTACGGCACGGGTCTGGCAAAGGTGACCGTGGGCGAAGACGGGACCGCCGAGGGCCGGATCATCGGCCGCTCCTCGTTCATGCAGGCTCGGGCGCAAGCCGTGGTCCCGCCGGCCGGCGACCTGTCCGCACGCACGGCCTACCCCGACAGTGAGCGGGCGGCGAAGGTGGCGCCGGTCATGCTGGAGGAGTGGATGCCCGCCTTCCTCGCCCAGCTTGCCGCGCCCGGCGCACACCTCGTTCGCGCCTCGACGCGCGAGGAACGAGAGCTCCTGTACCTCTTCGACCCAGAGCGCGAGTCCTTCGCGCAATTCACGTCTGACGGCGATGGCTGGACCGTCCGCCAGGGCGGCCCGGTGGCCCTGTGGGACGACATCGAGCAGACCCTCACCGCATGGCAGGACACGGGAAGCCCCGGTATCACCGCCGTACAGCTCCAGATCGACAACAAGGCCCACACATATGGGATCGAGGACGGCCCGTCGCTGCGCTGGCACCACCGCCTCGCGTGAACGAGCGCGAGGCGATCAACCCCGGCGGGCCCCCTACCCTCCTGGGGAGCAGCCGCCGAATCGTAAGGATGCGAGATGAACGACGAACCGTTGTCGGAATGGGCGGAGCGCCGTTACGCGAAGGTCGGACGGCTCCGCGCAATTCCCCTCGTCACCGGTGACGGCCCCAAAGGCTCGCACCTGAACCCAGATGCACCCCGCGCCATCCGATGTAGCCGACATCAAAGACAGGGCGAAGCCCACCGCACCTCAAGGGGCCGCGCCCCCAGGGCCGCCGCGCGGGTTCGTCCGCCCGCATCTGGCCACCCGGCATCTATGCGTGTAGAACGGGACGGGACCCACCCGTTCGAAAGGAACCGTCCATGGACGCCATCTCCGTCATCCGTACCAAGCGCGACCGCGGCGAACTGACCCCCGATCAGATCGACTGGGTCATCGACGCCTACACCCGCGGCGAGGTCGCCCATGAACAGATGTCGGCCCTGGCGATGGCGATCTTCCTCAACGGCATGAACCGCAAGGAGATCGCCCGCTGGACCGCCGCGATGATCGCGTCCGGCGAGCGGATGGACTTCTCCTCGCTGCCCCGCCCCACCGCCGACAAGCACTCCACCGGCGGCGTCGGGGACAAGATCACGCTGCCGCTCGCCCCGCTCGTCGCCGCCTGCGGCGCCGCCGTACCCCAGCTCTCCGGCCGCGGCCTCGGCCACACCGGCGGCACCCTCGACAAGCTGGAGTCCATCCCCGGCTGGCGCGCCCACCTCAGCAACGCCGAGATGCTGGACGTCCTCCGTGACGTCGGCTCCGTCATCTGTGCCGCCGGCGACGGCCTCGCCCCCGCCGACAAGAAGCTCTACGCGCTGCGCGACGTCACCGGCACCGTCGAGTCCATCCCGCTGATCGCCTCCTCGATCATGTCCAAGAAGATCGCCGAGGGCACCGGATCCCTGGTCCTCGACGTCAAGGTCGGCTCCGGCGCCTTCATGAAGCACCTCGACGACGCCCGCGAACTCGCCTCCACCATGGTCGAGTTGGGCAACGATCACGGCGTGAAGACGGTCGCCCTGCTCACCGACATGGCCACCCCGCTCGGCCGCACCGCCGGTAACGCCCTCGAAGTCCGCGAGTCCGTCGAGGTGCTGGCCGGCGGCGGCCCCCAGGACGTCATCGACCTCACCCTCGCGCTCGCCCGCGAGATGCTCGACGCGGCCGGGCTGCCGGACGCCGACCCGGCCAAGGCGCTCGCCGACGGCTCCGCCATGGACCACTGGCGCCGCATGATCACCGCCCAGGGCGGCGACCCGGACGCCCCGCTCCCGGTCGCCCGCGAACAGCACACCGTCACCGCCGCCGCCACCGGCACCCTCACCACCCTCGACGCCTACGCCGTCGGCCTCGCCGCCTGGCGCCTGGGCGCCGGCCGCGCCCGCAAGGAGGACCCGGTCCAGGCCGCCGCCGGCATCGAACTCCACGCCAAGCCCGGCGACCGCGTCACCGCCGGCCAGCCCCTCCTCACCCTCCACACCGACACCCCCGAAAAGCTCCCCTACGCCCTGGAGGCCCTGGACGGCGGAGTACTCGTCGGCGCCCCGGACACCACCTTCACGGCGAGCCCGGTGGTCCTGGAACGCATCGGCTGACCTGCGGTTTCCTCGTACGGGTGAACGGGATCGGTGGACCGGCGCCGGTCCCGTTCGGCATGCTGGGAGCGGTGACGTACCGATAGAGGAGACCGCCATGAGCGCACTCACCGTCGACCACGCCGCGGGCAACGGCCCCGAGTGGGACGACCTCGTCCGTATCTGGGAGCAGGCGGACGCGCGCGAGGGCTGGAAGGTGGAGATCATCGAGGGGATCGTCACTGTGTCGCCGCCGCCCGACAACAATCACAACTTCATCGCCGAGAAGGTCCAGCGCCGGCTGTACACCGTGCTCCCGGAGGACTGGGGCATCTACCAGACGCTCGGGACGGGCGTTCCCCTGCGCAAGGGCCTTTACATCCCGGACCTCGCCGTGGTCCCGGTCGATGTCGTGCTCGACGAGACCGGCGAGTACGTCCCGGCGTCCACCGCCAAGCTGATCGTCGAGGTCACCTCGAAGTCCAACGCGAGCAATGACCGGATCGCGAAGGCGGCGGGCTACGCCCGGGCCGGCGTTCCGCTCTATCTGCTCGTTGACCGCTGGGCCCCTGCCGGTCCGGCGATCACCCTCTACGGCGAACCGGTCGGCGACGTCTTCCGCGTGCTGCAGACCGTGAAGTTCGGCGATGAACTGGAACTTCCCGCCCCGTTCGCACTCACCCTGGACACCGGGATCTTCCCGGTCGACTGACGACGCGCCGCCCGATCCCCAACAGCGTACGACGAAGGGCCCGCCCCACCAGGACAGGTGACGGAACGGGCCCTTCGGCTCAGGGGAGGGCGGGATCACGGTGATCCCGCCCGGGTGCGGGTTATGCCGCCCGGGCCAGGTGGAGCAGGCGGCGTTCCGCGACGGCCTTGCGGGTGGCGTAGAGGGTGATCGACGCGGCGCCGAGCATTGCGGCGAGGCCGAGGAGGACGGTGCCCTGCCAGCCGACCGCGTGGAAGGCGGCGGCGCCCAGTGCGCCGCCCAGGCTGCTGCCGACGTAGTACGCGCACTGGTAGAGGGCCGACGCCTGGGCGCGGGCCGTCTTGGCGGTGCGGCTGACCGACGACGAGGCCACCGCGTGGCCCGCGAAGAAGCCGGCGGTGATCAGGACCAGGCCGGCGAGCACCGCGGCGACCGAGTCGGCGAGGGTGAGCAGCAGGCCCGCCGAGGTGGTGCCGACGGCCAGGTAGAGCGCGCCGCGGCGGCCCACCCGGGCGACCAGGTTGCCGGCCGCCGCCGAGGAGACCGTACCGACGAGGTAGATCACGAAGACCGAACCGACGATGCCCTGCGGGAGGTTGAAGGGTTCGGCGACCAGGCGGTAGCCGATGACCGTGTAGACCGCGCCGAAGACCGTCATGAACAGCGCGCCGATGGCGTAGAGCCGGCGGAGCAGCGGATCGGCGAGGTGGCCGCCGAGCGTACGGGCCAGCGCCCGCGGGCCCACCGAACGGGGCACGAAGTGCCGGGCCCTGGGCACCAGCAGCCGGAACGTCACCGCGCACACCACGGCCATCAGCCCCACCGCGCCGAGCGCGGCCCGCCAGCCCCAGGCCTGGGCGACCCAGCCGGTCACGATCCGTCCGGACATCCCGCCGATGCTGTTGCCGGCCACGAACAGGCCGATGGCCGCCACCAGCGCCTTGGCGCGTACCTCCTCGGCAAGGAAGGCCATCGCCGACGCCGGCAGCCCGGCCAGCGCCACGCCCTGGACGGCGCGCAGCGCGATCAGGACACCGAGCGACGGTGCGAACGGCACCAGCAGGGCGATCACCGCGGCCACCGAGAGCGACGCGGTCATGAGCGTGCGCCGCCCGAAGCGTTCGGACACCGCGCTCAACGGGATCACGCCGAGGGCCAGTCCGAAGGTGGCCGCCGAAACGGTCCAGCTCGCCTGGTCCGGGGAGACCCCGAGGTCGCCCGAGATGGCGGGCAGCAGTGCCTGGGTGGAATACAGGAGGGCGAAGGTGGCCACTCCGGCGGCGAAGAGGGCGAAGCTCATCCGGCGGTAACCGGGGCCGCCCGGCCGCAGCTTGCCCGCCTCGGGGTCGGGCGCGGCGGCGGAGGAAGAGGAGCTGGTGGACAACTGGGGAGAGGCGGCCGCACGGTCGGTGACGGACGCCCCGGTATCAGCGGGAGGCATGCTTCGACCGTAGGGCCCCGTACTTCATGCGTCCAATGCATGGAAACTGCATAATCGATTCCGTACCGCATGAGCAGAGGTCAGAGGGGCCGCTGTTGCAAGGTCGCAACAGAAAAGACGGTGAGGCAGTGGGACGCAACCGTGCGGCGGAAGCGGGCCGGGGCGGCGCGGTCGGGCCGGTCGGGCCGGTCGGGGCGGAGTCCGGCGAGGCGGCCGAGCTCGGCGTCGGCTCGTGGGCGGCGGTGCTCGCCCCGCGGCTCGCCCAGTTCACCGCCGTCGCCCGGCACGAACACGTCACCCGGGCCGCGCAGGAACTCGGCGTGCCGCAGCCGACCCTCAGCCGCGCCATCGTCCGGCTGGAGGACGACCTCGGCGTCGCGCTCTTCGCCCGGCACGGCCGTACGCTCTCCCTCACCCCGGCCGGCCGCTCCTTCCTCGCCGCCGCCGAACGCGCGCTGACGGACCTGGAGCGCGCCACCGAGTCCGTACGCGCCGACGTCGACCCGGCCGCCGGCAAGGTCGCCTTCGGGTTCCTGCACACCCTCGGACCGGAGACCGTACCGGGGCTGATCCGCAGCTTCCGCGCCGACCACCCCCGCGTGCGCTTCCAGCTCGTGCAGAACTACGGCGAGGCGATGATCGAACGGCTCCGCGCCGGCGACCTCGACCTGTGCCTGACCTCGCCGGTGCCGGACTATCCGGACCTGGTCGCCCGCCGGCTCGACGAGCAGAAGCTGCGGCTGGTCGTCCCGGACGACCACCCGCTGGCCGCCCGCAAACGCATCCGGCTCGCGGAGGCCGCCGGCGAACTGTTCGTCACCCTCGAACCGGGCTACGGGCTGCGCCGGATCACCGACGCGCTCTGCGCCGAGGCGGGCTTCACCCCTCGCGTCGCATTCGAGGGCGAGGAGGCCGAGACCCTCCGCGGACTGGTCGCGGCCGGCCTCGGCGTGGCCCTGCTGCCCCCACCGGCCGTACCGCGCCCGGGAGTTGCCGAACTGACGGTGACCGCCCCGCGCGCGGTCCGCGAGATCGGCGTGGCCTGGCTGGACGGCCACCCCGACACCCCACCGGTCGCCGCCTTCAAGAAGTTCCTGCTGAGCAGGAGGGGGCGGCTGCTGCCGCGGTGACGGGACCCGGTGCGGCACAACCCGCCGCCACGGTGCCGGTGCGGTACAACCCGCTACAACGGTGCGGGTGCGGCACAACCCGCCGCCACGGTGCCGGTGCGGCACAACCCACCGCACCGGCACCCGAGTTGGAGCTCCCCTCAGCCGTGTGCGAGCGCCCCTCAGTGCCGCAACGATGCCCCGAAGCCGGTGGCCAGGGGCATGCGGAGGCCGAGGGGTGGGGGTGCGGCGAGGGCGTCCTTGACGGGGCGGGCGTAGTCGTGGGCGAAGAGGGAGCCGAGGAGGAAGTCGGTGGCCAGGGCGAGGACTTCGGCGCGGTGCTGGTGGAGGGAGTGGCCGTCGGAGTGCACCTCGAAGCGGCAGGTGTCGCGGTTGATCTTCTTGGCACGCTCGGCGTAGCGGTAGGACAGGTCGGGGTCATGGCGTTCGTCGTTGGTGCCGTGCACGAGCAGGACCTGGCGGCCGACGAGTTGTTTCACCGGATCGGGCTGCTCGCCGGTGGCGCGGTGGTCGGGCAGCCAGGGCGCGATGGCCAGTACGGAGTGGACGGCGGGGTGGCCGGCCGCGTGCAGGGCGGCGCGGGCGCCCATGCCCGTACCGACCAGGCAGACCGGGACGTCGCCGTAGCGGCGCACCACTTCTTCCAGGGCCCAGGTGGCGTCGCGCGCGGGGTCGGCGGCGGAACCGTTCCAGCCGCGGCAGCGGTAGTGCACGACATGGGCGGCCAGGCCGTCGGCGCGCCCCGCGCGGGCCAGCCGGAGTGCGAGCGGGCGTACCGCGAGCGCGGTCACCGGCGACGGTCGGCGGATACCGGTCGGTCCGCCCCCGGGCAGCAACAGGGCGACCCCGCTGACGGGGCCGGCCCCTCGCCCGCTACCGCCCTTCCACCGGAGCGCTTCGCGCGCCCCTTCTTTGCCGTTCGCTCCCAGCGGTTTTCCCAGCCGGGCCTCGCGCACCGGCAGCGCTTGCTGAGCCATGACCAGAACGATGTCAGAAGGAGAGGTGCCCGCCACCCTGTGGACGGGTCACTGTTACGTATCGTTCGGTGCTATCTACGCGCGTAGGGGCTACAGTGCCGAAATGACGAGCGAGACCACCACCCTTCCGAGCAGTGAACAGATCCGCCGCGCCCCCAAGGTGCTGCTGCACGATCACCTCGACGGCGGCCTGCGCCCCGCCACGGTCGTCGACCTGGCCCGCGAGACCGGATACACCGGTCTGCCCGAGACCGACGCCGAGAAGCTGGGCATCTGGTTCCGCGAAGCCGCCGACTCCGGCTCGCTGGAGCGCTACCTGGAGACCTTCGCGCACACCTGCGCCGTCATGCAGACCCGCGACGCACTGGTCCGGGTGGCCGCCGAGTGCGCCGAGGACCTGGCCGCCGACGGCGTGGTCTACGCCGAGGTCCGCTACGCGCCCGAGCAGCACCTGGAGCAGGGCCTGACCCTCGAAGAGGTCGTCGAGGCCGTCAACGAGGGCTTCCGCGAGGGCGAGCGGCGGGCCCGCGAGAACGGCCACCGCATCCGCGTCGGCGCCCTGCTGACCGCCATGCGGCACGCCGCCCGCGCCCTGGAGATCGCCGAACTCGCCAACCGCTACCGCGACTCCGGCGTCGTCGGCTTCGACATCGCGGGAGCCGAGGCCGGCTACCCGCCCACCCGCCACCTCGACGCGTTCGAGTACCTCAAGCGGGAGAACAACCACTTCACCATCCACGCGGGGGAGGCCTTCGGCCTGCCCTCCATCTGGCAGGCGCTCCAGTGGTGCGGCGCCGACCGCCTCGGCCACGGCGTCCGGATCATCGACGACATCGAGGTCGCCGACGACGGCTCGGTCAAGCTCGGCCGGCTCGCCTCCTACGTGCGCGACAAGCGGATCCCGCTGGAGATGTGCCCCACCTCCAACCTCCAGACCGGCGCCGCCCCCTCGTACGCGGAGCACCCCATCGGCCTGCTGCGCCGGCTGCAATTCCGCCTCACGGTCAACACCGACAACCGTCTGATGAGCGGTACGAACATGTCCCGGGAATTCGAGCACCTGGTCAAGACATTTCGCTACACGCTCGACGACATGCAGTGGTTTACAGTCAATGCGATGAAATCAGCGTTCATTCCTTTCGATGAACGTCTGGCGATGATTAATGACGTCATCAAGCCCGGTTACGCGGAACTGCGGGCCGAGTGGCTGTTCCGCCCGATGGGCTCAACGTCCGCTCCGAGCAGCGCTTCTGACCGTACGTAACGGGGCAGCGCGAGCATATAGCGCAACGGCCGGTGGAATGTCCACCGGCCGTTTTTTGTTTCCTTGTGGCTGTTTGCGGCGCCGGTAGCCGCATCACTAGGTTGATGGGCCGGTCAAGCCCCCATCAATGAGGACGTAATTCGATGAAGCAGGGAACGATCAAGACTCTCGGTGCCGCCGCGCTCGGTGCCGCCCTCGCCGTCACCGCCGCGGGCGCCGCCTCGGCCGCCCCGGCGACCGGCGCCGCCGACACCGCCGGCGGTCTGCTGCACAGCGCCACCGACACCGTCTCGGGGGCCACCAAGAGCGTCAACGGCGGCACCAAGGCCAAGCCGGGCAGCAACGCCGTCAAGACGCACCTGAACTCCAAGGGCAACAAGCTCCTCGGCGGCCTGCCCACCGGCGCCGTCGGCAAGGCCCTCCCGCTGGGCTGAGCCCCGCACACCCCGCCGCCCTCCGGGGCGCGCGGTGCACCGTCCCCGGCCCGTACGCCTCGGCAGGCGTACGGGCCGTCGGCTTGCCGAGGCACGGCCACCTGTCACGCGGCAGGGGGCCTGCTCGGCACGGGGACCTACCCGGCGCGGGGACCTGCGCGGCGCGGTGGCCTGCTCGGCACGGGGACCTACCCGGCACGGGGGGCTCGCCCGGCAGGGTGGCCCACCAGGTGCAGGGCCTACCAGGTGCGGGGACTACCAGGCGGCGGCGCCGTGTGCCTTCTCCTCCGAGGGGAGGAGTATCCACAGCGCGAGGTAGACCAGGAACTGCGGGCCGGGAAGCAGACACGAGACCAGGAAGATCACGCGCATCGTGGCCGGTGTCGTACCGAAGCGACGGGCCAGGCCTGCGCACACTCCGGCGATCATTCGGTTGTTGCGGGGACGGACCAGTGCGGCGGCCATGAGAGGCAACTCCTTTGCGACTACGTGGGGCGTTTGCCCGATGTCTCAAAGGTAGGTCCGGCTGGCCGAGAGCACGTCAGCCCGTGGTGTGACGTCGACCCTGGAGATCTTCGGGGTTGCACCCCCGAGACGCTCGTACCGTCGGCGGAGCCGGCCCCGGGCCCCGGGGACGACCGCCAGGTGCACCACCGCCACACCCAGGGCGTTCAGCAGCACCGAGTCGACATCCGGGACCCGTCCGGGGATCCCTGACTGCAGCAGTTCGATGGCCAGCGCGATCATCGCGCCGGCGAAGACGGTTCGGGTGAAGGAGACCAGCGGCGAAACGTACAGACGGCCGGCGGAGAGGGGCAGCAGCACGCCCAGCGGCGCCAGCAGCAGGACAGGTCCGCCCAGATGCTGCACGGCTTCCCACGACCAGCCGGGCGCCAGCTCGGCACGGATCGTCGCGAGCGGTTCGAGGTTCGCGGCCGGCACCCAGGGCACGGTCCGGGGACGCAGCGTGAGCCAACCGACGATCAGCAGATGCGCCACAAGGAGAAGGAGTCCGGTGACGCGCATTTGGGGGGAGGCGGTGGTGCCGTGGCCATGACGCTGCACAAAGCCCAGGACGCCAGGACTGGTGGCCGTGGTTCCGCCCTATTGCACCCGTCTTGGAGCGCGGGGCACGGGGCACGGGGGGGGGCGGGGCGCGGGGCGCGCGGGCCGGTCGTGGGGGTGGGGCGTCGGGCGTTGGGGGCGGGTTGTGACCTCGTCGGCCCGCCGGTCCGCTGGCCCGTCGGCCCGTCGGCCCGTCGGCCCGTCGGGTCGGCCGGGTCGGACGGTCGGCCGCGGCCAGTTCGGTCGCGCGCGCAGGGTCCGCATCCCCCCACCCCCGAACCCACCCCCCGCCCCCTCCCCCGAAGGGGGAGAGGGGGAGGGGGCGGGGGAAGCGAGAGAGGTGGCGGGGCAAGCCTCGAACCGCCGGGGCGAGGGGCCCCAGCCCCAGACCCAGACCCACCCGGTCCCAGCCCAGACCCACCCGGTCTCAGCCCCAGCCCCACCCGGACCCAGACCCAGGCCCAGCTCCAGACCCACCCAGACTCAGCCAGCCCCATCCAGCCCCAGCCCTGCAGCCCCTCAGCCCTCGTACCCCCTCAGCGCTCGCAGCCCCCTCAGCCCCTCAGTCCCTCCCCGTCAACGTGTCCCCCCACCCCGCGTGGTCCGCTATGTCCGGGTTGGTCAGGACGTCGGCGGAACAGTCGTAGCGGTGGGGGGCGGTGTGGTCGGGGCCGGCGAGGACGGCTGCATGGGTGCGGCCGAGGGCCGGGCTGGCGCCGTAGGTGCACACCAGTTGGGCCAGGGCGAAGGACGGGAGGTCGTCCGGGGGGAGGCTCAGGCGGAGGGCGTCCGCCGGGTCTCCCGGGTGCGGGCCCTCGACCTTGAGGTCCGCGGGGAGCGCGCTGCTGAAGCCCGCCTTCTCCTCATCGGGGGAGGGCGGCTGCTGCAGCGCCCGGAGGAGGGCACGGGCGGTACGCAGGCGGACGTCGGTGTTGGCCGGGCCCTTGGCCGGCGGCATCGTCCGCTCCACCTGGGCCAGCGCCGAGCCGCACACCAGGTACAGCGTGGCCTGGGTGCCCCCGTCCGGCGCGGCCTCGCCGGCCGGGGCCTTGCAGCTGACCCGCGCGGGCGCCCCGCCGGCGTCCACCGGCACGGACGTACCGCGGATCCCGCAGCCGGTGGCGGCCAGCGCCAGCAGCGCCACCGCCCCGGCCGTACGCCGCCACCCGCGTCCGCCCGCTCCGTCCGTCCGCCCGGCCGCACGTCCGCCGGTCTGCCCGGCCGCGCGTCCACCCACCGCCCCGGCCGTACGCCGCCACCCGCGTCCGCCCGCTCCGTCCGTCCGCCCGGCCGCACGTCCGTCCGTCTGCCCGGCCGCACGTCCGTCCGTCTGCCCGGCCGCACCTCCGCCCGTCTGCCCGGCCGCACCTCCGCCCGTCCGCCCGGCCGCACGTCCGCCGGTCCGCCCGGCCGCACGTCCACCCGCCGGCCCGGTCGCCATCAGCTCTTCCCTCCCCGTCATCCCTCGTCCTCCGTACCCTTGTTGGTGGGCCCGGGCCCGTCCGGGGAGCCGTTCCGGCGGCCGCTGTCGGTCAGTGGGGACGCGTCCATCGGCAGGCGCAGGGTGAAGACCGCGCCGCCCTCGGGGAGGTTGGCGGCGGTGATCTCGCCGCCGTGGATGTGGGCGTTCTCCAGCGCGATGGAGAGGCCCAGGCCGCTGCCCTCGGAGCGTGGGCGGGAGGCGCTGGCCTTGTAGAAGCGGTCGAAGACGTGCGGCAGGACCTCTTCGGGGATGCCGGGGCCGTGGTCCCGTACGCGGATCACCAGCTGGCCGGTGCCGGGCCGGGCGTCGCCCGTCGGCTCTCCGGTCTGCTGCGGCTGGTCGGCGGCCTGCTCGGGCACGCCGGCGGTACGGCACGACCCCGACGGGCCGTCCGCCGCGGCGGGACCCTCCTGGTCGGCGCCGCCCGGCGTCTGCGGACCGGCCGGGCCGTCCGGCTCCTCGCCCGCCGCGTCCTCGGTACGTACCGACACCCGGACCGGCGAGCCGCCGTGTTTGAGGGCGTTGCCGATCAGGTTGGCCAGGATGACGTCGAGCCGCCTCGGGTCCAGACGGGCGACGATGCCGCGGTCCGCGTCCAGGTCCACCGCGTCCAGCCAGGCCCGCGCGTCGATGCAGGCCGTGACCTGGTCCGCGACGTCGACGTCGTCCAGCACCAGCCGGGCCGTCCCCGCGTCGAAGCGGGTGACCTCCATCAGGTTCTCCACCAGGTCGTTCAGCCGCCGGGTCTCGCTCACCACCAGCTGCACCGCGGGAGCGATCATCGGGTCCAGGGAGTCCTGCTCCTCCTCCAGGACCTCCGTGACCGCGGTGATCGCCGTCAGCGGGGTGCGCAGTTCGTGCGACATGTCCGCGACGAAGCGGCGGGAGGCCGCCTCCCGGCCGCTCAGCTCCTCGACCCGTTGTTCCAGTCGCTCCGCGGTGCGGTTGAACGTGCGGGACAGATCCGCGAGTTCGTCGGTGCCGGTCACCCGCAGCCGGGTGTCCAGCCGTCCCTCGCCGAGCTGCCGCGCCGCGTGTCCCAGCCGCTGCACGGGCCGCAGCACGGTCGTCGCGGCGGCCTGCGCCAGCAGCGCCGAGCCGACCAGTGCGAGCGCGGTCGCGATCCCCAGCGACCAGGCCAGCGAGTTGAGGTCCTGCCGCTCGGTGGCCAGCGACTTCATCATGTAGCCGGTCGGCCCGCCGCCGATCACCTTCGCCCCAGCGACGAGGTACGGGGTGTCCCCGATCTGCTTGCGCTGCCAGTACAGGTGGTGCGGGTAGCGGTTGGACTCGTCGACCGGACGGACCTCGTTCACCGCCTTGCGCAGCGAGTCCGGCACCGTCGCCAGCGTCAGCAGGTCCTTGTCCGTGGTGGCCGCGCAGTCCTTGCCCGACCGGTCCACGCCGATCAGCAGCACCGCGTAGTTCTGCGGCCCGGCCGCCATCTGCCGTGCCGCGTCCTGAAGTTCGGCGCACCGCGGGCGCAGCGGCAGTGACCGCGTGCTGTCCTCCAGCGACTTGCGGAAGTCCTTGAGCACCGCGTTCTGGGTACGGTCCAGCACGGTGTTGCGGTTCAGCCAGTACGCGATGCCGGAGGCGGACACCGCCGCGGTCAGCGCCACCAGCGCGAAGACCACCACCAGCCGCAGCCGCAGACTCGTCCAGCGCAGCAGCCCTGGTGTCCGGCCGAGCAGCCGCAGCAGCCGGCGCCCCGGCCCGGTAGCGGACGCGGGCGCGTCGGGGCCGCCGGCCGGGCCCTGCGCGCGCTCCTGCGCCGTCCCGCCGTCCGTGATGCCTTCCCTCACTGCGGCGAGTCCAGCCGGTAGCCGACCCCGCGGACCGTACGGATCAGCGTCGGCGAGGACGGCACGTCCTCCACCTTCGCCCGCAGCCGCTGCACGCAGGCGTCCACCAGGCGCGAGTCGCCCAGGTAGTCGTGCTCCCACACCAGGCGCAACAGCTGCTGCCGGGACAGGGCCTGGCCGGGCCGCCGGCTCAGCTCCAGCAGCAGGCGCAGCTCGGTCGGGGTCAGTTGCAGATCCTCGCCGTTCTTGGTGACGGTCATCGCGGACCGGTCGATCACCAGCGAACCGAAGGTCGCCGAGTCACTGGACTCGCGCTCCCCGCGGCGCAGCACGGCCCGGATCCGGGCGTCCAGCACCCGCCCCTGGACCGGTTTGACGACGTAGTCGTCCGCCCCGGACTCCAGCCCCACCACGACGTCGATGTCGTCGTTGCGCGCGGTGAGCAGGATGATGGGCAGCTGGTCCGTACGCCGGATCCGGCGGCACACCTCGAAACCGTCGATGCCCGGCAGCATCACATCCAGCACGATCAGGTCCGGGCGCTGCTCGCGCAGCAGCTTCAGACCGTCCTCGCCCGTCGCCGCGGTCACCACACGGTGACCCTGGCGGGACAGCGAGAGTTCGAGGGCCGTGCGGATGGCGTCGTCGTCCTCGATCAGCAACAGGAAAGGCACGGCAGCCATTCTGGCCCATGGGGCGCCGGGACATCGACCAGTGGCCCCGGCCTACCCGGGCCGCCGCCCCCGCGAACCGCCCGCACCGCCGGACCTGCCCCTGTGACAGGGCTGTGACAGTCGGCGGACAACGCGATGAAACTGGGTTGGCAGGCTTTGGGTCACCGGGAGAGATCAACACCGATCACCGCCCGGGACACCGAAACGGACCGACGAGCCGGCTCTACGACGGGGGGCGCGAGATGACCACGCACGGCACCACTTCCAGCGCAGTTGTCACGCGACTCCACGACGTCGTACGGACGCCGGAGAAGTCCGGTGCCGTGGGTTCGCGGGGGTGTGCTCGCGGCATCGGGCGTCAGCGGCCGCCGTACATGGTGGCCATCGACGCGACGACGGTGGAGATCAACGGGGGAACGGGACGGCACGGGGGAAGCGCCGTCCACGGGGGGAACAACGGGGGAGCGGAGTACGGGGAGGCCACGGGGGAACGGCGTTCCGCGTCGGAGGCGGCCGAGGCCGAAGCGGCCTTCACCGCCTACGTCCAGGAGCGCCGCGCCTCCCTGTACGCCACCGCCTACCACCTGACCGGTGACCGCCACGAGGCCGAGGACCTGCTGCAGAGCGCGCTGTTCTCGACCTACCGGGCCTGGGACCGGATCAGCGACAAGGCGGCGCTCGGCGGCTACCTGCGCCGCACCATGACCAACCTGCACATCAGCGCCTGGCGCCGGCGCAAGCTCAACGAGTACCCGACCGAGGAGCTGCCGGAGACCGCCGGCGACGTGGACGCGATGCGCGGCACCGAGCTGCGTGCCGTGCTGTGGCAGGCGCTGGCCCGGCTGCCCGAGACGCAGCGCACCATGCTGGTGCTGCGCTACTACGAGGGCCGCACGGACCCGGAGATCGCGGACATCCTCAACATCAGTGTCGGCACGGTGAAGTCGAGCATCTGGCGCGCGCTGCGACGGCTGCGCGACGACGAGGTGCTCAGCTTCGGCCGTGACGAGGAAGAGTCCTTCGGCGAGCTGGTGGCCTGAAGGAACGGCGCGGCCCGCCGGGGGAACGGGCCGCGCCGCACGGGGGAAACACCCGAGGGCACCTGAAGGGGGATGCCCGCGGGGAAAGGCCCGAGGGGGATCGGGGATACGGGGGAGCACGGGGGAAGTACGGGGGAAGTACGGGGGGAATGAGCGGGTTCGGGCGGCCGGGGGGTCTGCCCGAGCCCGCTTCCGTGCGTCCGCCGTCCGCGCGCGCTCACGCCGCCCGCACGGTCACCTCCGGCTCGTGCCGGACCGGGAAGTTCACCGAGTTGGCGATGAAGCACTTCTCGTGCGCGTCGACGTGCAGCGCCCGGGCCCGTTCGACGTCGTCCGTCGACGCCACCTCGACGCGCGGCCGCAGCACCACCTCGGTGAAGTGGCCGGAGCCCCGGCCGTCCTCCGCCATCGTGCCGGCCGCGTCGTCCGCGTATCCGGTCACCACCACGCCGGCCAGCGCGCACAGCGCCAGATACGACAGCATGTGGCACTGCGCCAGCGAGGCGAGCAGGAGTTGCTCGGGGTTCCAGCGGTCGGCCGTCCCGCGGAACGCCGGGTCCGCGGTGCCCGGCAGCGGCGGCGGGCCCTCGGCGCTCACCTCGTGGTCCCGCCCGTACGCCCGGTAATTGCTGGTCCCCGTGCCGTTGTTGCCGGTCCAGGTGACCGTCGTGCGGTAGTGGTGCTCCCTCGGCATCGGTACGTCCTCCCTGAGTTGCCGGGCACCCGAAGTGCCCGGTCGGACGTCAGGAGCCTACGGCCGATCGCCGCGCGGCCGCGGCACGGGCCGCGCCCGCCGCGGAAAGACGCACCAGCGCCTCCGGCCTCGCGCACGGATGGGCGCCCAGCGCGATGTGCCGGGCCACCACCGACCGCTCGGCGCGCAGCAGCCGCAGCCCCCGGCGTATCAGGTACAGGAACGGTTTGCGGGCCTCCCGCAGGTCGCGCCGAAGCCGCCGGTGGAAGGTGGTGACCGGATGCCCGCGCAGGCACAGTGCGTCGGCCAGCAGGCCCGCCGCCCGGCACGCCGCGATCGCGTCGGCGGCGAAGATGCCCTCGGCGATGAACAGCGGGGCACCCCGGAGATCGAGCTCCGCGGCGCCGACCCGGGCGCTGAGGGAGATGTCGTACACCGGGACGTTTGTGCGCCCCGTACGGCACAGCGCCTCGATCGCCGCGACGGCGGCAGCGGCGTCCCACGAGAGCGGCGAGTCCCAGTCCGCGCCGCCGCCGTCCGGCAGTTGGGGCAGCGTCGGATCCGTCCCCTCCTTGTAGAAGTCGTCGAGACGGAGCACGGGCAGACCGCTGTGGGCGGCCAGTGACGTCTTGCCGGTGCCGGACGGGCCGGTCAGCAGGACGACGCGGGTGCGGGCACCTCCCGGTTCGACCGGGGTCGAGAGCGCGGGGGAGGGCGGCCGGGTGGCGGAGTCGGAAGTCACGGGCAGCCATTGTCCCGTATTGCGCCGTGTGGGCTACCCCTGGCGCGCGAGCTGGCCCGCCCGCCCGCAGCTCAACTACGCTACGCAGCCAGACGATTACTCAACGCCCCTGGAACGCCTCACGCTTCCGACGCATTCCGACGCTTCCGAACCACAGGCAGGTGGCAGATGCCCTCCCACGCACGTCCCAAGCCCAGCCGAGTCCCGCGCACCCTGCTGCGCGCCGGCCTGGTGGTCTCCGCGGCCGGCGCCGCGCTCGCGGGGGGCGGTGCGGCGACGGCGGGCGCGGCCCCCGCGTCCACCCCGCACCACGGTCCTGATCACCACGGTCCTGACCACCACAGCCCTGACCGGCACGGCAAGGAGCAGCGCAGCACCGACACCGGTGCCACCGCCTCCGCGCTGACCGGAGCGCTGCTGCATTCCGCGGCCGGCGGCGTCGGGCCGCTGAAGAACGTCCAGGTGGACCCGCTCGCCAACACCCCCGTCGATCCGCTCGCCAACGCCGTCGGCACCCAGGTCGCCGACTTCAAGCCGCTCAGCACCACTCTCGTGACCGGCAGCCTCTCGCGCGGCGCGGCGGTCCGCGACGTCCCGCTGGTCAACAAGGTCGAACGGGTCCTGCCCGGCTGAGCCACGAACTCCCGTCCGCCTATGGACACACCACCGCCCCGGGTGCCGCGGCACCCGGGGCGGTGGTGTGTCGTGGACGCGTCCGGATCAGACACCCATCGGGTGCCAGACCGTCTTCGTCTCCAGGAAGGCCAGCAGCCGGTCCGTGCCCGGGTCGGCGCTCCAGTCCTCGGCGCGCGGGCGCAGCACCCGCTTGAGGTTGTCGGCCGCCGCGGTCTCCAGCTCCTTGGCCAGCTCGGCGTCCGCACCGGCGAGATCGATCGCGTTGACGTCCTGGTGGGCGGCGAGCGGCGCGGCGATCTCCGCCGTACGGCCCGAGAGGACGTTGACCACACCGCCCGGCAGGTCGGACGTGGCCAGCACCTCACCCAGCGACAGGGCCGGCAGCGGGGACTTCTCCGAGGCGACCACCACGACGGTGTTGCCGGTGACGATCGCCGGCGCGATCACCGAGACCAGGCCCAGGAACGACGACTCCTGCGGGGCCAGGACCGCGACCACACCGGTCGGCTCGGGCGAGGAGAGGTTGAAGTACGGGCCTGCGACGGGGTTGGCGCCGCCGGCGATCTGGGCGACCTTGTCGGACCAGCCCGCGTACCAGACCCAGCGGTCGATCGCCGCCTCCACCTGGGCGGTGGCCTTGGACCTGGACAGCCCCTCGGCGTCGGCGACCTCGGCGACGAACTGGTCGCGGCGGCCCTCCAGCATCTCGGCGATGCGGTAGAGGATCTGCCCGCGGTTGTACGCCGTGGCGCCCGACCAGCCGCCGAACGCCTTGCGCGCGGCGACCACCGCGTCGCGGGCGTCCTTGCGGGAGGACAGGGGTGCGTTCGCCCGCCAGTTGCCCTTCGCGTCACTCACCTCGTACACCCGGCCGCTCTCGGAACGCGGGAACTTCCCGCCCACGTACAGCTTGTAGGTCTTGAAGACCGACAGACGCTCAGACATCGAGGTACGCCTCCAGACCGTGCCGGCCGCCCTCGCGGCCGAACCCCGACTCCTTGTACCCGCCGAACGGCGAGGCCGGGTCGAACTTGTTGAACGTGTTGGACCAGATGACGCCCGCGCGGAGCTTGTTCGCCATCCACAGGATGCGCGAGCCCTTCTCCGTCCAGATGCCGGCGGAGAGGCCGTACGGGGTGTTGTTGGCCTTCTCCACGGCCTCGGCCGGGGTGCGGAAGGTCAGCACGGACAGCACCGGGCCGAAGATCTCCTCCCGGGCGATCCGGTGGGCCTGGGTGACACCCGTGAAGAGCGTCGGGGCGAACCAGTAGCCGGCGGAGGGGAGTTCACAGGCGGGGGCCCAGCGCTCGGCGCCCTCGGCCTCGCCCGCGTCGGCCAGCGCGGTGATCCGGGCCAGCTGCTCGGCGGAGTTGATCGCACCGATGTCGGTGTTCTTGTCGAGCGGGTCGCCCACGCGCAGGGTCTGCATCCGGCGCTTGAGGGCGTCCAGCAGCTCATCCTGGACCGACTCCTGCACGAGGAGACGGGAGCCGGCGCAGCAGACGTGGCCCTGGTTGAAGAAGATGCCGTTGACGATGCCCTCGACGGCCTGGTCGATCGGCGCGTCGTCGAAGACGATGTTCGCCGCCTTGCCGCCCAGTTCGAGGGTGAGCTTCTTGTCCGTGCCGGCGACCGTGCGGGCGATGGCCTTGCCGACCTCGGTGGAGCCGGTGAAGGCCACCTTGTTGACGTCGGGGTGGGCCACCAGCGCCGCGCCCGTCGAGCCGTCTCCGGTGAGGATGTTGACGACGCCCTTGGGCAGGCCCGCCTGGCGGCAGACGTCGGCGAAGAACAGGGCGGACAGCGGGGTGGTCTCGGCCGGCTTCAGCACGACCGTGTTGCCGGTCGCCAGCGCCGGGGCGATCTTCCACGCCAGCATCAGCAGGGGGAAGTTCCACGGGATCACCTGGCCCGCGACGCCCAGGGGGCGCGGGTTCGGGCCGTAGCCCGCGTGGTCGAGCTTGTCGGCCCAGCCCGCGTAGTAGAAGAAGTGCGCGGCGACCAGCGGCAGGTCGGCGTCGCGGGACTCGCGGATCGGCTTGCCGTTGTCGAGCGATTCCAGGACGGCCAGCTCGCGCGAGCGCTCCTGGATGATCCGGGCGATCCGGAACAGGTACTTGGCGCGCTCGGCGCCCGGCAGCGCGGACCACTTCTCGAACGCCTTGCGGGCGGCCTTCACGGCCCGGTCGACGTCGTCGGAGGTGGCCTGGGCGACCTCGGAGAGGACCTCCTCGGACGACGGGGAGACGGTCTTGAAGACCTTGCCGTCGGCGGCCGGGGCGAACTCGCCGTCGATGAACAGCCCGTAGGACGGCGCGATGTCGACGACCGAGCGGGACTCGGGTGCGGGTGCGTAATCGAAGGTCATGGGTGCCTCAGTCCACCGTGACGTAGTCGGGGCCGGAGTAGCGGCCGGTGCTGAGCTTCTGGCGCTGCATCAGCAGGTCGTTCAGGAGGCTGGAGGCGCCGAAGCGGAACCAGTCGGGGGTCAGCCAGGGCTCGCCGAGCGTCTCGTTGACCATCACCAGGTACTTGATGGCGTCCTTGGTGGTGCGGATCCCGCCGGCCGGCTTCACGCCGACCTGCACGCCGGTGGCGGCGTGGAAGTCGCGCACCGCCTCCAGCATCAGCAGGGTGACGGGCGGGGTGGCGTTCACGGCCACCTTGCCGGTGGAGGTCTTGATGAAGTCGGCGCCGGCCAGCATCGACAGCCAGGAGACCCGGCGGACGTTGTCGTACGTCTGGAGCTCGCCGGTCTCGAAGATGACCTTCAGGTGGGCGGCGCTGCCGTCCTCGCGGCGGCAGGCCTCCTTCACCTGCTTGATCTCCTCGAAGACCGCCATGTAGCGGCCGGAGAGGAAGGCGCCTCGGTCGATCACCATGTCGATCTCGTCGGCGCCGGCCGCGACCGCGTCCCGGGTGTCGGCCAGCTTGACCGGCAGTGCGGCGCGGCCGGCGGGGAACGCGGTGGCGACGGACGCGACGTGGATGCCGGAGTCGCCGAGCGCCTCCTTGGCCGTCGCGACCATGTCGGGGTAGACGCAGATCGCCGCGACCCGGGGAGCGGTGCGGTCGGTGGGATCGGGGTTGATGCCCTTGGCGCACAGCGCCCGGACCTTGCCCGGGGTGTCCGCGCCTTCGAGGGTCGTCAGGTCGATCATCGACATGGCGAGGTCGATGGCGTACGCCTTCGCCGTGGTCTTGATCGAGCGGGTGCCGAGGGTGGCGGCGCGGGCCTCAAGGCCGACCGCGTCGACGCCGGGGAGGCCGTGGAGGAAGCGGCGCAGCGCACCGTCGTCGGCGGTCACGTCCGCCATTGACGCCAGACGCCCCGCGGCTTCCTTGCCGTATGCGGGAACAGTGATGGGCATGGTCACGAGGGGAGCATATCTACGCGCGTAGCGCAATGTCATCCCCCTGGATGCCGCCATTCCGGCCGTCGGCCCGAATGATGCCGTAACGCAATGTCCGGCATCCGGACGGTCAGGCAGAATCGGCGGCATGACGCGCCAGGACCGGACCACCCCGCCACCGCAGCAGTACGCCGAGCGCAGCTACCGCTCGCCCGCGTCCCTCGTCGGCGGCGTCCTGCTCCTGCTGCTCGGCGGCTGGCTCGGCGCCGACGCCCTGCTGCGCGGCACCCCGCACACCAGGCTGACCACGGTGTTCGCCCTGCTCCTCGGCGTCCCGCTGGTGGCCGCCTTCACCCTGCGGCCGCTGGTACGGGCCGGTGACGAGCGGCTGACCGTGCGCAACCCCTTCCGTACGATCACGCTCCCGTGGGGTGCGGTCGAGGAGCTGCGGGCCTCGTTCGCCACGGAGGTCTTCACCACCGCCGGGAAGTTCCAGCTCTGGGCGATCCCGGTCTCGCTGCGGCAGCGCAAGAAGGCGAACCGGCAGGCCCTGCGCGGCGCCGGCGCGGACGCCCCCCGGTTCGGCCCGGACGCCGGCGCCGGGCCGGTGCCGCGGGCCATGGCCGACCAGGCGCTCGACGAGCTGCGCGAGATCAAGGAACGCGTCGCGGGCCGGGCGGACGCCCAGGGTGAGCCGGTGGTCCGCTGGTCGTACGGGATCCTCGCGCCCCTCGCGGTCGGTGCCGTCGGCCTGGCCGTGATGCTCGCCCTCTGACATCCTGCGGGCTCCGGCTCCCGTACAAAAGGCCCCCCGCCCGCGGGCGAGGGAGAAACAGGGCACCGACTTCACCCTCGACACCCAGGGAAAGGCTCCCCGCCCGCGGGCGAGGGGCCTTTCCAAGCCGTGCGGTGACCGTCAGATCCCGGCCGCCGCCGACAGGTCCTCCTTGATGGCGGCCAGCGCGGCGGCCGCCTTCGTACGCGCCGCTTCGAGCGCCTCCGGACCGGACACCGGCGCGACGACCTCCAGGTAGCACTTCAGCTTGGGCTCGGTGCCGCTGGGACGCACCACGACCCGGGCGGACTCGATACCGGCCTCCGGGGAGCCGGAGAGGTAGTAGCGCAGCCCGTCGGTCGGCGGGAGGGCGTCGGTGCCCTGGTTCAGATCGTCCGCCCGGGTCACCGCCAGACCCGCCAGCGCGGCCGGCGGCTGCTCGCGGAGCCTGCGCATCGCGTCGGCGATCAGCGTCAGGTCCTCGACCCGCACCGACAGCTGGTCGGTGGCGTGCACCCCGAACTCGACCGCGAGGTCGTCCAGCAGGTCGGCGACGGTCCGGCCGGCCCGCTTGAGCTCCGCGGCCAGCTCGGCGACCAGCAGGGCGGCGGTGATGCCGTCCTTGTCGCGGACGCCCTCCGGGTCGACGCAGTACCCGAGCGCCTCCTCGTAGGCGTACCGCAGACCGTCCACCCGGGCCAGCCACTTGAAGCCGGTCAGGGTCTCCTCGTAGGGCAGCGCGGCGGCCGCGGCGATACGGGACATCAGCTGCGAGGAGACGATGGTCGTCGCGAACGTGCCGGACGCCTGCTTGCTGACGAGGTGGGCGGCGAGCAGCGCGCCGACCTCGTCACCACGCAGCATCCGCCAGCCCTCCGGGGTGCCGGGGGACGGAACGGCGACGGCGCAGCGGTCCGCGTCCGGGTCGTTGGCGATCACCAGGTCGACGTCTTCGCCCCGCTCCCGGGCGGTGGCGAACGCGAGGTCCATCGCGCCCGGCTCCTCCGGGTTGGGGAACGCCACCGTCGGGAAGTCCGGGTCCGGCTCGGCCTGCTCCCGGACGACCACGGGGGCCGGGAAGCCGGCCCGGGCGAAGGCGGCGGTGAGCACGTCCCGGCCGACGCCGTGCATCGGCGTGTAGACGACGTCGAGGTCCCGCGCCGAGCCGGGCGTCAGCACCGCGTCGGTGCGCGCCAGGTAGGCCTCCAGGACCGCGTCGTCGAGGGTCTCCCAGCCGGACTCGGGCCGTGGGACGTCCGCCAGCGAGCGCACCGCGGCGATCTCCGCGGCGATCTCCCCGTCGGCCGGGGGCACGATCTGCGAACCGTCACCCAGGTAGACCTTGTAGCCGTTGTCGCGCGGCGGGTTGTGGCTGGCGGTGACCTCGACGCCGGCCACCGCGCCCAGGTGCCGGATCGCGAAGGCCAGGACGGGGGTGGGCAGCGGACGCGGCAGCAGCGCGGCGCGCAGGCCGGCGCCGACCATGACGGCCGCGGTGTCCCGCGCGAAGTCGGCGCTCTTGTGGCGCGCGTCGTAGCCGATGACGACCAGGCCGGAACCCTCGCCCTTCGCCCGGAGGTACGCGGCGAGGCCGGCCGCGGCCCGGATGACCACCGAACGGTTCATCCGCATCGGGCCCGCGCCCAGCTCCCCGCGCAGCCCGGCCGTGCCGAACTGCAGGGTGCCGGCGAACCGGGCCGCCAGCTCGTCGGTGTCCTCGGCCGCGATCAGCTTGGACAACTCGTCCCGGGTCTCCGGGTCGGGGTCCTCGGCCAGCCAAGCCTGGGCCCGGTCGATCAGCTCCGCGGATTCGGTAGCCACGTCATGCTCCTGCCTGTGGGTGCGGTGGGTGAGGTGGGTGCGGGGAACCACCGGCCGGCCCCGGCCTGACCACGGCCGGGGCCTCGGCGGTCTGACCACGGCCGGCGGCGTCCGACCGTGACCGGGGCCTCGGCCGGACTCAGATCTTGCTGAGGACCTGTCCGAGCAGGGTCCCCATCCGGGTCGCGGAGTCGCGGCCGGCCTGCAGGACCTCTTCGTGGTTGAGCGGCTCACCCGTCATGCCGGCGGCGAGGTTGGTCACCAGCGACAGCCCGAGCACCTCCGCACCGGCCTCGCGGGCCGCGATGGCCTCCAGGACGGTGGACATGCCGACCAGGTCGGCGCCCAGGGTCCGGATCATCTTGATCTCGGCCGGGGTCTCGTAGTGCGGGCCGGGGAACTGGGCGTAGACGCCCTCCTCCAGGCTCGGGTCGATCTCCTTGCACAGCGCGCGCAGGCGCGGCGAGTACAGGTCCGTCAGGTCGACGAAGTTCGCGCCGACGATCGGGGAAGTGGCGGTGAGGTTGAGGTGGTCGCTGATGAGGACCGGCTGGCCCGGGCGCATGCCCGCGCGCAGACCGCCGCACCCGTTGGTGAGGACGACGGTCTTGCAGCCGGCGGCGACGGCGGTGCGGACGCCGTGGGCGACGGCGGCGACGCCCCGGCCCTCGTAGTAGTGGGTGCGTCCGAGGAAGACCAGGGCGCGCTTCTCGCCGACCTGGTAGGAGCGGATCTTGCCGCCGTGGCCGGCGACGGCCGGGGGCGGGAAGCCGGGCAGCTCGGTGACGGGGAATTCGTGCTCGGGCGCGCCCAGGGCCTCGGCTGCCGGCGCCCAGCCGGAGCCCATCACCAGGGCGACGTCGTGGGTCTCGGCGCCGGTCAGCTCGCGCAGGCGGGCGGCGGCGGCGTCGGCGGCGCCCTGGGGGTCGCGCGCGATGTCCGGGGTAACAGATGCGTTCACGCGGACGAGGGTAGCCGGTATTCCCCTACGCGCGTAGATGTCGCTGCTCACGGTGCGGGGAACGTGGTCTTGTGGCTTTCGACGAACGCGCCGCGGGACCCGGCGCGGTCGCGCCCGGGACGTGGCGTGAGCACGCCACGGGACGTGACGTGAGCACGGCCGGACGGCGCCGGGTCGGCAGGCCCGGCCGCCCGCGCCCGTCAGCAGGGCCGCTTGCGGAGTTCCATGACGTAGTCGTGCGGGGCGCCGGCGGATTCCGCGGCGTCGGCGATCTCGCCCAGGTAGCGGGCGGAGGGCAGGCCGCCCTCGTAGCCGTTGAGGACGTAGATCCAGGCGGTCTCGTCGCCTTCGAGGGTGTGCACCCGGACCCGCATCCGGCGGTAGATGCCCATGCCGACGCCCTCCCACCGGTCCATGGACTCCTCGTCCATCGGGGCGATGTCGTAGAGCGCGACGAAGAGCTGGGAGTCCGGATCCTCGACGACCGTCGCGAGGGCGCCTTCCCAGCCCATCTGCTCGCCGCCGAAGGTGAGTCGCCAGCCGCTGAGCCAGCCCGTGCCGCGCAGCGGCGAGTGCGGTGCGCGGCGGGACATCAGCCGCGCGTCGAGGTTGCCGGCGTACGCGGCGTAGAGCGACATGGTTCCGAGGGTACGGGAGGATGCCCGTCGGGCTCCTGGTACCGGAGGTTCGTACAAGGGCGGGGCAGCGCGTGCCCCGGCGCACGTAGGGACCGCACTCCGCCTCCACTCCGCCCCCGGGCGCGAGGGACGTACGGGCGTGCGGGACAATGGAGTACGTGACTCGGATCGTGATCATCGGTGGCGGACCCGGCGGATACGAAGCGGCCCTGGTGGCGGCCTCTCTCGGCGCGGAGGTGACCGTCGTCGACTGCGACGGTCTGGGCGGGGCGTCGGTGCTCACCGACTGCGTGCCGTCGAAGACCCTGATCGCGACGGCCGAGGTGATGACGACCTTCGACTCGTCGTACGAAGAGCTCGGCATCATCGTCGAGGACGACACCCCGCACAACGAGCGGCCGGCCCGCGTCGTGGGCGTGGACCTGGGGAAGGTCAACCGACGGGTCAAACGGCTCGCGCTCGCCCAGTCGCATGACATCACGGCGTCGGTGACCCGTGCCGGCGGCCGGGTCATGCGCGGCCGCGGCCGGCTGGAGCCGGGCCAGGCGCCGGACGGTTCGCGCAAGGTGACGGTGACCGCGGCGGACGGCACGACCGAGGGCCTGATCGCGGACGCGGTGCTGATCGCCACCGGCGCGCACCCCCGCGAGATCCCGGACGCGCTGCCCGACGGTGAGCGGATCCTGAACTGGACGCAGGTCTACGACCTCGACGAGCTGCCCGAGGAGCTCATCGTGGTCGGGTCGGGTGTCACCGGCGCCGAGTTCGCCGGCGCCTACCAGGCGCTCGGCTCCCGCGTCACGCTGGTCTCGTCCCGGGACCGGGTGCTGCCGGGCGAGGACCCGGACGCCGCCGCGGTCCTGGAAGACGTCTTCCGGCGGCGCGGCATGAACGTCATGGCGCGCTCGCGGGCGCAGTCCGCCAAGCGGGTGGGCGACCGGGTCGAGGTGACGCTGTCCGACGGGCGGACGATCTCCGGTACGCACTGCCTGATGGCGGTCGGCTCGATCCCCAACACCGAGGGCATCGGGCTGGAGGGCGCCGGGGTCAAGCTGAAGGAGTCCGGCCACGTCTGGACGGACAAGGTCTCGCGGACCAGCGCGCCGGGCGTGTACGCGGCCGGTGACTGCACCGGCGTCTTCGCGCTGGCGTCGGTCGCGGCCATGCAGGGCCGGATCGCGATGTACCACTTCCTCGGTGACGCGGTCACGCCGCTCAACCTCAAGACGGTGTCCGCGAACGTCTTCACCGACCCCGAGATCGCCACGGTCGGCTATTCGCAGGCCGATGTCGATGCCGGGAAGATCGACGCCCGGGTCGTGAAGCTTCCGCTGCTGCGCAATCCGCGGGCGAAGATGCAGGGCATCCGCGACGGTTTCGTGAAGCTGTTCTGCCGTCCCGGCACCGGCATCGTGGTCGGCGGTGTGGTCGTTTCCCCGCGCGCCAGCGAGCTCATCCACCCGATCTCGATCGCGGTCGACAACAATCTGACCGTCGAGCAGATCGCCAGCGCCTTCACCGTGTACCCGTCGCTGTCCGGTTCGATCGCCGAGGTCGCCCGGCAGCTGCACGCGCGGAAGACGGGCAGCGAGTAGGGCGCAGCGCGTGGCCGGCCGGCGGGCGGGTGCCCGGCGGCCGGTGCGCGGCGGCGGGCGGCCGTGACCACGGTGAACAACCGATAAAGCGCCGATATGCCGCCGGCGAACGGCGATTGAAAACTTTGTGCCCCCGGTGAGCACTTGGGATGAAACGTCCCTGCAGTCCACTACGGGGAGGCCGGTCGCGGGGCCGTCGGCCGGTTCCGCCGCGGCCCGGCCGTCAGGCCGGTTGACCAGGCAGCAAGCGGTGTGCGGGGCAGGGGAGTTCGAGGTACCGGCGACATATGCGCCGCGCATACCACGTCACGCTGTGCGGCGTGAACAACTTCCGTTAATTGGTGCAACCTGCTGAAAACAGACGGTCGTTGGCGTTACTGTCAGTTTCGTGTTCGCTGCAGAACGTCGCCAATTGATCCTTGAAATGGTGCGCGCCAACGGAGCGGTGTCGCTCCGGGAGCTCGCCCGCGTCGTCCAGACCTCCGAAGTGACCGTACGGCGGGACGTGCGGGCGCTGGAGGCAGAGGGACTGCTCGACCGCCGGCACGGCGGCGCGGTCCTCCCGGGAGGCTTCACCCGCGAATCCGGATTCCCGCAGAAATCCCATCTAGCGACCGCGGAGAAAACGGCCATCGCCGATCTCGCGGCCGGTTTCGTCGAAGAGGGCGAGGCCATCGTCGTCGGCGCCGGGACGACCACCCAGGAGCTGGCCCGCCGGCTCGCCCGGGTGCCCGGGCTGACCGTCGTCACCAACTCCCTGCTGGTCGCCCAGGCGTTGGCGCACGCCAACCGCGTCGAGGTGGTGATGACCGGGGGCACCCTGCGCGGCTCCAACTACGCGCTGGTCGGCAGCGGTGCCGAGCAGTCCCTGCAGGGGCTCCGGGTGTCCCGCGCCTTCCTGTCGGGCAGCGGGCTGACCGCCGAGCGCGGGCTGTCCACGTCCAACATGCTCTCCGCCAGCGTCGACCGGGCGCTGGTGCAGGCGGCGGGGGAGGTGGTGGTGCTCGCCGACCACACCAAGCTCGGTTCCGACACGATGTTCCAGACCGTGCCGACGGATGTGATCACCCGTCTGGTGACGGACGAGCCGCCGGCCCACGACGACCGGGCCGCGACGGAGCTCCAGGCGCTGGCCGACCAGGGCGTCCAGATCGCCGTCGCCGGCGGTACGGGTGCCGGGCACGGTGCCGGCCAGCCGGGCCTGGACGGCGGGGCGGGTGACCGCCGGGGCCCCCGGCGGGACGTCCCGCTGCCGGGCCAGCGGCGCAGCCACGGGCCGGCCGGGGGCGGGGGGCCGCAGCTGCGGTCGGCCCCGTCGCTGTCCGAGGCGCCGGGCGGCCGGGTCGCGGACCTCGCGCCGCGGCGCCGCTGAGGAGCGCTGGGGCAGGTCCCGTCCGGTCAGGGCTTCAGGCCGGTCAGGGTCAGGGTCAGCAGCCGGTCGGCGAGCTTCGGGTCGTCCGGGGACTCCTCGACGGCCAGTGCGATGCCGTTGGTCAGCTGCATCAGATCGCTGATGTTGACGTCGGGCCGTACCGCCCCGGCCTCCTGGGCGCGGGCCAGCAGCGCGCCGCCGGCCTCCCGCATCGGCACGCTGCACCGCGCCATCCCCGAGCTCTCGTCCGCCGATGCCGTCATCAGGGCGCGGGACAGTCCACGGTAGGTGCTGGCATGGGTGATGATCGCCCGCAGCCAGTCGACCAGCGCGGCGCACGGCTGCGGGGCGTCGGCGAGGTCCCTGGCATGGGCGAGCAGGGCGTCGACCTCGCTCTGGAAGACCGCGCCCATGAGGGCGGTGCGGTTGGGGAAGTGCCGGTAGAGGGTGCCGATGCCGACGCCGGCGCGGCGCGCGATGTCCTCCAGCGAGGTGTCCGTACCGTGCTCGGTGAAGGCCGTACGGGCCTCGGTCAGCAGCCGCTCGTAGTTGCGGCGGGCGTCGGCCCGCATCGGTCGCACGTCCGGTGACCGCACCGCCGCGGTCGCCGGCGGCCCGCCCACCTGCCGCTGCCCTGCCGTCTCGGTCGCCATCGCCGTCCTCCCTCGACCCGGCCGGTTGCGGCCCGGTGGGTCCAGGATGCCATTGCCCGGTGAGGGGATGTCTCGGTGCGGTACGCAAGCATTGTCGGAGCCCTCCGCCAGCCGATTCCTTTACCAGCTGCCCTCTCGGTTCAGCCGTCGTCGCCCTTCTCAGCCGGCCGCGCCGAATGGTGCTGCTCCGCCACCGTGAGCACGGTCAGCACGCTCTGCGCCAAAGACGCGTTGCCCGCCACCAGGAGCGGGGAACCGAAAGCGAAGTCCTGACCGCCGTCACCCAGGACCGCTGTGCCCCGCTCACGGAGGAGGGCCACGCCGGCCGCCACATCCCATGGCTTGGGGTGCAGGCACACGCAGGCGTCCAGCCAGCCCTCCGTCACTCCGACGAGGTCCAGGCTCATGGCGCCCTGCATCCTCACCCGGCACGCCGCCGCCTGCAGCTGCCCGATGCGCGGGCCGAGGAGGGCGTCGGCGGAGCCGGTGCCCGTGATGCCGATGACCGCCTCGTGCACCTTCCGGGCGGGGGGCGTCGCGGCGCTTCGCCCCCCGCCCTGCGGTCCCGTACGCCACCGGCGGCCGAGGGCCGGAGCGTCGATGACACCGAGACGGGGCTGTCCGTCTTCCACGTACGCCAATGAGACGGCGTAGAACGGAGCCCCGCGCGCGAAATTCATGGTGCCGTCGATGGGGTCCAGCAGCCAGCATCTGGTCGGCGGCGGCCAGGCGCCGGCGGACTCCTCGCCGACGACCGGGATGTCGGGGGTGCGCCGTCGCAGGGCCTGCGAGATCACCCGCTCGACCTCGATGTCCGCGGCGGTCACCTCTTCCCCCGAGGGCTTGAACCATCTCGCTGTCCCGTCACCCCGCTGGGCACGGGCCAAGCAGGCGTTCCCGGCGTCGACGGCCTCCTCGGCGACCGCCTGGAGCGTGGCAGCGTCGCTCACGTCAGGCCCAGAGTTCGTTCCGCCAGCGTCGTTGCGTGGGCTCCGTGCTCGCCCATCACATAGAAGCTGAGCCGGTCGAACACCCACTCCTTCGGTACGGACGTGCGCTCGGGTGCGGTGCGCACCAGGTCCTGGGCGACCTGTTCCTCGGCCCGCCCGAGGGTGATGTGGGGAGCGTAGGCGTCGCCGGTGTAGCGGTATCCGTAGCGCGCGAAGCTGGCGCGCTCACTCTCGGAGAACCGCGAGGTGTCCTTGGTCCGATCGAAAGCCGCACGGTCGAGATGGCCGTCCAGGGCGTCGAGTGCCGCTTCCTGCAGGCTCATCAGCAGGGGCGGCCTTTCCAGGGCGAGGAAGACCCAGCCGGTGGGCTGGTAGACGATGCCGGTGGCGGTGAGACGCACCGTGCTCGGCAGCGGTACCGAGCCACCGACCTTGTCGAGTTCTGCCTCGGGGTCGATCGCATCGGTGAACGGCCCTTGGAAGACGGTCACATGGGGGAGGTTCCCGTCCGCCGTCAGGGGCGGACGCAGCTGGTGCTCGCCGCCGATGTCCTTCTGCAGCCGGATCGCGGACCTGAGGTGGTCCGCGTCCGGGAGCAGGGCGATGCCGAGCCATCTGGTCATGGTTGTGCTCCTATCCTCGTGATGACGTGCAACGCTGCGTCGAGTCCCCGGCGTAGGCAGTGCTCCGGAGATGCGCCGCTGAGCCAACCGGCAATGACGCCGGCGTTGAAGGCATCGCCGCCACCGGTGCGGTCCACTGGTTCGACGGATCGGGTGGGGACGTGCAGGGGCGGACGGCCGGGCGATGCCCATAGTGCACCGCGGGCACCGAGTGTCACGATCACCTCGCCCTTGAGCGCTTCGGCGTACCGCTGTGCGGTGGCCGCAGTGTCGTCCGGTGAGGCACCGGGAAGGGACCGCGCCTCGTCCGCGTTCATCAGGTTCAGGTACGGCCCCCGGGCGAGCGTGCTCATGTCGCGGCCGTTCCACTCGACCGAGACCGACCGGCCGTACTGCCGGGCCAGGCTCACCAGCCGCCTCAGCGGCGGAGTGGGCTCACCGACGACGTGCAGGTGGTCCACGGCGCGGACGTCGCCTTCGGTGACCGCCCCGATCGCGGCCTCGCGGTCCGCGCCCGCGAACGTCATCATCCGCTTTCCCGTACCCGCTGAGAAGACGATGGCCATGCTGGTCCGGGCGATGGGATCAACCTGGACCAGCGAGGTGTCCACGCCTCCTGCTCGGAGGTCGTCGAGGCAGACGCGTCCCAGGGCGTCATTGCCGACTGCCGATACCAGCCGGACCGCGCAGCCCTGCCGGGCCAGGCCCAGCGCGGTGTTGGCCGCGGAACCACCCGGCGTCGCCGAGAACGAACCGCCGCGGAGCTTCTCGTGCTCCTCCGGCAGCCGGGCCGCCGTGATGATGACGTCGAAGTTGGCGCCCCCGGCGACGAGCACCCGCTTCGCCGCCCTGGCTCCTTCAGGAGGGGCCGTGCGGTCGCGCTCTAGCATGCCTCTCCCAGCCGGTAACTCTCGAACAGGACATGGCGCACCAGCCGTTCCCGTCCTGCGCGGCTGCTTTCCTGCGGGAAGGAGGCATGGGTGACGAGGTCCTGGACGAGTTCCTCGAACCGGCTCTTCTCCGCCCCCAGGTCGTGGAAGCGGCGCATCAGTTCACGGTGGAGATCGGCCGGTTCGGCGCCCACGTCCGTGAGCCATGACCGGTTGGCGATCAGGACGTTGGCGGCTGCCGAGCGCAGCGTTTCCTGCGCCTGCGACGGCAGCATCTCGGAGTTGAGCAGTTCGAAATAGCCGTCGTCGTCGCGCGCGTGCATGCGGAGGTTCTGCCCGCCCACGGCCAGTACGTCGCGGTTCAGGTGGAAGAGTTCCAGGCCGAGATGGTGGGGGACGTCCAGAATGGTCACACCCATGTCCCGTAGGCCGGCCTCGTCGGTGGAGAATGCCGCCAGGATGTTGTCGAACATATCGCTGAGTTTGGGCACCGCGATTTGTGCTCCGGCGGGATCCGCCAGGAATTCCTCCGCGGTCATGTTTCCCCAGCGGCCGGCGCGTGCCGCGAGCAGGTAGAAATTGCGCCCGCCCATCGAATAGCCGACGCGTCCGAGGGGCACCACCTGGTCCCGGACCCGCTCCTCCGCTTCGAGCAGGCGATGCACCCGCCGCTCGTTGTAGATCGCGAGGTCGAGCAGGCGGCCGGAGACGTCCCTGACCAGGTGGTCCGACCACGGTAACTGGACCTGCACCAGCCGGTGGTTGCGCTGGCTGAGCAACTGCTCGAAACCGCAGCCCAGCAGCAGGGCCTTCACTACGATCAGTGTGGAATCGGCAAGGCGCGTGGTGCATGCGGTGCCCTGGATGTCGGTCAGGCTCTGCCGGGCCTCGTCCTCAGCCAGTGCCTTGCTCGTGCGTCCGTACCAGACGGCCAATTGTGTCAAGGCGTTGAGGCACGGGCGGATGTCTTCGCTGGAGATCTCCTCGTCCAAGTTCTGCTGCGCGTGACTGCCGTAGTTCCCGTAATTCTGGATCGTCCGTACGGCCAGCACCACCTTCGGTGGGACGAGCCCTTTGGCCGCCAGGACGGTCAGTAAGGATTCGAGTGTCGGCTTGGAGCCGACCGCTTCTTGCATGGCGATATCCAAGAGGATCGACTCCGCCGCTCTCCTCGCGGTGCTGAGAAAGACCTCGGGGTCCGACTCGGCGTACCGTAAAGCCTTCTTGTAAAGCCGGAGTGACCCGCCCTCGTTGACTGTCACGTCGTCCGTGTCCTCTTCGGCAGTTTTTATTCGATGGTACCAAGGTCGTTTACCTCAACTGCCAGTTTCTGCAAGGGGGTTGGCGTGCCGGGTGCGGTCAGTCCGGCCCGCTGCGGACCCGGTCTCGCAGGGACGACAGGACGAGACGGCCGTAGCGGCTGGTGAACGCGACGGCGGTGGCGAGGGCGGCGGCCCCGAGGGCGAGCAGCAAATGGCCGGGGTCGTGGTCGTCGAGCACCTGGAGGATGCCCAGGGCGGTGCTCAGCGGGAGCCCGAGGATGGTCAGTACGCCGAGGGCGCCGGCGATCTGCTGACTGTCCTGTGTCTGGACGAGCCGGGAGTAGTCGGCCGCCTCCGCGAGGATCTCCGCAAAGCGGTCCGGAAGGCGGTACTGCGCCTGGAAGGCGAGGAGCAGTTCGTTGGCCGGGCCGTGGGCGGTCAGATGCTGGCGCCAGTAGGTGCTGCGGAAACTGGCGATGCGCTGTTCCAGGGTGGCGACCCGTGGGCCGAGGTTCGGATCGTCGAAGACGCCGGACAGTGCGTCGGTGAGCTCATCGATGTGGTCCCGCTGCACCGTGCCGAGGAGTAGCGCGTCGAGGTAGATGGTGCGGTGGTGCAGGGCGGCGAAGTCGTAGAAATCGCCGTCGCCCTGGTCCGGGCGGTGCCCGAGGAAGGCCGCTCCGTGGCGGAGCACGAGTGCGCTCCAGTCGGCGGAGATCCGGACGGTGGCGTCGGTCTGGGACGCCAGGTGCTCGGGCGCCGAGGGAAAGTCGGCGTCGGTGGAGCGGGAGGCGAGCTGCCACAGCCAGCGATCGGCTGTGTCCGCCAGCCGGTCGTCATGGCGTAGGGCAGCGGTGTGCTCGGGGCCGGGGGTGAAGAAGGCCACCGTGTAGGGGCGGGCGATGGCGAACGGCGACTCAGCCGTTCTGAGCTCTGCCACTCCACTGAGCAGGGCGTGCGGGTCCAGCGGTCCGGTCAGCGGATCGTCGCCCGCCGTATGGCGGTGGCCGATGGCGCGTAGGGTATCCAGCAGCGCCGGCCCTTCGACGCTGAAGTGCAGGATCGCCAGCGCGTGCCGGTGGGAGCGGTCGGTCGCGGTGCGCAGCAGCTCCAGGCCGTGCAGGTGCAGTGGGCCGTGGGTGAGCTGCACGAAGCGGTGCCACCGGCAGGGGCGTTCCGGCGTTCCGTACAGTACCCGCGCCGCTGCCGGGGTGAAGTACGTCTGCCGGGTCTGCGCGTCGGCGCGGCGGCTGCCGAGTTCGAACGGGATGGGGCCCTCGTCCCAGGACGGGGTTGCCGGCAGGCGTACGGGGAGAACGACGGTGATGGCTTGGCGGACGCCGGTCACGGAGCAGAGTTCTGTGGTCACGCGCGCGGTGCCTCCTCCTGAACGCCATACCGGTCTGCGGCCGTGGTTCTGGGCAGGGTGATCGGGTGCCGCTGCCCGCAGGGCGAGACGCGCTCTCAGACCGGGTAGTTCCCGCGGGAGGGGAAGGGGCCCGGCCCGGGCCGGGAAGTGGCCGTCCGGCGGACCGCGCATGAAGCCCCGGCATCCCCCAGTGGTCGCGCGGGCGAACTCCTGCGGGGGCCCGCAACGCCGGGGCGTCAAGGGACATCAAACCTGGCGCAATGAGGTCTTCCGGGCCCTTCCGGAGGACCGCGGAATACGCCGTGGCGGGCCGCCGGGGGAGCGGGGCACGGCGCGGGACGTCTGGGGAAAATCGTCATGGGACTGACCAGCCGGTCGCTGTTGTACGCCATGGCCGCGGTCGCCGTGGTCTGTGTGGCGCTCACGCTCTGGCTGTGGCCGCGGTTCGCCGGGCGCGGTCCGCGGGCGATGCTGGGGCGGCTCGGTTCGATCGTGCTGACCCAGCTGGCCGTCGTCTCGGCGCTCGGGCTGGCGGTGAACGCCAACTTCCAGTTCTACGCGTCGTGGCACGAACTGCTCGGCCTGTACGACGATGCGCCGGCCGCGGTCGGCAAGTGGGGCGACGGCGGTGCGGCGGGCCCGGCCGGCGACCCGTCGAAGGGGCTGGTGCAGACGTCCGGTCCGGACGGCCTGGACAAGGTGCACGGGCTGCCGAAGGGCCGGCCGGAGCTGGTGGGCCGGGTCGAGTCGGTGCGGATCGTCGGGCGGCGGACCCGGGCGGCGGACCCGGCGTACGTCTATCTGCCGCCGCAGTACTTCCAGCCGCAGTACGCCCGCCAGCGCTTCCCCGTGATCGTCGCGCTGAGCGGCTATCCGGGCGGGACGTTCCTGCTGGGGCAGCACCTGCGGCTGCCGCAGACCGCCGCCGCGATGATCCGGTCCGGGCGGATGCAGCCGACGGTCATCGTGATGATGCGGCCCACCATCGCGCCGCCGCGCGACACCCAGTGCGTCGACGTGCCCGGCGGCCCGCAGGCCGAGACGTTCTTCGCGCGGGACGTTCCGGAGGCGCTGAAGTCGCACTACCGCGTCGGGCACGACCCGGGCGGCTGGGGCGTCCTGGGCTACTCCTCGGGCGGCAGCTGCGCGCTGCAGCTGGCCATGCGGCACGACCGTACGTACACCTCGGCGGCCGCCCTCTCGCCCGACTACAAGGTCAGCAACGACCCGACCACCGGCAACCTCTTCGGTGACGGCCGGGACCGGGCCCGGCGGCGCCAGGAGCACGATCTGGTGTGGCGGCTGCGGCATCTGCCGGCGCCGCAGGTGAACGTGCTGATCGGTACGAGCCGCACCGGTGAGAAGAACTACCCGGCCGCGCGGGACTTCCTGGCCGCGGTGCGCCCGCCGATGAAGGCGGACTCGGTCGTCCTCGACCACGGCAGCCACAACTTCGCCACCTGGCGGCGCGAACTGCCCGCCGCGCTCACCTGGATGAACGAGCAGCTGACGTTCCCGGAGGACGTGGTGGGGAACTCCTAGCGGCGGGCGGATACGCGTGAGGGGCTCCCGGCGGCGTTCGCCGGGAGCCCCTCACGCGTCGTGCGGACCGCTGCCGCGTCAGTCCTTGATCTCGCAGATCACCGCGCCGGACGTGAGCGCGGCGCCGACCTCGGCGGTCAGGCCCTTGACCGTGCCGGTGCGGTGGGCGTTGATCGGCTGCTCCATCTTCATGGCCTCCAGGACGACGACCAGTTCGCCCTCGGTGACCTGCTGGCCCTCCTCGACGGCGACCTTGACGATGGTGCCCTGCATCGGGGAGGCGAGGGCGTCGCCGGAGGCGGCGCTGCCGGCCTTCTTGGCGGCCTTGCGCTTGGGCTTGGCGCCGCCGGCGACCGCGGCCCGGGCCAGCGGCATCCCCAGCGAGGACGGCAGCGAGACCTCCAGGCGCTTGCCGCCGACCTCGACGACGACCGTCTCACGGGCGTCGGTCTCGGCCTCCTCGCCGCCGGGCGCGGCGAACGGCGGGATCTCGTTGACGAACTCGGTCTCGATCCAGCGGGTGTGGACCGTGAACGGGTCGGCGGAGCCGGTGAGTTCGGGCGCGAAGGCGGGGTCCTGGACGACCGTGCGGTGGAACGGGATGGCGGTGGCCATTCCCTCGACGGTGAACTCCGCCAGGGCGCGGGCGGCCCGCTGCAGGGCCTGCTCGCGGGTGGCGCCGGAGACGATCAGCTTGGCCAGCAGGGAGTCCCAGGCCGGGCCGATGACCGAGCCGGCCTCGACGCCGGCGTCCAGACGCACACCGGGGCCGGTCGGCGCGTCGAACCGGGTGACCGTGCCGGGCGCGGGGAGGAAGTTGCGGCCCGGGTCCTCGCCGTTGATGCGGAACTCGAAGGAGTGGCCGCGCACCGCCGGGTCGTCGTAGCCGAGCTCCTCGCCGTCGGCGATCCGGAACATCTCGCGGACCAGGTCGATACCGGTGACCTCCTCGGTGACCGGGTGCTCGACCTGGAGGCGGGTGTTGACCTCCAGGAAGGAGATGGTGCCGTCCTGGCCGACGAGGAATTCGCAGGTGCCGGCGCCCTCGTAGCCGGCCTCCTTGAGGATGGCCTTGGACGCGCGGTACAGCTCGGCGTTCTGTTCGTCCGTCAGGAACGGCGCGGGGGCCTCCTCCACCAGCTTCTGGTGACGGCGCTGGAGCGAGCAGTCACGGGTCGAGACGACGACCACGTTGCCGTGCTTGTCGGCCAGGCACTGGGTCTCGACGTGCCGCGGGCGGTCCAGGTAGCGCTCGACGAAGCACTCGCCGCGGCCGAAGGCGGCGACCGCCTCGCGCACCGCGGAGTCGTACAGCTCCGGGACCTCGTCGAGGGTGCGGGCGACCTTCAGGCCGCGGCCGCCGCCGCCGAAGGCCGCCTTGATCGCGATCGGCAGGCCGTGCTCCTTGGCGAAGGCGACGACCTCCTCCGCGCCGGAGACCGGGTCGGGGGTGCCGGCGACCAGCGGGGCGCCGGCGCGCTGGGCGATGTGCCGGGCCGCGACCTTGTCACCGAGGTCGCGGATGGCCTGCGGGGGCGGGCCGATCCAGGTCAGCCCCGCGTCGAGCACCGCCTGCGCGAACTCGGCGTTCTCGGAGAGGAAGCCGTAGCCGGGGTGGATGGCGTCCGCGCCCGAATCGGCGGCCGCAGCCAGGACCTTGGCGATGTCCAGGTAGCTGGTGGCAGGAGTGTCACCGCCCAGGGCGTACGCCTCGTCTGCCGCGCGGACGTGCAGTGCGTCCCGGTCGGGGTCGGCGTAGACAGCGACGCTGCCGATCCCCGCGTCCCGGCATGCACGGGCAACGCGAACAGCGATTTCGCCACGGTTGGCGATGAGCACCTTGCGCACGATGGGTCCTTCCTTGGCGCTTCGCCGCAACAAAGGGATGCGGCGATTTTAGGGACTGGCGACACCGCGTGCCGACCCGTTCCCTGGGGTGAGCTTTCCCACACGGAGTGTGCTCGGGGCGCCAGTGAGGGACCTAAGTCCCCTGGTATCCCAGGGTAGGCCCGGATTCCCGGGCTCCGACGCGGGACGCGGTGTGGCCTAGATCTCGAACGTTCCGCATCCAGCGGATCGTCAATTCTTTGTGGAGTCCCTACGAATGGGCGAAGGAAACTTTGCGGGCTGCTCCGTCCGCCGGGCGTGCCGGGGGCGCGGTCGGGGGGCACGGCCCGCGCAGCGTCCCGCACCCACCCGTGCAGAACCCTTGCCCCGGCTATTACCCATTAGTAGCGTGCGCGATGCCCTTCTTGGACTCCGGGCGGCGGCTGTGCGCGGCACCGGCATCGGGCCCGGCACTTGGCGGAAGTGGGTGGATGTGGTGGCGCGACGACCGGTGGCCCTGGCCGCGGCGGTGGTACTGGTCCTGGAGGCGGGCGGGATCGTGCTGCTCAACTGGATCCTGAGCATCGTCGTGGACCGGCAGCAGATGTCGCTGGCGGGCCTCGACCCGCGGGCGATGTCCGCCGGCTCCTGGATAGCCGGTGCCGTCTTCGGCCTCTATCTCCTGTTCTGCGCGGGCATCCTGCTCCGTACGGGTGTCCGCGACCGGGCCCCCGGCGGCTTCACCCGGATCGTCCTGATCAGCGCGGCGGTGGTGCACGGCATCGTCGGCGCCCTCTCCGTCGGCCTGGCCGGCTGGCCCGCGTTCCTCGCGCTGATGGTGGTGCTGTCGCTGCTGGTGCTGACGCTGGTGGCGTACGGCGAGGGGCGCGCCCCCGCGAACGGTGACCCGGCCGGCGGTCCGTCCGCCGGCGGTCCCCCGAACGGACCGCGGCCGGCGGCACCGGGCGCGCTCTGACCACCGCGAACCGCCGCCGCCCGGGCGCCCGTCGAGGCCCCGGCGGGCGCCGCGATACGCCCCGGTAGGCTCTTCGGGCGGTGTCGTCGACGGGGGATGGTGCGCGGATGCAGGCGCCGGTTGCGGGCGCGGGGGAAGAGGTGCGCGGCGGGCGGATCGGCCCGTACGCGGTGCTCCGCCGGCTGGACGACGGGACCCGCGGCATTCCCGTCCCCGAACGGCGGTTCATCGGGCGGAGCGCGGACGGCGACCGTACGGTCCTCCTCGGCGTGCCGTTGCCGGGAGCCGATCCGGTGCGCTTCCGCGCGGAGGCGGAGACCTCGCGCTATCTCCTCGGGCCCTGGTCCGCGCCGGCCGCCGAGGTCGCCGCGCCCGGCGGGTCCCCCTGGCACGCCCGCCCGTACGTTCCCGTGGTGCCGCTGCCCGGCGCGCTCGCGGTGCACGGCGGACCGCTGCCCGAGCGGACCGTACGGGCTCTCGGCGCTGCCCTGGTGGAGACCCTGGTCATCGGGCACGGGCAGGGCCTCGCGCATGCCGGGGTGTCGCCCGGGGCGGTGCTGCTGGCGGCGGACGGGCCCCGGCTCACCTGCTTCGGCGCGGTACGGGCCGCCGCCCCGGACGGCACCGCGCGCTGTGGGCTGCCCGGGCTGGAGTACGGCAGCCTGCCACCCGAACAGGCCGACGGCGGGCCCCCGCAGCCGATGGGTGACGTCTACGCCCTGGGTGCGACGCTCGTGTACGCCGCCACCGGCCATACCGTGCCGGGTCGGGGCGAACTGCCCGCCGACCTGCGGTCCGTCCTCACCGCTTGCCTGTCCCGCGATCCGGCGGCCCGGCCGCGCCCCGCCGAGCTGCTGGACGCGCTCGTGCCCCGTACGGCGGTCCCCGCCCCCGGCGGCCCGGCGGACCGGGAACCGCCCGCGGCCGTGCTCGACGCCTCCGGTGATCCGGCCGGGCGGGCCGCCGCCGCGCTCGGCCCGGGCTGGCTGCCCGGCCGGATCATCGCCGCGCTCGCCCGCCAGTCGGCCGAACTGCTCGCCGCGAACACCCCGGCCCCGCCCGCCGCACCCCAGGACTGACGCCGCCATGCCCTCCCCCCTCACGCACGACGACCCGCCCGCCCTCGGCCCGTACCGCCTCATCGCCCGGCTCGGCAGCGGCGGGATGGGCACCGTCTACCTGGGACGCTCCGCGGGCGGCCGGACCGTGGCGCTCAAGACCCTGCACGCCCGGATCGCCACGCAGACCGAGTTCCGCACCCGCTTCCGGCTGGAGTCGGACGCCGCCCGGGTGATCGGCGGCCGCCACGGCGCGCAGGTCGTCGACGCCGATCCGCTGGCCGCCACCCCCTGGATGGCCACCGAGTACGTGATCGGCCCGCCGCTCGACGAGGCGGTGGCGCTGGCCGGCCCGCTGCCCGAGGCGACGGTCCGCGCCCTTGGGGCGGCGCTGTGCGGGGCGCTCGGCCAGCTGCACCGCTCCGATGTCGTCCACCGCGACCTCAAACCGTCGAACATCATGGTCACCGCCTACGGCCCGAAGGTCATCGACTTCGGTATCGCCCGGGCACTCGGCGACGACCGGCTGACCCGTACGGGCGTCGCGGTCGGCACCCCGGCGTTCATGTCGCCGGAGCAGGCCGCCGGGCAGGAGCACACCCCGGCCGGTGACGTCTTCGCGCTCGCCGGCGTCCTGGTCTTCGCCGCCACCGGCCGCGGTCCGTTCGGCGACGGCCGGCCCGCCGACCTCCTCTACCGCGTCCACTACGCCGCACCGGACCTCACCGGCGTCCCCGTCGCCCTGGCCGCGATCCTCGGCCCCTGTCTGGCCAAGGACCCCGCCGAACGGCCGGACACGGATCGCCTCGCGGCCCAACTCCAGGACGCTTCCGGCGACTTCGCCGACACCTTCGCCGACCGGCTGCCCGCCCCCGTCCTCGCCGAGATCGGCCGCCGCGCGAACGAGGTCTGGCAGATCGTCCCCCAGCGGCTGCCGGCCCCGCCCGACCAGCCGCCGACCGTTCCGTCCGCCGCCGCACCCGCCCCGCCCGGCCCCTCCCGCCGGCGGCTGCTGATGGCCGGTGCCGGGTCCGTACTGGGCGCGGCGGGCGCCGGGGCGGGCGTGTGGGCGTGGCTGGGCGGCGGGGAACCGGAGCCGGGGCCGACGGGCCCGTACAAGAAGCCGGCGCCGGGCCCGAGCGTGAGTGCCCTCAAGAAGAAGAAGCGGGACTCGCTGTGGCAGATCCAGACCGGCGGCACGGAAAAGGAGGAGTCGCCCGAGGCGCCCTTCGTCCTCGGTGACGCGGCCGTCCTGCTCGCCCCCACGCAGATGTACCGCATCGACCCGGCGACGGGTGCGGTGAAGTGGACGGCCGACATCGACGACACCTGGCAGGTCGCCTCGGACGGCCGGAACGTCTACCGGAACGTGCGGGTCGCCCGCTACGAGCACGGCAGTGCCTTTCCGAGCCACGTCTCGCGCTACCTCGCCCGGGTGGACCTCGCCACCGGCAAGGCCGGCAGGCACCTCGCCGAGGTGACGGACGCCCAGTTCAACGGAATCGACAGCCAGTTGCTGGCGGTTTCCGGCGGCACCGCCTATCTGGCGATCTCGCTCGGTAAGGCCAAGCAGTACCCGCGCCAGAACGCCTGGGCGGTGACCGCCGCGGACCTCGGCACCGGGAACCGCCGGTGGACCGTGCCGCTGGAGTTCCGGCCGCAGAAGTCGTTCCAGGACCACTTCCTCGCGGCCAGGCTCGTCGGCAACCGGCTGCTGCTCCTGCAGGAGCGGAACGACGGCACGGTCCGGATCGTCGCCCGGGACACCCGTACCGGCAAGGTCGCCTGGGACGAGCCGTGGGACGGCATCGAACCGGACGACGCACGCCGGCCGCTCGCGGCCGACGGCAGCCACCTCTACCTGGGCAGCGGACGGCTGCGGGCGCTGCGGCTGAGCGACGGCCGGCAGGCGTGGGCGGCGCCCGCGGGGACGAGCCACGGCGTGCCGCTGCTGAAGGACGGTGTGGTGTACGCGGTGCAGGCGGGCCGCGGCCTGGTCGGTGCCGACGCCCGCAGCGGCAAGCCGCGCTGGACGGAGAAGGGCGGCGACGGGGTCCGGGCGTCCCTCACCTCCCGCCCGGTCATCGGCACCCGCTTCGCGTACACGTACCACGAGGACGAGGGTGCGCTCCGGGCGATCGACCGCTCCGCGCGCACCACCGCCCACCTCTACCAGGCCAACGGCGACCGCTTCACCGCGCTGGAGCGCGGCAAGGTGATCCTCGCGTCCGGGAAGGACTTCCTGGCCGCCTTCCCCCTCCAGTGACCTGCCCGCGCCACACCCGCCCCCCGACCCCGTAGAAGGCTTCCTCCCATGAACCCGCTCGGCACCGGCGACCCCCTTCGCCTCGGCCCGTACCGCCTCCTCGGCGTGCTCGGCGAAGGCGGTATGGGCAAGGTCTACGTCGGCCAGGACGGCACCGGGACCGTCGCCGCGGTCAAGGTGCTCCGGCCCGAACTCACCCACGAGACCAACCTCGTGCAGCGCTTCGTCCGGGAGGCGCAGGCGGCGCAGGCCGTGACGAGCAAGGGCGTGGCGCGGGTGCTGGGCGCGCAGACCGAGGGCGGCCGGCCGTGGATCGCCACCGAGTTCCTCGCCGGGCCGACCCTCGACGAGGCCGTCGAGGCGTACGGCCCGTTCGACGAACCGGCCGTCCGCGCCCTCGCCGCCTCGATCGCCCGCACGCTGGCGGACATCCACGCCACGGGCCTGATCCACCGCGACCTCAAGCCCCCGAACATCGTGCTGACCTCGACCGGCCCGCGCGTCATCGACTTCGGCATCGCCCGCCCGGAGCACGGCCTCACCCTCACCTCCACCGGGCAGATCCCGGTCACCCCCGGCTACGGTGCGCCCGAACAGGTCCTGGGCCGCCGGGTGGCACCGCCCGCCGACGTCTTCTCCCTCGGCGCGGTCCTCGTGCACGCGGCCGGCGGACGGCGGGCCTTCGACGCGAGCCACATCGCCGCGCTCCAGTACAAGGTCGTCCACGACGAACCCGACCTCACCGGCGTCCCGGAGGCACTGCGCCCGCTGCTCCTCCCCCTCCTCGCCAAGGACCCGGCCGCCCGGCCCACGCCGGCCCAGATCGCCGCGGCCCTCGCACCGCCCAAGGGCGCCGAACGGGCCTGGCGGCGCGGCAAGGTGGCGGACGCGATCAAGGAGCGGGAGACCAGGATCCGCGACCTGACCACCATGGCCGTGGCGCTCACCCCCGGTGTCCCCGGCACACCCGGCGCCCCCGGCGCCCCGAAGGCGGTGACCCGGCGCCGGCTGCTCACCGGCCTGGCCGTCGGCGGGGTGGTCGTCGCGGCGAGCGGCGGCGCGGCCGCCGCACTCTGGCCGCGTACCGAGGCCACCCCCCGGAAGAAGACCGACCTCTTCGCCTTCCCGCCGGCCGTCAAGACCCCGATGGCGCACGTCCTCAACGGCGACGACGGCGACTACCTCGTCGGCGGCTCACCGAAGCCGCTGTGGGGCCCGATCAACGTGCTCGCCGAGGACACCCCGGCACCGCTGCCCGTACGGGACGTCATCGTCGTCGGCGCGGCCGGCGGCGGCATCGCGGCGTACAACGTCGTGGACGGCAAACGCCGTTGGGCCGCGAAGGGCATCCGCGGCCAGGGCCGCTACCTCTCGCTCTCCGACCGCCTGATCGCCGCGGTCGACACCAAGGGGACGCTGCGCACCTACGTCGCCTCCACGGGCGAACCCCGCTGGACCGCCGACGCCGACGCCGACCAACTCCTGGCCGCGGACGAGGAGTCGGTCTACCTCGTCACCAAGGACCACCGGCTGCGTGCCGTCGGCCGGTCCGACGCGAAGGTCCGCTGGACGGCGCGGCCCACCGGCGACTTCCGCGGCGCCCTCACCCCGCCGGGCGTCGCCGCCGAGGGCCGGCTGGTCGTCTCCACCGACAAGGGCGACGTCCTGGCGTTCGCCACCTCTGACGGTCACCGGGTCTGGAAGCTGGACAAGCAGGGGGACGGGGAGCTCCGGCCGGCGGTGCACGGCTCGGCCGTCTACCTGGGCGGCACCACCCTCACGGCCCGGAGACTGGCCGACGGCAAGGAGCTGTGGAAGGTCGAGGCGCGGGATGCGGCCTGGCACAAACACCAGGACTGGGGGCCCGCGACCCCGTACGACGGCGATCTGCTCTACGCGACGCACGGGAACTGGGCCCGCAAGATCAAGCGCAGCGACGGTAGCAAGATCATGGAATGCCGTGGCACGGCCGACCTCAGCCGCCCGGTGCTCGTCCAGGGGAGCGGCGTGTGGTTCATCGACGAGGACATCTGGAACCAGGTCAACGCGGTGGACCAGGAGACCGGCTATCCCGTCTGGTCCTACAAGCTGCCCACGGCGGACCGCCGCTGGCTGGCGGCCGACGGCAACCGCGTCTTCGTCATGAACGGCACGTCGCTGTACGCCCTGCCGGTGTTCTGACGCCCCGGGGCGCCGACCGGCTCCCCGGGGCGTCGGCCGGTCACCCCTTCACCGGCGCATGCTCCCGCAGCACCTCCATGAAGGCGCGCATCCATTCCGGGTGGTCGTTCCAGGCGCGGGCGGAGACGATCTTGCCGTCGACCACTGCGGAGGCGTCGACGAAGGTGCCGCCGCCGAGGTCCACGTCGGGGGCGCAGGCGGGGTAGGCGGCGGTGCGGCGGTTCTTGAGGACGCCGAGGGGGGCCAGGGTGATGGCCGCGTGGCAGATGTGGGCGACGGGCTTGTCGGCGTCGAAGAAGTGGGTGACGACGCGGCGGAAGTCGGTGTCGTTGCGGAGGTATTCGGGGGCCCGGCCGCCGGGGAGGACCAGCGCGGCGTACTCGGCCGGGTCGACCTCCGACAGGGCCACGTCGGACGGCCAGGAGTGGCCCTCGCGTTCGACGTAGGTGTCGAAGTCCTCGACGAAGTCGTGCACGACGAACCGCAGCTTCTTGCGGGACGGGGCCGCGACGTGGACCTCGTAGCCCTCCTCCAGCAGCCGCTGGTACGGGTAGAAGAACTCCAGGTCTTCGGTGGCGTCACCGGCGACGAGCAGGATCCGGGGCATCAGCGCACTCCTTGGGTGGACGGACCCGGGCCGGTCGGGCCGACCGGGCTTATCGGGTCAATCGGTTCCCCACGACGTGACGTGGAATGCGTCGCCGACCGTCACCTTTCCGGTGGCCGTCACGGAGAACTTCGCGCCGAAGGCGACGCCGCCCTCGGGCATCCGGCGGTAACCGGCGAGGGTGCGCAGGGGCTCGGGGCCCGCCTTGGTGCCGGTCGCCGGGTCGACGAGGGTGACCGCGCAGCGGATGGCGAGCTTGGTGAAGCCCAGTTCGCCGCCGCCGACCGTGACCCGCCGGGCGCGGTCCTCGGTCTGCGGGGCGTCCCAGCCGTCCACCACGATGTTGGGGCGGAAGCGCGTCATCGGGACCGGTGCGCGGCCGGCCGCGGTGATACGGGAGTTGAGGTCGTCGAGGGAGGCGCGGGAGAGGACGTGGACGGCGCTGGAGTCGGCGAAGCCGGAGGTGCCGGGGGTGAGGCCGTCGGTGACCCGGTCGTGCTCCGGCGGGACGCGGACGAGCCGGCTGGGCGCGCCGAGGACCTCGGACAGCCACCCGGCGACCGCCTCGCCCTGGTCGACGGCGCGGTAGGGCGCGCCGAACATCGTGACGTCCGCCCTGGCGGGCGAGGCGGTGCCGTCCTCGATGCGGCAGTGCAGCGGCCCGGTGCCCGGGGCGGAGAGGGTGAGCCGGGTGCCGTCGGCGCTGATCTCCGGGCGGATCACCGCCAGTTGGGGGTCGGTGCGCTGGCTGCGGAAGACGCCGTCCGCACCGACGACCAGGAAGCTGCGGTCATGGGCGAGCCCGGCCTCGGTGAGCTCCGCTTCGTCCGCCGGCACACCGGCGCAGCCCTTGACGGGGTAGCTGATCAGTTCGACGACAGTTGCCATGGGGGCAGAGTAGAGGCCGAACCGCCGCCGGGGGGGCGGATATCCGCCCGGGGACGCCCCCGGTCGCACCCCGTCCCCCGGCCGCCCGCGTTACGCCGGGAGCCGGGCCGCCCGGCGGCGTACCGCGTGGCCCTGCACGCCGTACGTCACGCACAGGTAGAGGTAGAGCGTCGAGAAGCCCAGCAGGCCGGCCGCCGCGGTGTGGTCGATCCACTGCGCCATGCCGGCGTGCAGGGCGGCGGACACCAGCCACAGTGCGGTGGTGATCAGCGTGCCCTTGCGCAGGGCGCCGCGTTCCGGGTCGTGCCAGACGCGTACGGTCGTCGCCCGGACGAGGCCGAGCGGCACTCCGAGGGCGAGGGTGGCGACGACCAGGGCGGCGGTCGCCGGCGTCAGCGGGTGTTCCTCGACGACCGAGGCGACGCCTAAGGACAGCGCGGCCACGCCCAGGACGCCGAGGACGGCCGGGCCGATCAGGGACGCCCTGGGCCGCACCGGACGCGTCCGCAGCTGGCGGCGGATGATCACGGCGACGACGAGCAGCCCGATGAGCAGGCCGACGTTGTGGTTGAGCGCGGTGTGGGCCGTCGCGGCATGCGCCGGCGCGTGGTGGTTCATGATCCCCCCGTTTGAGTTGTTCCCCTGGTCGAGCCGCCTGCCCGGCGGCTCAGGTCCACAAGTCGGTGATCGCCACGTCCAGTTCGGCCAGCAGGCGGCGCAGCAGCGGCAGGGACAGGCCGATGACGTTGCCGGGGTCGCCGTCGATGCCGTCGATGAAGGGTGCCGAGCGGCCGTCGAGGGTGAAGGCACCGGCGACGAAGAGCGGCTCTTCGCTCGCGACGTAGGCGGCGATCTCGGCGTCGGTCGGCTCGCCGAAACGGACCGTGGTCGAGGCCGTGGCGGAGACCCGGCGGCCGCCCGCCGCGGTGTCGATGACGCAGTGGCCGGTCTGCAGCACGCCGGACCGGCCGCGCATCGACTTCCAGCGGGCGGTGGCGTCCTCCGCGTCGGCCGGCTTGCCGAGCGGCCGGCCGTCCAGCTCCAGGACCGAGTCGCAGCCCACGACCAGCGCACCGGCCGCATCCGGGCGGGCGGCGACCGCGGCGGCCTTGGCCTCGGCCAGGATGCGGGCCAGCTCGGCGGGGCTGTCGGCGGTGAGCGCGTCCTCGTCGACGCCGCTGACGATGACCTCCGGCGCCAGCCCGGCCTGGCGCAGCAGGCCCAGCCGGGCGGGTGACTGGGAGGCGAGGACGAGACGGCGGGGGCGCGGCTGTTCGGTCATGCCCGCCATCGTACGGAGCCGGGACCGGCCGGCGGCAGGCGGACTACTTGCCGAGGACGGCCTGCATGACCTGCTTGGCGATCGGGCCGCCGAGCTTGCCGCCGGCGATCTCGGAGCGCGGGATGTCCATGTCCTTGGGGTCGACGAAGACGGCGACCGCGACCGGGGAGGAGCCGTCGCTCTGCTTGGCGTAGGAGACGAACCAGGCGTAGGGCCGCTCGTCGTTGACGTTCGCGCCGTGCTGGGCGGTGCCGGTCTTGCCGCCGACCGTCACGCCGTCGATCTTGGCCTTGTCGGCGGTGCCCTCCGCGACGGTGTACTCCATCATCTGCTGCACCTTCTTCGCGGTGTCGGCGGAGACGGCCTGGGACATCATCTTCGGCTCGAACTTCTGGATCGTGGTCAGGTCGGGGCCGCGCAGCTCGTCGACGATGTGCGGCATCATCAGCTTGCCGTCGTTGGCGAGCGCGGCGGCGACCATCGCCATCTGCATCGGGGTGCTGGTCAGGCTGCCCTGGCCCATGCCGGTGAGCGCGGTCTGCGGCTTGTCGAGCTTTTCCGGGTAGAGGCTCTTGGTGGCCAGCAGGTCGCCGAGCTCCTTGTCGTAGACGTCGGAGTTGAAACCGAACTTCTCGGCGGTCTCGCGCATCTTGTCCTTGCCGACCTTCAGCGCGGTGTCGAGGAAGACGTTGTTGCAGGACCACTGCATACCGACTTTCAGGGACGCCTTGTCGCAGGGCGCACCGGCCACGTCGTTGCCGATCTTGGTGGTGCTGAGCGGCAGCTGGTACGGGGCGGGGGCGCCGGTGTGGGCGTCGATGTCGGTGACCACGCCGTGCTCCAGGGCGGCCGCGGCGGTGACGATCTTGAAGGTGGAGCCGGGGGCGTAGGTCTCGCGCAGCGCCCGGTTGCTGAGCGGCTTGCTCTTGTCGGCGTCCAGCGCCTTGAACTTCCGGGCCTCGGAGTTGGAGATGCCCGCGAAGACCGAGGGGTCGTACGAGGGGGTGGAGGCCAGCGCGAGGACCCGGCCGTCGCGCGGGTCGAGGGCGACCACCGCGCCCTTGGCGTTCAGGTCGGTCAGCCCCTTGTAGGCGGCCTTCTGGGCCTTGGGGTCGATGGTGGTGATCACATCGCCGCCGCGCGGCTTCTCGCCGGTCAGGATGGCCTGGGCCTGCTTGAGGGCGAGCTTGTCGTCCTTGCCGCTGAGCAGCTTGTTGTAGATGCCTTCGAGGAAGGTCGTGCCCTGGGCCTGCGAGGCGAAGCCGGTGACCGGGGCGTACATCGGGCCGTCGGTGTACGTCCGCTTGAACTTGAAGTCGCCGGAGGTGGCCACCGAGCCGGTGACCGGTTTGCCGCCGACGATGATGTTGCCGCGCGGGTAGGAGAACGCCTCGATCTTCACGCGGCGGTTGTACGGGTCGTTGGAGAGCTCGTCGCCCTGGACGAACTGGACCCAGGTCACCCGTACCAGCAGGGCCAGCACCAGTACCCCGCAGAAGACGGCTATGTGCCTCAGCGGCCTGTTCATCGCTCTCCCACTCACCGTCGGCGGCCGGCCCGGAGGCCGGGCGTCCGAATTGCGCTGTCAAGAGGGAAAGATGCGAAAGACGGGGGGATGGTTGCGGTCGGGAACGGTCGGCGGGTGTGAGCGTTACCTCCCCGGGGCGGCCGTCCGCGGGTCCGCCCGGGTCACCGTTCGGCGAGCATGACCATCAGCACCACTGCGGCGACCGCCAGCACGATGCCCAGCCGGCGGAGCTTGGCCTGCGCGTCGCGCAGCTCCTCGGGCGGTTCATCGGGCGGATCGGACCACAGCATGTAACGATCCTGTGCCCATGACGCTCGTGGCGCCTGAGTACGCGTACTCAGGCGCCACGGTCCGAAGGACTAGTCAATGCATCATGCATCGATCGGCCGGAGGGGCGGGCGGCACCGCACCGGCCGGCCGGCGGGCGGTCAGCGCGGCCAGTAGCTCGTCCGCCAGGCTCGCGGGCCGTGGTGCGGCAGCCGCGACCGCGCCGGGACCGTGGCCGCCGGATCGGCCCATTCGGTCCTGCCGTGCTCGCCGCCCCCGGGCCCTGCGGCAGCGGCCGCCGCGGCACGGGCCTGCACCACTGCCAGTGCGGCGGCCAGCTCCTCGGGTGTCGGATTGCCCCGTACGACCTTGATCATCGAGACGGCTCCTTTCGCCGGTCCTCGCCGGTCCTCGCCGTGTACTGCCGGTCCGCCGTGTACCGGCCGGTCAGAGCGGGATGTTGCCGTGCTTCTTCGGCGGCAGCGCCTCGCGCTTGTTGCGCAGCGTGCGCAGCCCCCGGACGATGTGCCGGCGGGTCTCGGACGGCATGATCACCGCGTCGACGTAGCCGCGCTCGGCCGCCACGTACGGGTTGAGCAGGGCGTCCTCGTACTCCCGGATCAGCTCCTGGCGGCGCTGCTCCTGCGCCGCGGGGTCCTCGATCGCGGCGAGCGTGCGGCGGTGCAGGATGTTGACCGCGCCCTGGGCGCCCATCACCGCGATCTGCGCGGTCGGCCAGGCCAGGTTCAGGTCGGCGCCCAGGTGCTTGGAGCCCATGACGTCGTAGGCGCCGCCGAACGCCTTGCGGGTGATGACGGTGATCAGCGGGACCGTCGCCTCGGCGTACGCGTAGATCAGCTTGGCGCCGCGCCGGATGATGCCGTCGTACTCCTGGTCCGTGCCCGGCAGGAAGCCCGGGACGTCGACGAAGGTCAGCACCGGGATGTTGTACGCGTCGCAGGTCCGCACGAACCGCGCGGCCTTCTCGCTGGCCTTGATGTCCAGGGTGCCCGCGTACTGCATCGGCTGGTTGGCGACCACGCCGACCGAGTGGCCCTCGACCCGCCCGAAGCCGGTGACGATGTTCGGGGCGAAGAGCGCCTGGGTCTCCAGGAACTCGCCGTCGTCCAGGACGTGCTCGATGGCGGTGAGCATGTCGTACGGCTGGTTGGCCGAGTCCGGGACCAGCGCGTCCAGCTCGCGGTCGGCGTCCGAGGTCTCCAGGTCCGCCTCCTCCGGGTACACCGGCGGGTCGGAGAGGTTGTTGGACGGCAGGTACGACAGCAGGCCCTTGACGTACTCGATGGCGTCCTTCTCGTCGCCCGCCATGTGGTGCGCCACACCGGAGGTGGTGTTGTGCGTCCGGGCCCCGCCCAGCTCCTCGAAGCCCACGTCCTCACCGGTGACCGTCTTGATGACGTCCGGTCCGGTGATGAACATGTGCGAGGTCTGGTCGACCATGACGGTGAAGTCGGTGATCGCGGGGGAGTAGACCGCACCGCCCGCGCACGGGCCGACGACCAGGCTGATCTGCGGAATCACGCCCGAGGCATGGGTGTTGCGGCGGAAGATCTCGCCGTACATGCCGAGCGAGACCACGCCCTCCTGGATGCGCGCGCCGCCGGAGTCGTTGATGCCGATGACCGGGCAGCCGGTCTTCAGGGCGAAGTCCATCACCTTGACGATCTTCTCGCCGAAGACCCCGCCGAGCGCCCCGCCGAAGACCGTGAAGTCCTGCGAGAAGACGGCGACCGGGCGGCCGTCGACGGTGCCGTAGCCGGTCACCACGCCGTCGCCGTACGGGCGGCTCTGCTCCATCCCGAAATTCGTCGAACGGTGCCGCGCGAACTCGTCCAGCTCGACGAACGAGCCCTCGTCCAGCAGCAGATCGATGCGCTCACGCGCCGTCAACTTGCCCTTGGCGTGCTGCTTTTCCACCGCGCGGGCGGAACCGGCATGGGTGGCCTCTTCGATCCGCCGCTGCAGATCCGCCAATTTGCCCGCGGTGGTGTGGGTGTTTGCTTCCGGCTCGGACATCGGGATGCGGCTCCTGCTCGTCCTGGACTGGTGCTCGTACTGAGGGTGGTACGTGTGTGGCTACCAATCCGTAGCGTATCGGCGGGACTGCTCACCGGCACTGCGTCGTTGACCACACCTAGGCTGGTGGCATGACGCCTCAACCACCGGGAAACCGGGACAAAGATGCCGGCCGCTGGAGCGATCTGGGCCGGCCCCCGCTGAACGCCGCCGCGCTGCGCCGGGCCCTGGTGCGGCCGGAGAGCCTGTGGACCGGTCTGGACGTCGTGCCCGCCACCGGCTCGACCAACACCGACCTGGCCACCCGGGCCGCCAAGGGTGAGGCCGAGGGCGCCGTTCTGGTGGCCGAGGAGCAGTCCGCCGGGCGGGGCAGGCTCGACCGCACCTGGTCGGCGCCGCCGCGCTCCGGCCTGTTCTTCTCCGTCTTCCTCGTCCCCCGCGCCCCCCTGGAGCGCTGGAGCTGGCTGCCGCTGCTCGCCGGGGTCGCCACCGCAACGGCCCTGTCCCGCGCGGCCGGCGTCGACACCGCACTCAAGTGGCCCAACGACCTGCTCGTCACCGTCGACGGCCAGGAGCGCAAGACCGGCGGCATCCTGGCCGAACGGGCCGGCCCCGGCGTCGTCCTCGGCGTCGGCCTCAACGTGTCGCTGACCGCCGAGGAACTCCCGGTGCCGACCGCGGGCTCGCTGGCCCTGGCCGGCGCCCGGAACACCGACCGCGACCCGCTGCTGCGTGCCGTGCTGCGCTCCCTGGAGGAGTGGTACGGCCGCTGGCAGGACGCGGACGGCGACCCGGCCCGCAGCCGTCTGCAGGAGGCCTACGCGGCCGGCTGCGCCACGTTGGGCCGTTCGGTGCGCGCCGAACTGCCGGGCGATCAGGAGATCACCGGTGAGGCGGTCGCGATCGACGGTGACGGGCGGCTGGTACTGGCCACCGCGGACGGTGTCCAGCAGCCCGTCGGGGCGGGCGACATCGTCCATCTGCGCCCGGCGGACGGCTCCTGATGAGCCCCCTCCCGGCCCCCGCCGTGCGCCCCCGGTGAGCCCCCGCGCCGGGCGGGCCGACCGGCCCCACCGGGCGGCGTGTCCACACCTCTTCCATGGTCAGGGCCGACATGTGAGAGTGAGCCAGAGCACACCTGCCGTATCGTTGAGGCGGTCCGCCGGGGAGCGGGCCACGGGCGAGCAGTGATCGGAAGGGCAGTGCGCAGGGATCGGACAGGGAGCGGCCGGTGAGTGCCGACGACTCGGGCGCCACCCCGCGCGATGTGGCCACCGAGGGCGATGCCGTACGCGATGTCCCGGCCGGCGACCCCCCGGGGGCCGGCGGCGACGGCGACGAGAACAACATCGCCGTCCGCCTCGAACAGCTCATCCTCGGCGCCGACCGCCGGTACACGCCGTTCCAGGCGGCCCGCAGCGCCGGGGTCTCCATGGACCTCGCGTCCCGCTTCTGGCGGGCCATGGGCTTCGCCGACATCGGCCAGGTCAAGGCGCTCACCGAGGCCGACGTGCTGGCCCTGCGGCGGCTCGCGGGTCTGGTCGAGGCCGGTCTGCTGAGCGAGGCGATGGCCATCCAGGTCGCCCGTTCCACGGGCCAGACCACCGCCCGGCTGGCCGACTGGCAGATCGACTCCTTCCTGGAGGGCCTCACCGAGCCCCAGGACTCCGGTCTGACCCGCACCGAGATCACCTACCCGCTGGTCGAACTGCTCCTGCCCGAGCTGGAGGAGTTCCTGGTCTACGTCTGGCGGCGCCAGCTCGCCGCCGCGACCGGCCGGGTCGTACGGGCCCAGGACGACGCCGAGATGGTCGACCGGCGGCTGGCCGTGGGCTTTGCCGACCTGGTGGGCTTCACCCGGCTGACCCGGCGCCTGGAGGAGGAGGAACTCGGCGAGCTGGTCGAGGCGTTCGAGACCACCTGCTCCGATCTGGTGGCGGCGCACGGCGGCCGGCTGATCAAGACCCTCGGCGACGAGGTGCTGTTCTCCGCCGACGACGCCGGGGTCGCCGCCGAGATCGGGCTGCGGCTGATCGAGACCATGACCCACGACGAGACCATGCCGGAGCTGCGGGTCGGCATCGCCTTCGGCACGGTCACGACCCGGATGGGCGACGTCTTCGGTACGACCGTCAATCTGGCCAGCCGGCTCACCTCGATAGCGCCGAAGGACACCGTGCTGGTGGACGAGGCGTTCGCCGAGGAGCTCGGCCGGATCGGTGACGCCCCGGTCTCCGAGGCGGACGCCGCGGCCGCGGAGAAGGCCGCCGAGGAGGGCACCGGCGAGCCGCCGCCGTCGTACCGCTTCGCGCTCCAGCCGATGTGGCAGCGCCCGGTGCGCGGGCTGGGCGTCGTCGAGCCCTGGCTGCTGACCCGCCGCACCTGAGCCTGCCGGTTCCCCGCCGGGTGCGGTCCGCCGGGCCCGTTCCGCGCGGTCGGCCCTGTTCCGCGGGGCGTCCGCCTGGCATGATCCCAGCAGTCCGTCAGGTCAACGCTCGTTAACAGGGAGGGCCGGATGCAGGGGCAGGAACAGGAGCGGCGGTTCGGCGCGGACGGCTGGGTCGCCGTCCGGCGCCACGGTTTCGTGGCGGAACTGGTCATGGACCGCCCGAAGGCGATGAACGCGGTGTCCACGGCCATGGCCGACGCACTGTCCGAGGCCTGCGCCGAACTGGCCGCGGACCGTTCCGTGCGGGCCGTGGTGCTCAGCTCCACCCATGAGCGGGCGTTCTGCGTGGGCGCCGACCTCAAGGAGCGCAATTCCTTCACGGACGCGGACCTGATGCGCCAGCGCCCGCACACCCGCGCCGCCTACACCGGCGTCCTGGAGCTGCCGGTGCCCACCCTCGCCGCGGTGCACGGCTTCGCCCTCGGCGGCGGCTTCGAACTGGCGCTGGCCTGCGATCTGATCGTCGCGGACGGCACCGCGGTGGTCGGCCTGCCGGAGGTCTCGGTGGGCGTCATCCCCGGCGGCGGCGGGACGCAGCTGCTGCCGCGCCGGGTGGGCGCCGCGCGCGCCGCCGAGCTGGTGTTCACCGCCCGGCGGGTGCCGGCTCCGGAAGCCGTGGAGCTGGGGCTGGTCGACCAGCTGGCCGCGGACGGGCAGGACCGGAGCCAGGCGCTGGAGCTGGCGGCCCGGATCGCCCGGAACTCCCCGGTCGGGCTGCGCGCCGCCAAGCGTGCCCTGCGCCTGGGGCACGGGCTGGACCTGCGGGCCGGACTGGAGGTGGAGGACGGCGCCTGGCGCAGTGTGGCCTTCTCCGGGGACCGGGCGGAGGGCGTCGCAGCCTTCAACGAGAAGCGGGACCCGGACTGGCCCGGGGAGTAGCGTCGGGTAACGCTCCGTAGTTGCCGGGCTCTTGCTGTCGCGTCCGGCCGCCACCACCGAGGACGCGGATCACGCCCAGGTGTTGCCTGCACACTTAAAGGGGGCGGAACGGGTTAAACATTCCTACGCTGTAGTACAGAGCGGTGCGCACGGTGACGGAATGTGAGGGTCCGGTGGCGGCTGACGGCGAGGGTGATGCGAGGCTGCGGGCCGTGGTGGAGCTGGCGCAGGCGATGGCGGCCGCGCACACGCCGCGCGACTCGGCACACGCCGCTGCGCAGGGTGTGCGCCAGGCCCTGGGCGGGTCGTTCGCCGCGATCTCGAAATGGGAGCGCGAGCTGGGGCAGCTGCGGGTGCTCGTCAACGTCGGTGAACTCGCCGACGACGAGGAGGAGTTCCCGGACGACGAGAGCTACCCGGTCCACGAGTTCCCGGAGATCGTCGCCTTCCTGCACGAACAGTGGGCCGGGGGCGGCGAGCCCAGTGCCTGGGTGGAGACCGTCGATCCGCCGCCCGGCGGTCCGGCGGACTGCGGGGGCGGCGCCGCCAACCGGCAGCGGGTGGCCGCGCTGCGCCGCCGGGGGCGCGGCTCTTGCGTCGTGGCCCCGATCGTGCTGCACGGCCGGGCCTGGGGTGAGCTGTACGTCGCCCGGCCCGCCGGTGCGCCCGTCTTCGGCCGGGCGGACGCCGACTTCGCGAGCGTGCTGGCCGCCGTCACGGCCGCCGGGATCGCCCAGACCGAGCGGCTGGCCGAGGCCCGTCGGCTGGCCTTCACCGACGCCCTGACCGGCCTGGCGAACCGCCGCGCCGTCGACATGCGGCTGGACGAGGGGCTGGAACTGCACCGCACCGAACGCACCGTGGTCAGCCTGGTGGTCTGCGACCTCAACGGGCTCAAGCGGGTCAACGACTCCCGCGGGCACGCGGTCGGCGACCGGCTGCTGGAACGGTTCGGCTCGGTGCTGTCGCTGTGCGGGGCGATGCTGCCCGGCACCCTCGCGGCCCGGCTCGGCGGCGACGAGTTCTGTCTGCTCGCGGTGGGCCCGCCGGCCGACGACGTGGTCAAGGTGGCCGGCGAACTCTGCGAGCGGGCAGGTGAGTTGGAGCTCGGCGAGGGGGTCGCGGTGGGGGTCGCCTCGACCGGCGACCCGATCGGCCCGGTGCGCAGCGCCCGCCGGCTCTTCCGGCTCGCCGACGCCGCGCAGTACAAGGCCAAGGCGGCGCTCTCGAACGAGCCGGTGGTCGCCGGGCGGCACGGCGGCAAGGACGACCCGGTGGTCCGGCTCGCGGACACCCCGGACCGGCGGCCGGGCCCGGAGCGCCGCCGCTTCCGGAGGTGATCCGCCGGGAACCGGTGTGCGGCCGCGCGGCCGGCGTGTGGAGATCCGTAAGGGGTGAGCGCAAAACTCGGTGGTGACATTCGGCGATTCAGTCTCTAGGGTGCCTGAATATGGATATGCACACTGTGGTGCTGGGGACGTCCGGCACGACCGCACAGGACGTCATCGCGGTGGCCCGCGGCGCGGCCCGGATCGAGCTGTCCGAGGAGGCCCTCGCCGCCGTCACCGCCTCCCGCGCCTTCATCGACGAACTCGCCGCCAAGCCCGACCCGGTCTACGGCGTCTCCACCGGCTTCGGCGCCCTCGCCGTCCGCCACATCAGCCCCGAACTGCGCGTCCAGCTCCAGCGCAACATCGTCCGGTCGCACGCGGCCGGCATGGGCCCGCGGGTCGAGCGCGAGGTCGTCCGGGCGCTGATGTTCCTCCGCCTGAAGACCCTGGCCAGCGGCCACACCGGCGTCCGCCCCGTGGTCGTCGAGACCATGGCCGCGATACTCAACGCCGGCATCACCCCGGTCGTGCACGAATACGGCTCGCTCGGCTGCTCCGGCGACCTCGCCCCGCTCTCGCACTGCGCGCTGACGCTGATGGGCGAGGGCGACGCCGAGGGCCCGGACGGCGTGGTCCGGCCGGCCGGCGAACTGCTGGCCGCGCACGGCATCGAGCCCGTCGAACTCCGCGAGAAGGAAGGCCTGGCGCTGCTCAACGGCACCGACGGCATGCTCGGCATGCTCGTCATGGCCTGCGCCGACCTCGCCCGGCTGTTCACCTCGGCGGACATCACCGCCGCCCTTTCCATGGAGGCGCTGCTCGGCACGGACAAGGTCCTCGCCCCCGAGCTGCACGCCATCCGCCCGCACCCCGGCCAGGCCGCCTCGGCCGCCAACATGCACAAGGTGCTGGCCGGTTCGGGCCTCACCGGCCACCACCAGGACGACGCCCCGCGGGTCCAGGACGCCTACTCCATCCGCTGCGCCCCGCAGGTCGCCGGCGCCGGCCGGGACACCCTCGCGCACGCCCGGCTGGTCGCCGACCGCGAGCTGGCCGCCGCGGTCGACAACCCCGTCGTGCTGCCCGACGGCCGGGTCGAGTCCAACGGCAACTTCCACGGCGCGCCGGTCGCCTACGTCCTGGACTTCCTCGCCATCGCCGCGGCCGACCTCGGCTCGATCGCCGAGCGCCGCACCGACCGCCTCCTGGACAAGAACCGCTCGCACGGCCTGCCCGCCTTCCTGGCCGGCGACCCGGGTGTCGACTCGGGCCTGATGATCGCCCAGTACACCCAGGCCGCGCTGGTCAGCGAGCTGAAGCGGCTGGCCGCCCCGGCCTCGGTGGACTCCATCCCGTCCTCGGCCATGCAGGAGGACCACGTCTCGATGGGCTGGTCGGCGGCGCGCAAGCTGCGCACCGCCGTCGACAACCTGACCCGGGTCGTCGCCGTCGAGCTCTTCGCCGCGACCCGCGCCGTCGAACTGCGCGAGGGCCTGACCCCGGCGCCGGCCACCCGCGCGGTGCTGGACGCGGTGCGTGCCGCGGGCATCCAGGGCCCCGGCGAGGACCGCTTCCTGGCGCCGGACCTGGAGGCCGCGTACGCGTTCGTCCGGGACGGGAAGCTGGTGGCGGCCGTGGAGGCGGTCACCGGAGAGCTGGCCTGATACGGAAACGGGGCGCCCGGCGCGGGGTCGTTCCCGCGCCGGGCGCCCCGTGACGTTCCGGGGCCGCCTCTCAGACGGCTCCGCCCTGGCTGCGGCGCACCGAGTAGCTGACCAGGCCCGCCCCGAGGGCGAGACAGGCGGCGCCGCCGATCACGTACGGCGTGGTGTCCGGGCTGCCGGTGTCGGCGAGGGAGTGCGACGGGGCCACGGGGGACCCGGCCTCGCGGTCCGGCTGCGCCCCGCCGGCCGCCCCCGGCTCCGCCGGCACGGACTGCGTCCGCACCTCCCGGTCCGCGGCGGAATTCTTCGTTCCGTCCGCTCCCTGGGTGCCGACGATCGCATGCGCGGAGGGGACGAACCACAGGGCGAACAGCACCGATCCCGCGGCAGCGGCGGTCAGCAGTGGTCGTCGTGCGGTCACGGCGAACGATCCCCCTTGTGGGTTCGGTGAATTGGCCGTTGACCTCAGATGTTAATGACCGCCGCGGGTCGCGGGGAAGTCCGGAGCCGGTCATGCCTAACCTCCGTGCTATGAGCAATGGTGAGACATCACGTTTTGTGCGGCTTCATGTCGAATTGATCATGGAGGTCACGGACTCCGACCTGCTGACCGGCGCCGCCCTCTCGCGCATCGACGGCGACCCCTCGCTGCCCGAGGAGGAGCGCCGGCAGTCCCAGGAGGCCGTCCGGGAGGAGCCGGCCGAGGCGCTGGCCCAGCTGGTCGACCCGTTCGACCTCGTCGCCGCCGTACCGGGCGCCGAACTCGCCCAGGCGTCCTGGAGCAGCGAGGAGCTGACCGATTACGACCCGGACGCCGAGTGGGAGGCCGCGGAGTGGGACCTGGCGGACGACTCGGAGGGAGCCGGCTGATCTCGCGGAAGCGCCCGCCGCCCCGCCGTCCCCACCCCACCCCGTTCCTTTCCGCGCGGCCCCCGTACGAGATGTTTCGTACGGGGGTCGCCCTTCTGTCCGGGCTGCGCTGTTTCTGTGCCGTTCCGCGCTGAAAGTGTCCTAGGCCACACTTTGCGGAGGAATGGAACGGGCGAAACCGAAAAGGCGTTTCTATGGCGTCGGCCGGAATGCCTGCGTCCAGATATGCCTGCGTTCAGTTGGCGCCTCGCTCGGGGAAAACGTGCGAAACCGGTAGCAATGGAGAAGCGTGTGATGACGGACAGCAAGCGCCGCAAGGGCCTCATAGCCAGCGCCGCGCTGCTCGGGGGCGTACTCGCGGTGACAGCGTGTGGCGGCAGCAATGCGGCTGACGGAGGCAGTGGCGGTGCGGGCGGTACCCGTCACGAGAACGCCCAGCAGGTGGACGAGGCGGCCGCCAAGGACGCCTCCGACGCCACCATCACCGTCACGCCCGTGGACGGGGCCACCGACGCGGGCATCAACGGCGACGACGCCAAGGTCACCGTCAGTGGCGGCAAGCTCACCGACGTCACCATGACCGCGGTCGACTCCCAGCGCACCGTCGACGGCACCCTCTCCGCCGACGGCACCTCCTGGCAGCCGGACCAGCCGCTGCAGCGTTCCACCACGTACAAGGTCACCGCCCACGCGGTGGACTCCCAGGGCCGCAGGGCGGTGGAGAACTCCCGCTTCACCACGGTCGCCCCGGCCCACAGCTTCATCGGGAACTTCACCCCGGAGGACGGCTCGACGGTCGGCGTCGGCATGCCGGTGTCGCTCAACTTCGACAAGCCGGTCAGGAACAAGGCCGCCGTCGAATCCGCGATCAAGGTGTCGTCGAGCAGCAACCAGCAGGTCGTCGGCCACTGGTTCAGCGACACCCGGCTGGACTTCCGCCCCCAGGAGTACTGGAAGGCCCACTCCAAGGTGACCATGACGCTCGGCCTGGACGGCGTCCAGGCGTCCCCCGGCGTCACCGGCATCCAGAACAAGACCGTCAGCTTCACCGTCGGCCACTCGCAGATCAGCACCGTGGACACCAAGAGCCACGAGATGACCGTGGTGCGCGACGGCCGGCCGATCAAGACCATCCCGATCTCGGCCGGCAGCAAGGAGCACCCGACCTACAACGGCCAGATGGTCATCTCCGAGCGGTTCAAGCAGACCCGGATGGACGGCTCGACCGTCGGCTTCAAGAAGAAGGACGGCAAGGGCGAGTACGACATCCCCGATGTCCCGCACGCCCAGCGCCTGTCGTCCTCCGGCACCTTCATCCACGGCAACTACTGGGGCAAGGGCATCTTCGGCACCGCCAACACCAGCCACGGCTGCATCGGCCTGGAGGACGTCAAGGGCGCCGACGACCCGAAGACGGCCGGCGCCTGGTTCTTCACCCACTCCCGGACCGGCGACGTCGTCCGGGTGATCAACTCGCCGGACCGCACCATCAAGCCGGACAACGGCCTGAACGGCTGGAACATGGACTGGTCGCAGTGGGTGGCGGGCAGCGCGCTGCAGTGACCCGCTGTCCCGCCGCAGCCCGGCCCGGTCAGGCCGGGCTGCCGCCGAAGGGGCTGTCGATCAGATAGCGCCAGCGGCCGTCCGGCCCCCGCCGGGCCACATCCGTGGCCGTCCCGCACACCGGGCCGGCCACGGCGCCGTGCGCCTCACCGCCACCACCCGCCGCCCCCTCCTCGGCGCCGATCTCCCAGTCGACGACCAGGAGCGCCGTGTCGCCGGCGACCCGCACCTGGCGCGGCCGCACGGTGATCGGCAGGCCGAGCGCGAGGAAGCCGGCGTTGGCGCGGCGGATCTCCTCCGGCGTGGTGGCCGGCACGCCGTCCGGCGGCACGAAGACCGCGTCCGGCGCGTACATCTCCTGCACCGCGTCCGCATCCCCCGCGTTGAACCGCGCCGCGAAGACGTACGGCACGTCCTGGGCGGTACGCGGCAGCCCCGGCGGCGTGCCCGGCGTGGGTGTGCCCGGCGTGGGCGTGCCCGGCGCGGTCGGGGACGTGGCGGGCCGATCAGAATGGTGGGGCACGGTCGTCGCCTCCTCGGTGGTGGTCCGTGCGCACTGCGGCGGTCCGCGGAGCGCGGGCGCAACCCTAGGAGGCCCCCTCGTGACTCACCGAACGGTTCGGCACGTACCGCCGCCCGGCCTGCCCGACGACGCCCGGGCAGCGGTGCGCGCGCCGTCGCCCGACTGCCCCGTGGAGATCACGCTCGGCGCGCTCCGCGGACGCTGGACCACGCTCGTCCTCCGCGAACTGCTGCGCGGCCCGCACACCTACAGCGAGCTCGCCGCCGCCCTCCCCGCGCTCTCCGACAAGGTGCTCACCGACCGCCTCGGCCAGCTCGTCGCCGACGGCGTCGCGCACCGCGACCGCACCCCCGGCTGGCCGCCCACCGTCCGCTACGAACTCACCGAGCGGGGCCGCGCATTGGGCCCCGTCCTGCAGTCCCTCTGGGACTGGGGAGCGGCCACCGCCGGCCACCGCGACGCGGCTCCGCCCGGCCCCTCCGTAGAGTGAACGGGTGAGTGAGCGCGGAAACAGAGGACGCGGCGGGCCGCGGCGCCCGGCGGCCGACGAGCTGGTCGCCGAGGTGCTCGGCCGGGTCCGCTACGCGCCCGACGGCACGGCGGCCGAGGACGCCATCGAGGCGGGCGCCTCGCTCCTGGCCGCCGCCGAAGCCGGGCCGGCTTCCGGCCCTGAAGCGGTGAGCGCGGCGCTGGTCGCGGCCGCGGTCGACGGCGTACGGCAGTGCTGGGCGGGCGGCTGGCACCCCGCCGACCTGGAGCGCATCGTCCGGCGGGAGGCCGACGACCGCGCGCCCGTCGCGATCGTCGTGGACGCCATCGCCGCCGAGGCCGCCCGGCCGGGCCGCGGCAAGAAGACGTCCGGGACCGGTCCGGCACGCGATCCCCGCTGGCAGGAGCAGTTGCGCCGGCTCGGCGCCGAGGTCTGGTGGGACGGCGACCGCGGCTACCTGGACGCCCTCGCCCGGCGCGGCCGCACCTCCCGTTTCGAGGCCGTCCACGCCGTCCTGGCGGCGCTGCGCCTGCTCGCCCGGCTGCCCCGCATCACCCCGCTGCCGCCGCCCCCGCCGCCGTCCGCGCCGCAGCCCGGCTCTCCGTCCGGCACCACGCCCACCGCCGCCTCCCGGGCGCTCGGCCGGATCCGCGCCCTGCTCGCCAAGGCCGAGGCGACGACCTACGCCGAGGAGGCCGAGGCGCTCTCCGCCAAGGCGCAGGAGCTGATGGCCCGGCACAGCATCGACGAAGCACTGCTGGACGGCGCGCACGGTACCGCGGGCGGCCCGGCCGGCGGCCCGTCGGCGGTCCGCATCGGCATCGAGGGCCCGTACGAACAGGCCAAGGCGCTGCTCCTGGACGCGGTCGCGGCCGCCAACCGCTGCCAGGCCGTCTGGGCCGCCGAGGCCGGCTTCTCCACCGTCGTCGGCTTCCCGCCCGACCTGGAGGCGGCCGAACTGCTCTACACCTCGCTGCTGTTGCAGGCCACCGCGGCCATGAACCGCGCGGGCGACGACCACCACGCCCGCGGCCGTGCCCGCCGCACCCGGGACTTCCGCCAGACCTTCCTCGTCGCGTACGCGGACCGCATCCGCGACCGGCTCACGGCGGCCACCGCGGCCGCCACGGCAGCCGCCACCGCCGAGTCCGCCACCACCGCCCCGGACCTCCTCCCCGTCCTCGCCGCCCGCGAACTCGCCGTCGAGGAAACCACCGGCGCCCTCTTCCCGGACACCGCCCCGGTCCGCCTCCGCGGCGTCCGCGACGAGGCCGGCTGGCACCAGGGCCGAGCGGCGGCGGACCGGGCGCGGCTCAGGGAGGAGTGAGGCGGGGGAAAGGCGCGGCTCAGGGGGAGTGAGGCGGGAGGACGGGCGCGGCCGAAGGAGAGGGGAGGCGGGAGGACGGGCGCGGCCGAAGGAGAGGGGAGGCGGGAGGACGGGCGCGGCCGAAGGCGGGGTGAGGCGAGGTCCTCCGGGCCGGCACGAGGCGGCGTACCCCCGCCCCCGGCCCCCGCGCGCCCTCAGACGGCCTCCGGCACGCGCGCCCGACCGCGGAAGACCTGCGCCGTGTGCCACGCGATGTGCTCGCCCGCGACCCGCGCACTGCCGCCCTGCGGACCGATCAGCGCCCGACCCGAGAGGTCCAGCACCTGCCCCTTCGCCGCGTGGCTCCGCCCCACGAACTCCCGGGAAACGGTGATCCGCCGCCCGGAGTCCAGCCCCAACACCCCCCGGTCGAACAGCTTGTGGTGCAGCGAGCACAGACACAGGCAGTTCCCGAGATCGTCCGGCCCCTGGAACGCCCACCACCGCACATGGGCCGCCTCCAGCCCGACCGGCACCCGGCCCACCGCCCCGTCGAACCCGCAGAAGGCGCAGCGGTACTCGTAGGCGATCAGCACCTGCCTGCGCAGATCCTCCGCCCGCCGCCGGCCGGGCTCCGTACCCCCGCCGGGCAGCACCGCCCCACCACCCGTCTCCAGGTCAAGACCGACGGCGGCAGCGATGTCCCCATGGATCGACGGCGGGAAGTGCACGTCCAGCAACACCCGCGCCAACCGCCCGAGCAGAGCGGGGTCCTCGGACAGCGCAGACCGCAACCCGGGCGCCAACTGCCCCCGCGCACCGCTCTCCCGCAACACCTGCACCCCGGTCCCCGGACTCCCCGCCCCCCTGTCCGTCCGGACCTCCCACACCCCGTCACTCACCAGATGGTGGAACGGATACGCCGGCGACGTCTGGTGCGCCGGCCCGTAATCCGCCAGCAGATCCCGCAGATCCTGCTCCACGTCCGAGTACCGCATGCCCCCGTCGGGCTGCCGCCGGAACCGCCCCAGCGCGTACAACATCAACAACGGCTTGTGCGGCGCCCGCGCCCCGTTCCGCGACCACTGCCGCAGCTTCCCCACCCGCTCGACCCAGTCCATGACAGCCGACTGTAGGACGAGCCCCCGCCAACGATCCGCTCGCTTACGCAATGGGGCACCGAGCCGGTCGAGGCAGAGGAAGCCGACGCAGAGGAGGTCGAGGCACAGGAAGTCGACGCAGAGGAGGTCGAGGCAGAGAGAAAGGAGTGGGAGGGCGGAACGGGCTAGCCCTGCGCGGTGGGCCGCACCACGATCTCGTTCACGTCCACCTCCGCAGGCTGCTCGACGGCGAACGCGATGGCCCGGGCGATCGCGTCGGGCGGGATGGCGAGGCGATCCCGCATGGCCGTGATCTCGGCCCGCACCCGGCTGTTGGTCGACGCCTCGGCGAAGTCGGTGGCAATCGGGCCCGGGGACACGGTGGTTACCCGCAGTGCCCCACCTGCCTCCTGGCGCAGCCCCTCGCAGATCGCCCGCACCGCGAACTTGGTACCGGCGTACACCGCCATGGCCGGCACGACACGGAAGGCGGCCGTGGACGCGGTGGTGATGAAGTGCCCGGTGCCCTGGGCCCGGAAGACCGGGAGCGCCGCGCCGATCCCGTGGAGCACCCCCTTCACATTCACATCGACCATGTGATCCCACTCCTCGACCCGCAGATCGTCGAGCGGTGAGATCGTGCCCACCCCGGCGTTGCCGACGAGTACGTCGAGCCGTCCGAAGCGCTCAACGGCCAGCGCCACCAATCCCTCCAGATCCTCCCGCCGGGTCACATCGGTACGGATCTGTACGGCCGCGCCACCCGCCTCCTCGATCCGCCCCACCAGTTCCGCAAGACGCTCGGACCGGCGCGCCCCCAGCACGAGCCGCGCCCCCCGCTCGGCGAGCAACAGCGCCGTCGCCTCGCCGATCCCGCCGCTGGCCCCTGTGACCGCCACGACCTTGCCCTCGACACCAGACATCGCATCTCCCTCACTGTCCGGGCCCGTTGCCCGACACCAGCAGTCTGAGAGCCGCTCAGCCTGGTATACAGACCGAACTCATTCTGGAACCAGCGGTGCCACGCGAGAGGCGAGAGGTGCCACGAGACGCGCCACGAGAGGTGCCCGCGTATGTCGAAGCCGCCGCCACCGCAGCCGGACCCACTCCGGCGCCAGCTCGGCACGTTCCTGCGCACCCGCAGGGAGCGCATCACCCCCACCGACGTGGGCCTGCCGCAGACCGGCCGCCGCCGCACTCCGGGGCTCCGCCGGGAGGAACTCGCCCTGCTCGCCGGAATCAGCGCCACCTGGTACACGTACCTGGAGCAGGGCCGCAAGATCCGCGCCTCCGAGCACGTACTGAACGCCCTCGCCTCAGCCCTGCGACTCGACCGGCACGAGCGGGACCACCTCTTCCAACTCGCCGGCCACACACCCGCACCCGAGGCCGAGGAACCCGAGCCCCTCACCCCCGAGGCGGCCGCCGTCCCCCTCCTCCTGCACCCCCACCCGGCGTACCTCATCGCCGGCAACTACGACGTGCTCAGCCACAACCAGGCAGCCGCCCAGCTCTTCCCCCACCTCACCGCAGCAGCGGACCGGCCCCCCAACCTCGTCCGCTGGGTCTTCCTCGACCCCGCGGCCCGCGAGGTCCTGGTCGACTGGGAGCCCGAGGCCCGCGCCCTCCTCGCCCGCCTCCGAACCCTCTCCACCCGCCACCCGGACGACCCGCGCTACACGCACCTGATCGACGAACTCCACGAGCAAAGCCCCGAAGCCCGCACCTGGTGGCCCCACTACGAACTGCAACCCCGCCACAGCGGCCACAAACGCCTCCGCCACCCCACCCGCGGAACGCTCGATTACCGCTTCACCGCTTTCCACCTGGCAGAACACCCGGAACAGACCCTGGTGATCTACTTCGAGGCGGCAGTGGCCCCTCAGGCACCGCCACCGCCACCGCCACCATGACCATGACCATGGCTGCGGCGCCGGCTGTGGCCTGCCGCAGCGCGGCAACCGTGCCAGGTGGCCGGGGGAAGGAGGCCGACCAGCGGCGTCGGTGCTCCTTTCGCTGCGCTCCCGGCAAGGGCAGTACGGCCCCGGCAGGACGGCAGGACGGCAGTACAGCAGGGCGGCACGACGGCAGGACGGAAGTACGGCAGTACGGCACTACGGCAGCGTTTCAGAGCCGGCCCAGTCGTGCGACAAGGAGCGCGGCGTCGTCCGCGGAATTGGCGGGACGCACCGCCGTTATCGCGTCACAGATCTCGTCCAGAGGCGCCTTCGGGTCGCGGACGGCACGGCTCAGGAGCGCGATTCCCTGGTCGAGGTCCAGCACCGCGTTGCGGTCCTCGATCATCCCGTCCGTGTAGAGGACTATCAGGCTCCCCGGTGGGACGGGGTGTTCGTGGTCGGCGTACACGTCGTGGAGGCCCATCCCCACGGGCGGCCCTGGTTCGCACTCCAGCAGGGCTACTGATCCGTCCGGCATCACCAGCAGAGGGGGCGGGTGTCCGGCGAGTGCGATGCGGCAGCGTCCCACACCCCCGTCGTACACGACGCAGGTACAGGTCGCGGCGAGTTCGCCGTCGCTTCCGGTGAACAACCCGTCCAAGCGGGTGAGCAGTTGTCCCGGCTGCAGGCCCACGGCCAGCAGCGCGTGCACCGAGGAGCGGTAGCAGCCCATCGCGGCGGCGGCGCCCACGCCATGGCCGATCACGTCACCGATCCCCAACCCGATCCGGCCGCCCGGGAGGCACACCGCGTCGTACCAGTCGCCCCCGGCCAAGGTGTCGTCTTCGGCCGGGCGGTAGCGGTACGCCAGTTGGAACCACTTCGCCGATGGCAGCTGGGTGGGGAGCAGGTGGCGCTGGAGCGCGAGAGCGGCCAGCCGTTCGCGTCGATAGCGCAGCGCGTTGTCGATCGCGGTGGCGGTACGGGCCGCGATCTCGCGCGCCAGGAGCGTGTCCTCGGAACTGAAGCCATCCACCTGCCGGAGGAAGGTCACGGCCCCGATCATCCTGCCGACCGCGATCAGCGGCACCGCCATGCCGTGCAGTGCGGACCCGTCCTTCTTCGCGGTCTCGAATGCCACGGGCCGCGCCGAGCTGACGCACTGGGCGGCGGCCCGGAGCGTCGGACGCGGCTGCGGCAGCGCGTCCTCGGGACGTGGCCTGCTGGCGCCTGACGTGAGGTTCAGGGGGTGGAAGAGAGGCTCCGGTGAGGCAGCGGGCTGCTCGCCGGATTCCGCCGCACGGGTATCGAAGGAATCGGCGGTCGGCTGCGCGGCGCTCTCCAGCAGATCGACCTCGACGGCTTCGGCGAATCCCGGAACGCAGGCTGCCACGAGCTCGGTCGCGACGGTTCGCGGGTCCAGCCCCTGGCCGAGCCTGGCACTGACCCGGCCCAGCAGTTCCAGCCTGCGCCGCACGTGGGCCGTGTCCAGGAGCTCCCCTTCACCGTCCGTCAACTCATAGACGATGCCTCCTACGCCCATGACCCCGCCGTCGGGCCCGTGGAGCGGGAACAGGTTTCCGACGACCTCGTACGGATCGCCGTCCGGCCTGTGGGCCGCCACCCGGACGTTCTCCACGCTCTCCCCTCTGTCCACGATGCGGCGCAGCATCTTTTCGACCGCTTCCGGATCGAGCAGGTCCAGAACTTCGAAGGCGGACCGGCCCAGATGCTGTTCGACGGGGATGCGATGCACGCGGGCGTACGTCTCGTTGACGTACACGTAGCGCAGTTCCGTGTCGACCACCGCCAGGCCGACCGGTGAGGAATGCAGAAGACGGTCGAGCGTGACCGTGTGGCCCTGGCTGGTCACCTGCGCCTCGGGCACCGCCACGGCGAGTACGCCCGTACCGGTCGCCAGCGGAACCGGCACGGGGTGCCAGGCGACGCTGCGGCATGTGCCGTCGCGGCAGCGGAGCCAGTCGGTGCGGACGCCGTCGGCGGTGCGCAGCAGTGCCTGGACGAGCGCACCTCCCCGTACCCCCGTCCGGTCGGCGAGCAGCGCCGCGTCCCGGCCGATGACCTCCTGATCCGGATAGCCGGTCAGCGCCTTTGCGCCATCGCTCCAGAGCTGGATGCGTCCGTCGGGATCGATGAGCACTGTGGCGAGCGGCGTCCCGGGTCGTGGCTCGACCACTACGAACGGTGCCGACGCAGGTCGCCTACCAGGCCGACCTCCCGCATGCGCAGAGTCCACCTTGCACACCGTCCCAACAGCGCGAACGCGCACGTGCGCACGGGATGGCACGCGCCATCACTCACGTTCTTGCCATCTTCACCAAGATAAGAGGTGGTGTGTTGATTTTCCTGGTGAACGGCGGTTGATCCAGGACCCGCCGGCCAGGCGATGCGGCTCCCGCTTCTCCACAGGCGATGAGCGGTCCCACGGGCCGCTGCCGTTGCCGTTGCCGCTCCCGTTGCCGCTCCCGCTGCCGCTGGTGCGCTGCCGCTGCTACAGCGCGGCGAGCCGCCCGCGGTCGCAACCGGGCTCATTCGCCGGCGAGCGCCACACCCCGACCGGGCAGCTCAGGCCCGTCCCTCCCGAGGGGCGCGTGCCAGGTAGCCCCTGGCACGCGAGATGGTCAGTGGTGACGACTACAGCGCATCGAAGATCCGGCCGATCGCGGAGGCGGCCTTCCGCGCCTGAGCCGCGTCGCCCGATTGGGCAGCGTCCTCCCAGCGGCGGAGGTCCGCTGCCGCTTCGGGCCGACGCTGGATATGGACGTAGACGGCCCACTGGGCGATGAACCGCTGGAGCGGCGCCAGGTCGGAGCCCTGCCGGGACCGGTCGGCCGCTTGGTCCAGCTCCCGCGTGAACGCAGGCAACGCTGCCGGCGCGATCTGACTGACGGCCTGTCGGAGCGAGGCGACCGTGGCAGGGGGCTGGGGAATGAGTGGCTGCCCAGCGGCGGAGGTGGTCATGGCTACTCCCACGGGCGTGATTCTGATCCCGTTGGCCAGCGTATCGAGCGTCAGCCTTCGGCTGGCGCCACGCCCACCGGGCAGCTCACCCCCGTCCCCCCGATCCCGCAGTACCCGCCCGGGTTTTTGGCGTCCGAAAGGTACTGCTGGTGGTACGCCTCCGCCGGATAGAACGGGCGGGTGGTGTCGGCCGGGAGGATTTCGGTGGTGATGTCGGTGTAGCCGGAGTTGTGGAGGACGGTGCGGTAGGCGTCGCGGGAGGCTTCGGCGGTCTGTTGTTGGGCGGGGGAGTGGGTGTAGATGGCGGAGCGGTACTGGGTGCCGACGTCGTTGCCCTGGCGGAAGCCCTGGGTGGGGTCGTGGGACTCCCAGAAGAGCTTCAGCAGGGACGTGTAGGGGACCACTGACGGGTCGTAGACGACGCGGACGGCCTCGGTGTGGCCGGTGTGGCCGCTGCAGACCTCTTCGTAGGTGGGGTTCGGGGTGTGGCCGCCCTGGTAGCCGACGAGGGTGGTCCAGACGCCCTCGGTCTGCCAGAACTTCCGCTCGGCGCCCCAGAAGCAGCCCAGGCCGAAGTCGGCGATCTCCAGGCCCTCCGGGTACGGGCCCAGGAGCGGGTTGCCGAGGACGGTGTGCCGCTCGGGGACGGCGAAGGCCGGTTCCGCGCGGCCTGCGAGTGCTTCCTCGGGGGTCGGGAGCTGGGTCTTGAAGCGGGAGAAGAGCATGACGGCGGCTCCAGGGGCGGGCGGGAGGGGCGGGCCCTTCCGACAACGTTCGGGGGTGCGGTGGCATTCCGGGCGCCGGCGCGGCCCGGCGGGCCGTGGTTACGGGCGGTCCTGGGGGAAGCCCGTCGACGTGCCGCCCAGTTGTTCCCAGCCGGCGATGGCCAGGGCGCGGTAGGCGGCGTATTCGGCGGCCGGGCTGCGGCCGTACGACCACGGCACGGCGCCGACGTGGCCGTCGACCTGGCGCAGCTGCTCCATGGCCTCGGCGTAGCGCTCGGCGCGTACCAGGAACCAGACCAGCAGGTGCCGGACGTGCGGGGCCATGGGGTGGTCGGCCGGGGCCTCGCGGAGCGCGAAGTGGGCGCCCTCGATGGCGCGCTCGACGACCGCGCTCTGATAGAGGCTGCGGACCATGTTGGCCTCGGGCAGGTGCTCGTAGACCGCGAAGAGGGGGAGGGCCGGGAGGAGGGAGCCGGTGGGGGCGCCGGCCGCGGCGCGCTCGGCGAAGGCTTCGGCCTCCGTGCGGGAGCCGTGCCACTTCTGCGACCAGTAAGGGAGGGCGGCGAGGTGGGCGCCCATGTGGTGCGGGGCGCGGCGGGCGACCTCGGACCACAGCTCCTGGTAGTCGGCGGGCCGGTCGTGCAGACCGCGGGCCACGGCCAGCTCGATGACGTACGGGATCGGGCTGCCCGGTGCCAGCAGGCCCGCCTCCCGGCAGACCGTGCGGGCCTCCTCCAGGATCATCCGGAAGTCCTGCGAGCCGGGGTCCCGCAGCGCCTGGACGACGAGGAACTGGGCGTGCGTCTCGGCGCCGCCGGGGTCCTTGGGCGCCTCCGAGCGCCAGGTGCGCAGCCAGATGCCGCCGGTCCGCCCCCCGCCGTCCTGCGCCGCCCCGTCCGCGGCCAGCTCGAACGCGGCCGCGCCGGCCAGCGTCTGCACCCGCTGCCAGCGGCGCTCCCAGTCGTCACCGGTGGACTTCAGCAGCTCGGCCGCCGGGCGCCAGTCGTGCGTGCGCCGCACCGCGTCCAGCGCGTCCTCCAGCTCCCGGTCCGGGCCGGGCAGCCGTACGTCGAGCTCGTCCAGCGGGACGAAGCCGTAGCCCTTCATCGGGTCGGAGGCCACCGCCAGCCCCTGCCGGGTGTCCTGGACGGCCCGCCGGCGGCGCATCCAGGGCAGGAAGACGAGGCCGCCCAGCGCGAGCGAGGCGAGGAGTACCAGCAGAGCGTCCATGGGGTGTGTCCTGTGTCCTGTACCTGTGGGTGGCGGGGCGGGGCGGGGCGGGGCGGGGGAGAGGGGAGGGAAGGCTGGCTGGGTGGCTCGGCGGGGGCGGTTCGGGGGCGGCGGGTGGGATCGGGCGGGGCTGAGGGGACGGGGCGGGAACCAGTGTGCGACCCCTCGTACGTATCCACTACCAAGCGAACCAGAAAGTTCCGGGAACGCCGGCCGCGCGGCCGACTACCCTCGGCAGGCATGAGCGATCAGCGCGAACAGCGCCCCCAGCATTTCGAGACCCTTGCCATCCACGCAGGTCAGGAACCCGACCCCACGACCGGCGCGGTGGTTCCGCCCATCTACCAGGTGTCCACTTACAAGCAGGACGGCGTGGGCGGGCTGCGCGGCGGTTACGAGTACAGCCGCAGCGCCAACCCGACCCGTACCGCCCTGGAGGAGAACCTCGCCGCGCTCGACGGCGGCCGCCGCGGGCTCGCGTTCGCCTCCGGCCTCGCGGCCGAGGACACCCTGCTGCGCACCCTGCTGGTCCCCGGTGACCACATCGTCATCCCCAACGACGCCTATGGCGGAACGTTCCGGCTGATCTCCAAGGTCGTCGAGCGGTGGGGTGTGGAGTGGTCGGTGGCCGACACCTCCGACCCGCGGGCGGTGCGCGAGGCCCTGCGGCCCCGTACGAAGCTGATCTGGGTGGAGACGCCCAGCAACCCGCTGCTCGGCATCAGCGACATCGAGGCGCTGGCCGCCGTCTCGCGGGACGCCGGGGTCCGCCTCGTCGTCGACAACACCTTCGCCAGCCCCTACCTCCAGCAGCCGCTGGCCCTCGGCGCGGACGTGGTGGTCTACTCCACGACCAAGTACATGGGCGGCCACTCGGACGTGGTCGGCGGCGCCCTGGTCGTCAACGACGACACCCTCGGTGAGGAACTCGCCTACCACCAGAACGCGATGGGTGCGGTCGCCGGCCCGTTCGACTCGTGGCTGGTGATGCGCGGCATCAAGACCCTCGCCGTACGGATGGACCGGCACAGCTCCAACGCCGAGCGGATCGCGGAGCTGCTCACCTCCCACAACAAGGTGACCCGCGTCTACTACCCGGGTCTGTCCGAGCACCCGGGGCACGAGGTCGCGGCCAAGCAGATGCGGTCGTTCGGCGGCATGGTGTCGTTCCAGGTCGCGGGCGGCGAGCAGGCGGCCATCGAGGTCTGCAACCGGTCGGAGCTGTTCACCCTCGGTGAGTCGCTGGGCGGCGTCGAGTCGCTGATCGAGCACCCGGGGCGGATGACGCACGCGTCGACGGCCGGCTCGCAGCTGGAGGTCCCCAGCGACCTGGTACGCCTCTCGGTCGGCATCGAGTCGGCCGAGGACCTGCTGGCCGACCTGGCGCAGGCGCTGGGCTGACCCCCGCCGTTCGCTGCCGCGGGCGGTCGGCTGCTCCTGCCGCTCGCCCGTCACCCTCCCTCCACGGTCTGCCGGGGAGGGCCGTCACCACCCCTCGACCGGAGGGGTGGTGCGGGACGGCGGCGGGAGCCAGGGCTGGGCCGTGGCCGTCCAGGCCAGTGCCGCGACGGCGAGCAGCGCCAGCAGCCAGCCGAGGCGGCGCCGCAGCCGGCGGTGCGCACGTAGCCGCCGGCCGCGGGCGAGGGCCCGGGCGGTCAGCTCCGGCGGTACGGGCGGCAGCGGCAGCCCGGCCAGCATCCGCCGGGCCTCGGCCTCCTTGCGGTCGGGGACGCCCGGGTCCGGCAGGGCGGTCTCGGGGAAGAGGTTCACGGCGCGGCCGGCCGGTGGCTGCGGAGCGCGGCGACGGCGTGCCGGCACAGCGCGCGTACCCGCGCGGCGGGCAGGCCGAGTTGGGCCGCGGTCTGCTCCTCCGCCACCCCCTCGTGCAGCCGCAGCACCAGGACCAGGCGCTCCTGCGGGGTCAGCCGGTCCAGCGGCCCGCCGCGCGGCCGGCGGTGCCGCCGGGCGCTGCGGGCGAAACGGTCGGCGAGCTCCCGTCGGGTGCGCTCGTACGGGTCCTCGCCGCGCAGCCGGCCCCAGTCGGCGTACGTCCGGGCCAGCGCGTGGATCAGCAATTCCTCGGCGGCCGGGGCCGGATGGGCGGCGGGCTCGCCGGTCAAGAGGGTCGCGGCGTGCCACAGCCGCCCCGCCGCGCCCGCCACGAACGACTCGAACTCCCGGGCGTGGCGGCGCTGCTGTATCAGCCGCCGCTCTCGCACCGCGCCTCCCGGATGACGGACGCCCGACCCCTGGGCTCCTATAGCACGGCAGCGCGGCCACCCGGTCAAGAGGCGCGACGACTTCCCCGGATCCGGGCCGCGGCGCGCCGCCGGTGGGGCCGCGGTGCGTCACCGGCCGGGACGGGGCGGGCCGGCGGCCGGGTCGCGGGGCCCCGGCCGGCTGGAGCGGTCGGCGTCAGGACGCCGGTCCCGCGTGCGTCAGGACGTCTGCCCGCTGGGTGTCAGGGACGCCGTGATGTCGGAGAGGGAGGCGTTGAAGCGGGTCAGCAGCGTCGTGAACGCCTCGCGCTCCTCGTCGGTCCACTTCTCCGTGACCAGGGCCATCAGCGCACGGCGCGAGGCGCGCACCTCGTCCAGCCGGGCGTGGCCGCGCTCGGACAGTTCGAGCACCACGGCGCGGCCGTCCTCCGGGTGCGTCGCCCGGCTGACGAGCCCGGAGTCGACCAGCGGGGCGACCTGCCGGGTGACCGTCGAGGAGTCGATGCCCATGCCGGCGGCCAGGGCCTTGACGCCCATCGGGCCTTCCTGGTCGAGGCGGTTGAGCAGCAGGTAGGCGGCGCGGTCCATGGAATTGCGCGCCTGCCCGACGCCGCCGAGCCGGCTCTGTTCGGCGCGGCGGGCGAAGACGGCCACTTGGTGCTGCAGCGCGTCGAGGAGAGCGGGGTCGGTGTGGGTCGTCATGTCCGAAGAGGTGGGCATGGCCGGGAGCTCGCTTCGGTGGAAGTGCGTATGGATGGGAGGACAGCGTACGCGGACCCAGCGCACCGCGTACCGCGCCGTCCATTCCGATAACGCGCCGTAACCCCCGTTGGTGCCCGTGGGCGGGCGGGCCCGGCCACCGTCGAACTGCGAGACTGGCGGTATGGCTGCTCATCTGCCTCATCCGCCGCGTCCGTCGCACCTGTCGAGCCCGTCGCGTCCGCCGCAGGAGCCGGGTCCCGGCACGGCTCCGGTCACGATCGAGGACGTCCGGGAGGCGCACAAGATGCTCTCCGGCGTGGCGCGGGCCACCGCGATGGAGGGCAGCCGCTATCTGTCCGGGCTGGTCGGCGCCCCCGTGCACCTCAAGTGCGAGAACCTCCAGCGCACCGGTTCGTTCAAGATCCGCGGCGCCTACGTACGGATCGCCGGGCTCTCCGCGGAGGAACGGGCCGCCGGTGTGGTGGCCGCGAGCGCCGGCAACCACGCCCAAGGGGTGGCCCTCGCGGCGTCCCTGCTCGGCGTGCGGTCCACGGTCTTCATGCCGGTCGGCGCCCCATTGCCGAAGGTCGCGGCGACCCGCGAATACGGAGCCGAGGTACGGCTGCACGGCCACGTGGTGGACGAGACGCTGGCCGCCGCCGAGGAGTACGCGCGGAAGACCGGTGCGGTCTTCATCCACCCCTTCGACCACCGCGACATCATCGCCGGTCAGGGCACGGTCGGGCTGGAGATCCTGGAACAGTGCCCGGAGGTGCGCACCATCGTCGTCGGCATCGGCGGCGGCGGGCTGGCCGCGGGGATCGCGCTGGCGGTCAAGGCGCTGCGCCCGGACGTGAAGGTCGTCGGGGTGCAGGCGGCGGGCGCGGCCTGTTATCCGCCGTCGCTGGCCGCCGGGCACCCGGTGGTGGTCGAGGGGCTGTCGACCATGGCGGACGGCATCAAGGTCGGCCGGCCCGGCGATGTGACCTTCGGGATCGTCGAGCGGCTGGTGGACGAGGTCCGGACGGTCACCGAGGACGACCTGTCCAGTGCGCTGCTGCTGTGCCTGGAGCGGGCGAAGCTGGTCGTGGAGCCGGCCGGGGCGAGCCCGGTGGCGGCGCTGCTCGCCGATCCGGGGTCGTTCGAGGGGCCGGTGGTGGCGGTGCTGTCCGGCGGGAACGTCGATCCGCTGCTGATGCAGCGCATCCTGCGGTTCGGCATGGCCGCCGGGGGCCGCTACCTCTCGCTGCGGCTGCGGCTGACGGACCGGCCGGGGGCGCTGGAGACCCTGCTCGGGGTGCTGACGGTGGTCGACGCGAACATCGTCGACGTGGGGCACGTACGGACCGATCCCCGGCTCGGGCTGACCGAGGTCGAGGTGGAACTGCATCTGGAGACCAAGGGCCCGGAGCACTGCGACGAGGTGCGCACGGCGCTCGCCGAGGCGGGTTACGTCGTCCTGGAGTAGGCGGGAGCGGGCCGGCGGAGCCCGCCCGGAGGGCTCGGGGCCCCGGTCGCACCGAACACCCGATCCCTTATTTGTATCGCGATGTATCGCGTTTCGGAGTAGCATCCCGGGTGCGGGATGCCGGTGCGCCCTGTGCGCCATGGCGTTCCGCTGCGGACAAATGCCCTGAAGTGGGCTCTGTCCTCTGAACGTAACATTCGACATATTTCGACCTGGAACTCACCCAAGTCATGGGGGTACCCATATGCCAGGCGCCATTTACGCCGAAGGGCTGGTGAAGACCTTCGGCGACGTGAGGGCACTGGACGGCGTCGACCTCGACGTCCCCGAAGGGACCGTCCTCGGCATGCTCGGCCCGAACGGTGCCGGCAAGACCACTGCCGTACGTGTCCTGACGACCCTGCTCCGACCCGACCGCGGCAAGGCGGAGGTTGCCGGGATCGACGTGCTCGCCCATCCCGACAAGGTACGCCGCTCCATCGGTCTCTCGGGCCAATTCGCCGCGGTGGACGAGTACTTGACCGGTCGGGAGAACCTGACGATGGTCGGGCAGCTCTACCAGATGAGCGGCCGGGACGCCAAGCGCAGGGCCGCCGAACTGCTGGAACGCTTCCACCTCGGCGACGCGGCGGACCGCACCGCCAAGACCTACTCCGGTGGTATGCGCCGCCGCCTCGACCTCGCGGCCGCGCTGGTCGTCAGCCCGCCGGTGATGTTCATGGACGAGCCGACCACGGGACTGGACCCGCGTAACCGCCAGGCGCTGTGGGACGTCATACAGGAGCTGGTCGCGGGCGGCACGACCCTGCTGCTCACCACCCAGTACCTGGAGGAGGCCGACCGCCTCGCGCACGACATCTGCGTCGTCGACCACGGCAAGGTCATCGCCCGCGGCACCTCCGACCAGCTCAAGGCGCGCACCGGCGGCGAGTGCGTCGAGGTCGTGGTGCACGCCCCTGAGCACCTGGCCATCGCCGACGAGGTGCTGCGCGGCTTCGCCAAGGGCGAGGGCACGGTCGAGCCGCACCTCCGCAGGCTGACGATCCCGGTGACCGGCGGCGCCAAACTGCTCGCCGAGGTGATCCGCGAACTGGACGTCCGGGGCGTGGAGATCGACGACATCGGCCTGCGCCGCCCGACCCTCGACGACGTCTTCATCGCGCTGACCGGGCATACCGCCGAGTCCGCGGACGGCGAGGGCGTCGGCGACGGTGGCGCCGGCGGCGGTACGGAACGGAGCGGTACGGAACGGAGCGGAACGACGGACGGCAGTCGCGCGGCGAGCGCCGCCGGGCGCCGGAAGGAGGGTGTGCAATGACCACGACGAGTACGGCGGGCACGGCGGCCGGGGGCGCCGGCGGAATGCCGCTCGGAGCGCCGCCGGCCCGCGGCGGCGTCGGCCGGCTGGTACGCGACTCCCTGGTCGTGGCCAAGCGGAACCTGATCCGGATGGTGCGGATCCCCGAGGTGGTGATCTTCGGGCTGATCCAGCCGATCATGTTCGTGGTGCTGTTCACCTACGTCTTCGGTGGATCGATCAACATCCCCGGTGCCCCGGTGGGCGACGCCCAGGCGTACCACGAGTTCCTGATGGCCGGGATCTTCGCGCAGACCGTCACGTTCGCCACGGCGGGCGCCGGCGCGGGGATCGCCGACGACATGCACAAGGGCCTCATCGACCGCTTCCGGTCACTGCCAATGTCCCGGGGCGCGGTGCTCACCGGCCGGACCCTCGCCGACCTGGTGCAGACCGCGCTGACGCTGGTGGTGCTGGCGGCCGTCGCGGTGCTGATCGGCTGGCGCACCCACGAGAACCTCGCCGACGTCCTGGCCGGCTTCGCCCTGCTGCTCCTGCTCGGCTACGCCTTCTCCTGGATCGGTGCGCTGATCGGGCTCTCGGTGCGCACGCCCGAGGCGGCCACCTCCGGCGGGCTGATCTGGCTCTTCCCGCTGACCTTCATCTCCAATGCGTTCGTGCCGGTCGACGGCATGCCGGCGTTCCTCCAGCACGTCGCGGAGTGGAACCCGTTCAGTGCGACGGTGGCCGCGGCCCGCGAGCTGTTCGGCAACACGATCGACCGGGTGCCCAAGTCGGTGACCGGTGCCTGGCCGATGGAGCACCCGGTGCTGGCCTCGGTGATCTGGTCGGTCCTGATCATCGCGGTGTTCCGGACGCTGGCGGTCCGCAAGTACCGCTCGGCGACGGCCTGAGCGGAGCGAAGCGACGGGCCCGGAGGGGGCGGGGTGGGCGCCCCGAAGGTCCCACGGCTCTTCGGCCCCACGGGGCCACGGCGGCCGAGCCCCCACGGCCCGACGCCCCCCGGCGCCCCGGCCCACGGCACCCCCGCCCCACGGCCCACACAGGCCGGCCCCACACAGGCCGGCCCCACACAGGCCGGCCCCACACGGGTCGGCCCCACACAGGCCGGCCCCACACGGGTCGGCCCCACACAGGCCGGCCCCACACGGGTCGGCCCCACACGGGTCGGCCGCACGCACGGCGAAGCGGCCCGGAGCGCGAGGCTCCGGGCCGCTTCCTTCCGTTTGCGGGCGTCCCGCCCCGGCCGGTGCCGTGTCCGTACGGCTGCGGTCAGCCGGACCGGCCGGCTCGGGGCCGGATCAGCCGGTGTACGGCTTGGCGTCGAGGATCTTCACGCTCGCCTTCTTGCCGTTCGGGAGCTCGTACTCCGCGTCGGCGCCGATCTTCTTGCCGTTCACACCCGTACCCAGCGGCGACTGCGGGGAGTAGGTCTCGATCTCCGAGCTCGCGTATTCCCGCGAGGCCAGGAGGAACGACAGCGTGTCGTCCGGGTCCCCGTCGAACGCGATGGTGACGACCATGCCGGGAGCGACGACGCCGTTGGCGGCGGGGGCCTCGCCGACCTTCGCGGTCTGCAGCAGCTGGGTGAGCTGCCGGACCCGAAGCTCCTGCTTGCCCTGCTCTTCCTTGGCCGCGTGGTACCCGGCGTTCTCCTTCAGGTCACCTTCCTCGCGGGCCGCCTGGATCTTCTCGGTGATCTCGGTGCGAGCGGGACCAGACAGGTACTCCAGCTCGGCCTTGAGCTGGTCATACGCCTCCTGGGTCAGCCAGGTGACGTTCTCGCTGGTCTGGGTCACAGGTGCTCCTCGTCGGTACTGGGGATAAATCAAACGCCCTACCAGGAAGGTTTGCGCCTTCACGGGTGGGCGAAACCACGAGCCTAACAATTCCGGCACAAAAGGGGGAAGAGGAAATTCACAGTGACCGCACAGGAAGACATCATCGCTGATCAGAGGCGGTCATGACACGCCATGCCGGAGCGCGGCGCGTGAGGCGCCCGAGGGGCGGACGGGGGGCGGACGGTGGCGGAGAGCAGCTGCGGTGGTACGTGCGCACCCCGCGCACACCTCGGCCCGCGCTGGACGGCGGCGAGGAACCGGTGAAGCTCCTCACACGGGCTCGTACGGGGCTCCAGGCTCCGGGGGATGGGCCTTGCCAGGGCTCCGTGCGGGCGTACGAGGGCTCCGTGCGGGCCTATGACGAGGAGGACGACGTACAGCCGACCAGTACCGCGTTGGTCGCGCGCTTCGTCGTCCGTACCGTGACCTCGGTGTCCACCTGGCCCGTGCGCTGGTCGATGGTGACGTCCTTGCGGCCGACCTCGGACCCGTCCGACGCCTGCGAGCGCAGGGTGCACACGCCCTTGTCGTCGGCGCCCTTGACGACCTCCAGATGGACCTTGACGGCGTGGTCGGACACCGCGTCCCAGGCGATCACGCGGCCGCTGAGGTCCTGCCCGGAGACGTACGACGTACCGAGCCAGCCGACCACACCGAGGAGCCCGACGCCGAGTACCGAGCCGATGATCTTGAGCTTGCGGTCCGCGCGCTGGTCCGCGGAGCGGCCGTAGCGTCCCTCGGGGAGCCCTTCGCGCACCGCGGCCATCGATCCATCCTCCTGGTACGGGGACCTGGAACCGGCTCGGGAACCCCCGGGGGGTCCCCGCCCCAGGGAATACAGCGCCCCCTCGCTTCGGTCACTATAGGAGGCATCTTCTCCGGCCCTTAACTGAGGATCGAGTCTTGACTGAGCAGCTGCGTTTGATGGCGGTGCACGCCCACCCCGACGACGAGTCGAGCAAGGGTGCGGCCACCATGGCCAAGTACGTGTCCGAGGGGGTGGACGTGCTGGTCGCCACCTGCACAGGCGGTGAGCGAGGCTCCATCCTCAACCCCAAGCTCCAGGGAGACCCGTACATCGAGGAGCACATCCACGAGGTGCGCAAGAAGGAGATGGACGAGGCTCGGGAGATCCTCGGTGTCAAGCAGGAGTGGCTGGGTTTCGTCGACTCCGGGCTGCCCGAGGGCGATCCGCTGCCGCCGCTCCCCGAGGGCTGCTTCGCCCTCCAGGACGTGGACGAGGCGGCCGGGCGGCTGGTCAAGCTGATCCGGGAGTTCAAGCCGCAGGTCATCACGACCTATGACGAGAACGGCGGCTATCCGCACCCGGACCACATCATGACGCACAAGATCACGATGGTGGCCTTCGAGGCGGCCGGTGACCCGGAGAAGTACCCGGAGGCCGGTGAGCCCTGGCAGCCGCTGAAGCTCTACTACAACCAGGGCTTCAACAAGCCGCGCACCATCGCGCTGCACGAGGCGCTGCTGGCCCGCGGCATGGAGTCGCCGTACGGGGAGTGGCTGGAGCGCTGGAAGCAGTTCGAGCGCCGCGAGCGCACGCTGACCACGTACATCCCGTGCGACGAGTTCTTCGAGATCCGCGACAAGGCGCTGATCGCGCACGCCACCCAGATCGACCCCGACGGCGGGTGGTTCCGGGTGCCGATGGACATCCAGCGTGAGGTCTGGCCGACGGAGGAGTACGAGCTCGCGAAGTCGCTCGTGGACACTTCCCTCCCCGAGGACGACCTGTTCGCGGGCATCCGCAACAATTGACCCCATGATGAGCGCGACCAGCACCCTCGCCCTGACGCACTTCGTCACCCTTGCCGACAGCTTCGACAAGGACAAGGTGACCCCCGGCGTCCTCGGCTTCATCGTCTTCGCGGTCATCGGCGGCGCCGTGTGGCTGCTGATGAAGTCCATGAACAAGCAGATGAAGAAGGTCAATTTCGAGGAGCAGCCGGAGGAGGCCGAGGCGGGCAGCACCGCCTCCGCCGCCCCGTCCGCCCCGAAGCCGAAGACCGGCTGAGGACGCCCGAGGACCGGGTGCGGTCGACGGCCGGTCTCCTGGCAGCGACCGGCTGACCGCCCCGGCGGCTCGCCGACCCGAGCGGCCGGCGAGCCGTCGCGTGCGGCGAGGCCTTGCGCCCGCGACGAGCCGTTGCGTGCGGCGGGTCCTTACTTCGGCGACCACCTGTCCCGTGCGACGGGTCCTTGCGCGACGAGCCTGCGGCACCCGGGCCGGCCGTTGCCCGCCGCCGGCGCTTCCCCGGCGGGCCCGTCAGTCGCCGACGGCCGTGGCCAGGACGCCCATGACCTCGCGGGCGTGGCGGTCCGGGACCATGCCGAGCCGCCATGCCTGCCAGCCCGTCTCCGGCTCCACGCCACGCTCCAGCAGCAGGGCGAACGCCTCCGCGCAGTCCTCCAGCTTCGCGTCGCGGGTCGCGTGCTTGTCCCGTATGAGCCCCGCCAGCTCTTCCTGCGCGACGGCGGTGCCCACCACCGAACCGCCCGGTGAGGCGAACGGCAGCAGCGTGCAGCGCAGGAAGCGCGCCCAGTCCTCGCCGCGCCGGTCGCCGTAGCCGGCGAACATCCCGGCCGCCTCGTCGGCCAGCTCCAGTGCCTGGGCCGCCCGCCCGTTGCCGGCGTCGATGATCACCAGCTCCAGGCAGGACCACGCCTCACCGTGCGGCACCCCGATCCGCGCGAAGTCCTTGCGGGCGTCCTGCAGCAGCTGCCGGGCGAATCCGCTGTTGCGCAGCGAACCGGTCTGCTCGGCCCGCAGATCGCGGGTGACCCGCCCGGAGTGGTGCCGGGCGCAGGCCAGGCCGTAGCCGTCCTGCATCCGGCTGAACATCGTCCGCGAGCGCTCCAGCTGCCGCAGCGCCGCGTCCCGCTCACCGCGCTCCTCCAGCGCCTGGCCGAGGTAGTACATCGTCCACGCCTCACCACGGGCGTCCTCGTGCCGGCGGTGCAGCGGCAGCGCCTGCCGCAGCCGGTCGGCGGCCGGCCCGGGCTCGCCGGCCACCAGCCGGGCCCGGGCCAGCTGGGTCATCGCCCAGGCCGCGCCGCGCTCGTCCTGGGTACGGCCGTACAGCTCCAGCGCCGCGTGCAGCGCCTGTTCGGCGCGCGGCACCTCGCCCGTCCGCAGATACACCTGGCCGAGCTGGAAGTGCGCCCACGCCTGGCCGTGCACGCTCTCGCTCTCCTCGTGCAGCTCCAGGGACTCGTGCAGCATGGCGAGGGCCTCGGCGAGCTGCGCCCGGTCCCGCTCCACGGCCGCGAGGGCGTGCAGCGTCCAGGCCCGGTCGCCGTGCATGTCCGGGCCGGACTGCAGCTCCAGCGCCTCCCGGAGCTTGACCGCGGCCTCCTGGAGATTGCCCTGCTGCTGGAGGGTGATGCCCAGATCGCGCAACGCCCGCGCGGCGCCCGCCGGATGCTGCGCCTCGAAGTAGAGATCGACCACCGACGACAGGGTCGTCCGCGCCTTGTCCAGCTCGCCGAGCTGCCGGGCCGCCACACCCGTGCGCCACTGCACCGAGCGGACCAGCAGCCCCTGGCCGACGGCCCGGATCAGCTCGCTCAGCTCACCGAGGCGGTAGAGGTCACCGCGCAGCAGGCAGTAGTCGGCCAGCGCGCCCAGCAGGTGCGAGACCGCGTCCTGGTCGACGTCCTGGTCGGCGTGGCGCAGCGCGGCCGTGATGAAGCTGGACTCGTCGTCCAGCCACTGCAGGGCCGCGTCCAGGGACGTGAAGCCGTGCGAACCGAAGCGGTCGGCGCGGGTCGAGGTACGGCCGTCGACCAGCCGGATGACCGAGTCGGCGAGCTCCGCATAGCCGCGGATCAGCCGCTCCTGGGCCGCGCCGCGCTCACCGGGCTCCTCCTCGTCCACCAGTCGGGCGTGCGCGAAGGCGTGCACCAGGGTGTGCAGGCGGTAGCGCTCGCCGCGGACGTGCTCGATGAGGCCGGCCCGGGCCAGGTCCGCCAACTGCCGTTCGGCCTCGGCGGTCTCGACGCCGAGCAGCGCGGCGGCGGCCGCCGCCCCCAGGCTCGCCCGGCCCACCAGCGCCAGCCGGCGCAGCAGCCGCCGGGCCGGCTCGGGACGGTCGGCGTAGCCCAGCGCCAGCGCCCGCTCCACCGGCGGGGCCGCGGGACCGGCCGCCAGGGCCGCCGCCAGCTCGGCGGGGGTGCGCGGCCCGAGCGAGGAACCCGCCACTCGCAGGGCCAGCGGCAGAGCGCCGCACAGCCCGGAGATCTCGTCGAGCGCCCGGGCGTCGTACGGCTCCGCCGGGGCGTCCGCCGGCCGGGGCCGGGACTCCCGCGCGCCCGCCGCCCCCTCGCCGGCCGCCGCGGCGGCGCGCAGCAGCTCCTCCGTGCCCGCGGCGTCCAGCGGCCCCACCGGGAGGTGGTGCACCCACGCCTCAAGGTCGGCGGGCAGCTTCAGCGGCTCCCGGGACGTCACCAGCACCAGGCTGTCGGACCGCTCGGGCACCAGCGTGCGCACCTGCTCCGGGTCCACGGCGTCGTCCAGCAGGACCGTCACCGGCAGGCCCGTCAGATGCTGGTGGTACAGCTCGGTGAGCCGCTTGACGTGCTGCTCCTGGGAGGGGCGCTCGCGGAACAGCAACTGCTCGCGCGGCGCACCGAGACGGTTGAGCAGATGCAGCAGCGCGTCCCGGGTCGGCAGCGGCGCTTCGCCCGGGGTGTCGCCGCGCAGGTCCACCACGCAGGCGCCGCGGAACTGGTCGCGCAGCTGATGGGTGGCCCGCACCGCCAGCGCCGTGCGCCCCGATCCCGGTTCGCCGTGCAGCACCACCACCGTCGGCCGGGTCTCCGTGGACGCCCGGGCCGCCTGCACCCACTGCGCGATCCGGCCCAGCTCGGCCCGTCGGCCGGCGAACGGGCCGTCCGGCTGCGGAAGTTGGGAGAACGAGTGCTCCAGGACGGACCGCTGCCGGGCCGCCGCGCTCCGGTCGGCGCCGCGCAGCTGCGGCCCCCGGGTGGTCTTCTTGGTCGCCGTGCCGTCCGTCGTGCCGCCGCTCCGGGCCGCCGCCGTCAGCATCCGCTGCTGGTCCAGGAACGGCCGGATGCCGCGCACCTCCAGCGCCGTCAGCCACTGCAGCCGCAGCTGCTCCGCGCCGCCGGGCTGCCCCCGCCGCCCCGCCTCACGGTGCGCGGCCGGCCAGTGGCCCGCGGTCAGCTTCAGCACCGTCGCCGCCGCGCCCGCCACCAGCACCGCGGCCCCGACCCCCAGTGCCGCGCCGGCGCCCGTGCCGTACGCGAGGTCCGTGCCGAACGCCGCCACCGCTGCGACGGCCGTCGCGACCGCGGGGGTGCCCAGCTCCCTCGGCGCCAGCCGCTGCCCCAGCGACGGCCGGCCGGCGGCCGCCTCGTCCAGCGCCCGGACATAGGCGGTGTACTCCTCGGCGGCGCTGCCCGCCACACCGTCCAGCGCCGCCCGCGCTCTGCCGAGCAGCGCCGCCCCGTCCAGCCGCCCGCCCGAGCGGCGCACTTCCTCCTCGACGGCCCTGGTCAACAGGGCCTCCGCGTCCGCGCGATGGTCCTCGCGCAGCGCAGCCAGTGAGACCGGCATGACGTCCCCCTCCGCAGTTACCGCAGTCTCCGGCGGCGATCTTCGCCGTCACGAACAGTGTTCCGTCTCCGCACGGATTCCGGCAGGCCTGTGGATAACTCCCTCCGCTCCCGCCCCGGCGGCCCTCGGTGGGAGAGGATGGACTCATGCCGAACCGCCTGGCCCATGAGACTTCCCCGTATCTGCTCCAGCACGCCGACAACCCCGTCGACTGGTGGCCGTGGTCCACCGAGGCGTTCGACGAGGCCCGCCGGCGCGGTGTGCCGGTGCTGCTCAGCGTCGGCTACAGCTCCTGCCACTGGTGCCACGTCATGGCCCACGAGAGCTTCGAGGACGCGGACACCGCCGCGCTGCTCAACGAGCACTTCGTCGCGGTCAAGGTCGACCGCGAGGAGCGGCCGGACGTCGACGCGGTGTACATGGAGGCCGTGCAGGCCGCCACCGGCCAGGGCGGCTGGCCCATGACCGTGTTCCTCACCCCCGACGCCGAGCCCTTCTACTTCGGTACGTACTTCCCGCCCGAGCCGCGGCACGGCATGCCGTCGTTCGGGCAGATCCTCGAAGGGGTGCGCGCGGCCTGGGCCGACCGGCGGGACGAGGTCGGCGAGGTCGCCGGGCGGATCGTGGCCGACCTGGCCGGGCGCTCGCTGACCGATTCGCTGCCCGCCGACCGGCGCCCGCCCCGGCCCGAGGAGCTGCACGCCGCCCTGATGGGCCTGACCCGGGACTTCGACGCGGTGCGCGGCGGGTTCGGCGGAGCGCCCAAGTTCCCGCCGTCCATGGTGCTGGAGTTCCTGCTGCGCCACCACGCCCGTACCGGTTCGGCGGGGGCCCTGGAGATGGTGCAGGCGACCTGCGCGGCGATGGCCCGCGGCGGCATCTACGACCAGCTCGGCGGCGGGTTCGCCCGTTACGCGGTGGACGCCACCTGGACGGTGCCGCACTTCGAGAAGATGCTCTACGACAACGCCCTGCTGTGCCGCACCTACGCGCACCTGTGGCGGGCCACCGGCTCGGACCTGGCCCGCCGGATCGCCGTGGAGACCGCCGACTTCATGGTCCGCGAGCTCCGCACCGACCAGGGCGGCTTCGCCTCGGCCCTGGACGCCGACAGCGACGACGGCACCGGCCGGCACGTCGAGGGCGCCTACTACGTATGGACACCGGAGCAGCTGCGCGCCGTACTGGGGGAGAAGGACGCGGAGTTCGCCGCCACGTACTTCGGCGTCACCGAGGAGGGCACCTTCGAGGAAGGGGCCTCGGTGCTCCAACTCGCCGACACCGACGGGCTGGTCGACGCCGAGCGGGTGGGGTCCGTCAGGCAGCGGCTGCTGGCGGTGCGTGAGCAGCGGCCGCGCCCCGGCCGGGACGACAAGGTCGTCGCCGCCTGGAACGGCCTGGCCATCGCCGCGCTGGCCGAGACCGGCGCCTACTTCGACCGCCCCGACCTCGTCCAGGCCGCCACCGACGCCGCCGACCTGCTGGTCCGCGTCCACATGGACTGGCAGGCCCGGCTGCACCGCACCTCCCGCGACGGCGCGCCCGGCGCCAACTCCGGCGTCCTGGACGACTACGCCGACGTCGCCGAGGGCTTCCTCACCCTCGCCTCGGTCAGCGGCGAAGGCGTCTGGGTGGACTTCGCGGGCTTCCTGCTGGACACCGTGCTGCTCCAGTTCACCACCGAGGACGGGGCGCTCTACGACACCGCCGCCGACGCCGAGTCACTGATCCGCCGCCCCCAGGACCCCACCGACAACGCGTCGCCCTCCGGGTGGACCGCGGCGGCCGGTGCCCTCCTGTCGTACGGGGCGCTGACCGGCAGCGACCTCCACCGGAGTGCGGCGGAACGCGCCCTGGGTGTCGTCACCGCGCTCGGCGGCCGGGCCCCGCGCTTCATCGGCTGGGGGCTCGCGGTCGCCGAGGCGGCGCTGGACGGTCCGCGGGAGATCGCGGTCGTCGGCCCGCAGGGCGACCCGGCCACCGCCGCCCTGCATCGCGCCGCGCTGCTCGGCACGGCACCGGGCGCGGTCGTCGCGCTGGGCACCCCCGGGACCGAGGAGGCCGACGCGGTGCCGCTCCTCAAGGACCGGCCGCTGGTCGACGGCGCACCCGCCGCCTACGTGTGCCGTCACTTCACGTGTGAGCGGCCCACGACGGACCCGGAGGACCTGGCGGAGCGCCTCCGGGGGTGACCTCATGAGCCGGGGCCTCCCAGGGGCGGCCCCGGAGGGTGGGTCCTTCGGCTCACGCCCTGGGAGCCCGTCCCAAGTCCTGGGTCCGGCGACCGGAATGACCTTGACGTGCGCATCACGTTTTAGCCTCGGGTCATGACGAACCGCACATACCGCGAAGTCCGCCTGGCCGCCCGCCCCACGGGGCCGGTCACCGATGACCTCTTCGAGATCGTGGAGGTACCGGTCCCCGAACCCGGCCCCGGCCAGGTGCTGGTCCGCAACACCCACATGGGGCTCGGCGCCGTGATGCGCAGCCTGATGGACGAGCACAACGACGTGCCCATCCCCTCCTACGAGGTCGGCGCACCGCTGCACGGCCATGCGATCGGCGAGGTCGTGGCCGCTCCCGGCACCGACCTCAACCCCGGTGACCTGGTGGAACACCAACTCGGCTGGCGGGAGTACGCGCTGCTCGACGCGGACTCGGCGACCCGCCTCGACCCGGACCTGATGCCCGACCCCGCCGCGTACCTCTCCCAGGGCGCCACCGCCCTGATGGGCATCGAGCGCGGAGCCGAAGTACGGCCCGGCGACACGGTGTTCGTCACCGGTGCGGCCGGCGGCGTGGGCACCCTGGCCGGCCAGGTCGCCCGCCAGTTCGGCGCGACCCGGGTCATCGGCAGCACCGGGTCACCGCAGAAGGCCGAGCGGCTGATCAAGGAACTGGGCTTCGACGCGGTGGTCGTCCGCGGCGCGGGCCCCGTCGAGGAGCAGTTGCGCGAGGCGGCCCCGGACGGCATCGACGCGGTCTTCGACAACGTCGGCGGCGAGCAGCTGGAGGCCGCCCTCGCGCTCGCCAACCGCGACGCCCGGGTCGCCATCGTGGGCGCGCTGGCCAGCCAGCTCTCCCAGGACGGCACGACCGCCGTCAAGGTGGAGGTCGACTCCCTCTCGCTGCTCATCCGGAGCATCACCCTGCGGGGCGTCGCGCTCTACAACCACCGGGACCTGATCCCCCAGTGGAACCGGCGGTTCGCCGCGGGCCTCCGGGACGGCACCCTCACCTTCCCGCACGCCCGGCTGCAGGGCCTCGAACAGGCGCCGCGGGCACTGCGCGAGCTCACCGAGGGACGCCATCTGGGCGCGGTCATCGTGGAGTTGTGAGGCCCGGGCAGCGGTCCGGGCAGCGGTCCGGGCGGCCGTCCTGGTGCCGGGCAGGGGGCAGCCGTCCTCGTGCGGGGGCAGGGCGTAGAGGTCCTGGTGCCGGGCAGGGGTCCGGGTGCCCGGCTTGTCGCAGCCGTCGCTCAACCGGCCGTTGTCAGCGGCCGGTTGTAGCCTGCCGGCGTGATGACCTTGCTGGGGCATCGACCCCTGGTCCAGGAAGCCGCGGCGCTCCGGTCCGGCGCGGACGACCCCGTCGACGCGGTGCGGCGCACATGCGACCGCGTCGACGCCGTCGATGCACAGGTGCGGGCCTTCGTGCCCGAGGACGGGCGGCGTACGCGGCTCCTGGAGGCGGCGCGGGAGCTGGCCGCGGCCGGCCCGCCGGACCCCGCCGCGCGGCCCGCGCTCTACGGCGTACCGGTCGGCATCAAGGACATCGTGCGGGTGGACGGACTGCCCACCCGCGCCGGATCGGCTCTGCCGCCCGAGGTGCTGGCCGGTGCGCAGGCCGCCGTGGTGGACCGGCTGCGCGCCGCCGGTGCCCTGGTGGCGGGCAAGACCGTCACCGCGGAGTTCGCCGTCACGGCCCCCGGGCCGACCCGTAACCCGCACCACCCCGCCCACACGCCCGGCGGTTCGAGCAGCGGTTCGGCGGCCGCCGTCGCGGCCGGCATGGTGCCGCTGGCCATCGGGACGCAGACCGTCGGCTCGATGATCCGGCCCGCGGCCTACTGCGGCGTGGTCGGCTTCAAGCCCACCTACGGGCGGATACCGCTCGACGGCGTGATCCCCAACGCCCTCAGCTTCGACACCCTGGGGTGGTACGCCACGGACGTGGCGGGCGTCGCCCTCGCCGCCTCGGTGCTGCTCGACGGCTGGCGCGGCGGGCGGGGCGGGGGCGGCGGTCCGGCACGCCGGGAGCCGGCCGGGCGCCCGGGCGGGGCCGCACGCCCGGTGCTGGGCGTGCCGGTGGGCCCCTATCTGGAGCGGGCCGGCGAGGAGGCGCTGCGCGCCTTCAAGGAGCAGCGCGAGCTGCTGGCCGCCGCCGGGTACGAGGTCCGCGAGGTCCCGGTGATGGACGATTTCGACGCGGTCGTGGAGCAGTTGTTCACGATGAACCGCTATGAGGTCGCCCGGGCCCACGCCGACTGGTTCGCACGCTTCGGCGACCGCTACCGCGAGCAGACCACGGCGGCGATCCGGCAGGGGCAGGCGATCGGGGACGCCGCCTACGAAGCGGCCCGGACGCGCCGCACCGCCTTCCGTGCGCGGCTCGCCGCAGCGTCGGACGGCGCCGGCACCGACCTGTGGATCGCCCCTGCGGCCACCGGCCCGGCCCCCGCCGACCTCACCACCACCGGCACCTCGATCATGTGCCTGCCCTGGAGCAACGCCGGTCTGCCGTCCCTCAGCCTGCCCGCCGGGCGGGCCGCCGACGGGCTGCCGCTGGGGCTCCAACTCGTCGCCGCCGAGGGCGCGGACGAGGCCCTGCTGGACGCGGCGACCGGGATCGAGCGCGCCCTGAACGGGGCGGGCGGCGAGGAAGCGGGCGGGTGATCGGGGACGCGGGCCCCGCACTGATCCCCAAGGGCCCCGGCGCGCAGCGGTGTTCGACGGCCGAAGCGGTGGCCCGGCGCCGGCTCGCGGACCGGGATGCCCGTATCGGGCGGCTCTCTCGACCACGGGCGCGGCTCGCGGCACACCTGGGCGCACCCGCGGACGGTCCGGGCGCCGCACCGTCCTCGCAGGCCCGTGCCGCCGCTACGGCGTGAGCCCGCGCGCCAGCACGTCCATCGTCCGGTGAACCAGCCGGACCAGCGCCTCCAGACCGGGCGTACGGTCCTTCCCGGGCCTCCCGCCGTCCCCGGGCCTCCCGTCTTCCCCGGACGGCCCGGCCTCCGCCACCCAGGCCAGCATCGCCTCCTGGAGGGCCGCCAGGACGGCCGCGCTGATGATCCGGAGTTCCAGGTCGTCGGCCGGGCGGCCGGTGCGTTCGGCCAGGACTGCGCTGAGCGTGGCGGTGTCCCGGGCGGTGTTCTCCGCCGTACGGCCGCGGATGGCGGGCACCTCGCGGACCAGCCGGATGCGCTGGACGAGGTCGGTGCGGTCCTGCGGGGTCAGTCGGTGCAGCGCCTCGATGGTGACCTGGCGGACCGACTCGACGATCGGCTCGTCCGCCGGCCGGGACCGCAGGCCGTCGGCCAGCACGGTGTCGTACTCGTCGGTGAGTACGAGGTCTTCCTTGGTGGGGAAGTAGCGGAAGACCGTGCTCGGCGAGACATCGGCGGCCTCGGCGATCCGGTCGACGGGGGTCGCGTCGTAGCCCCGTTCCGCGAAGAGCCGGTACGCGGCCCGCCGGATCGCCTGCCGGGTCTTGATCTTCTTCCGCTCCCGCAGCCCGGGCTTCGGGTTTCCGGGATCGGTGGCGGCGGTGCGTGCAAAGACCATGCACAGCATTCTCGGGCACCGGTCGTCCGGCGGGCCACGGTCGCGCGAGGGCCGGGGCCGCGGCCGAGCCGCGGCCGTTGTCAGTGCCGTGTGTCACGCTGTGAAGCGAGGTGATGCACACAGCGTGAGCGGGGCGGCTGTGTGGATCACGGGAGTTGCATCGGAGAAGGGGGCTCAGGCGTGTGTGTACGCCACCAGTGAGATGCCGATGTAGTGGACGACGAAGGCGGCGAGTGTGAAGGAGTGGAAGACCTCATGGAAGCCGAACCAGCGGGGGGAGGGGTTGGGGCGCTTGATGCCGTAGATGACGCCGCCGGCGCTGTAGAGCAGACCGCCGACGACGACGAGGACGAGGACGGCGATCCCGCCGGTGCGCAGGAAATCGGGGAGGAAGAAGACGGCGGCCCAGCCCATGGCGATGTAGCAGGGGGTGTAGAGCCAGCGGGGCGCGCCGACCCAGAAGACGCGGAAGATGATGCCGGCCAGGGCGGCCGCCCAGACCGCCCAGAGCAGCAGCTGCCCGCGTGATCCGGGCACGAGCAGCATCGTGAAGGGGGTGTAGGTGCCGGCGATGATCAGGAAGATATTGGCGTGATCGAGGCGGCGCAGTACGCGGTCCGCACGGGGGCCCCAATTGCCGCGGTGGTAAAGGGCGCTGACGCCGAACAGCAGACAGGCGGTCAGGGTGTAGATGGCACAGGCCAGCCGGCCGCGGGGGCTGTCGGCGAATGCGGTGAGGAACACACCGGAGAGCAGGACGGCGGGGAACATCCCGGCGTGCAGCCAGCCGCGGAGTTTGGGCTTGAGCGGGGCGGCCGCGGCGGCGACCGCCGCGGCCGCGGGGGACGCGGTGGCGGGCCGGCTGTCGGCGGCGTCAGGCGCGGAAGTCATGGCGCAATGCTAGCTACGCGACCGTAGGTTACCGGTTCGTCCACGAGTGGTGACGGTCACGAAGGTGCCCTCTGGACAGATCGGTATTCGGGTCGGATGATCAAATGAGTGCGGACGGCACCGGATGAGCGGTCACGAAGCATCCGGGTCGCGGCCCCCAAGGGGCAACAACTAAAAGAAGCGGATTTTCCCGGCACACCGGGCATATATCCGTCCACACCCTCATCTAGGAGCGATCGTGGCGCGCGACAACGCGGCTCCCACCGTCCCGACCCGTCACCAGGGCCTCATCGCCTGGGTCGACGAAATTGCAGCGATCACCCAGCCCGACCGGGTCGTCTGGTGTGACGGCTCGGAGGCGGAGTACGAGCGCCTGTGCGAGGAGCTCGTCGACAAGGGCACGTTCCGGAAGCTCGACCCGATCAAGCGCCCCAACTCGTACTACGCCGCCTCCGACCCCTCGGACGTCGCCCGCGTCGAGGACCGCACCTTCATCTGCTCCGAGAAGGAGGAGGACGCCGGCCCGACCAACCACTGGAAGGCGCCCGCCGAGATGCGGGAGATCTTCACCGGCACGGGCGGTACGGGCGGCATCTTCCGCGGTGCGATGAAGGGCCGGACGATGTACGTCGTTCCGTTCTGCATGGGTCCGCTGGGCTCGCCGCTGGCCGCCCTCGGCGTGGAGATCACCGACTCCGCGTACGTCGCGGTCTCCATGCGCACGATGACGCGCATGGGACAGCCGGTCCTCGACGAGCTCGGTGAGGACGGCTTCTTCGTCAAGGCGGTGCACACCCTCGGCGCCCCGCTGGCGGAGGGCGAGGCCGACGTTCCGTGGCCGTGCAACTCCACCAAGTACATCTCGCACTTCCCCGAGGACCGCGAGATCTGGTCCTACGGCTCCGGTTACGGCGGCAACGCCCTGCTCGGCAAGAAGTGCTACGCCCTGCGCATCGCGTCGGTGATGGCCCGCGACGAGGGCTGGCTGGCCGAGCACATGCTGATCCTCAAGCTGACGCCGCCGCAGGGCGAGTCGAAGTACGTGGCCGCCGCCTTCCCGTCGGCCTGCGGCAAGACCAACCTCGCCATGCTGGAGCCCACGATCTCCGGCTGGACGGTCGAGACCATCGGCGACGACATCGCCTGGATGCGCTTCGGTGAGGACGGCCGCCTCTACGCGATCAACCCCGAGGCCGGCTTCTTCGGTGTCGCGCCCGGCACCGGTGAGCACACCAACGCCAACGCCATGAAGACCCTGTGGGGCAACTCCGTCTTCACCAACGTGGCGCTCACCGACGACGGCGACGTGTGGTGGGAGGGCATGACGGCGGAGACCCCCGCGCACCTCACCGACTGGAAGGGCAACGACTGGACCCCGGAGTCGGAGACCCCGGCGGCCCACCCCAACGCCCGGTTCACCACCCCGGCCGGGCAGTGCCCGATCATCGCGCCCGAGTGGGAGGACCCCAGGGGCGTGCCGATCTCGGCGATCCTCTTCGGCGGCCGGCGGGCCAGCGCCGTACCGCTGGTGACCGAGTCGCTGAGCTGGCAGCACGGCGTCTTCCTCGGCGCGAACGTGGCGTCCGAGAAGACCGCGGCGGCCGAGGGCAAGGTCGGCGAGCTGCGCCGCGACCCGTTCGCCATGCTGCCGTTCTGCGGCTACAACATGGGCGACTACATGGCCCACTGGATCGACGTGGCCAAGGACAAGGACCAGTCCAAGCTGCCGAAGATCTACTACGTCAACTGGTTCCGCAAGGACGACGAGGGCCGCTTCGTGTGGCCGGGCTTCGGCGAGAACAGCCGGGTGCTCAAGTGGATCGTCGAGCGGCTGGACGGCAAGGCCGAGGGTGTGGAGACCCCCATCGGCGTGCTGCCCGCCAAGGGCGCGCTGGACACCGAGGGCCTCGACCTCAGCGACAGCGACCTCGAATTCCTGCTCTCCGTCGACAAGGACGTCTGGCGCGAGGAGGCGGCGCTGGTCCCCGAGCACCTCAACACCTTCGGTGACCACACGCCGAAGGAGCTGTGGGACGAGTACCGCGCGCTGGTGCAGCGGCTCGGCTGACCGCCGCCGACGTCACCGCTGCCCACGGGCATCCGGCCGGGGCCCCGTACCGATGGTGCGGGGCCCCGGCCCTTGCGCGGAACGGGCCGGCGGCCCGGGGCGACAGGTGCAAGACCGGACGAGCGCGCCGGAGTTGATCAGCGAGGGCCCCGGTGACGCCGGCTGGGTGCGGCGGACGTGGGCCGGTCCCCGGGAATCGCCCTGCCGGAAGTAGGCCGGGCCCGATGGGCCGGTGGGGTGAACCGGCCGCCGGCCGGGCCGGGGAGCGGTGGCCGCCCAGGGCTCTTCGGGACCCGTCTCAGGCCGTCGCCAGGTCGCGCACCGGGCCCGTGTGGGCCTCCATCCGCTCGGCCGTCAGGGCGATCACCGCGGTGTCGTCCCGGGACGTGGCGACCGCCAGGGCGTTGCCGGCCAGGGTGCGGGCGCGCTGCTGGAGGGCTGCCGCGCGGTGCGGGCTGCCGGCGTCCGAGGGCTCGGCGCGCAGCGGGTAGTGGCCGCCGCTGAGCCGGGCGACCTGCTCGGCGATGCGGTCGGCGGCCTCGGCCAGTGCGGCGGCGTCCAGGGCCGGTCCGGCGGCGGGGTCGCCGGCCGGGCGGGCGTCCGGGCGCCGGGCCAGGGCGTGCAGCTCGTCGGTGACGGTGAGCAGCGCGGTCAGCTGTCCGGCGAGCCGGATGTCCAGCTCCTCCTCGCGGGAGCGGTGCGGGATCTCCGGGGCGGCGGCCATGGCGTGGACCGACTTGGTGCGGATCGGTTCGTACATGGGACGGCCTCCTGAAAAACGTCCAGGAAGCCATCCTAGCTTAGACGCTGTCTAAAGTTGTGGGTCGTACAGAAGTCGGTGCGGCTCAGTACTGTCCGTAGCCGTCGAGGAAGGAGCCGATCCGGGTCACCGCGTCCGCCAGGTCGTCCTTGTTGGGCAGGGTGACCAGCCGGAAGTGGTCCGGCTCGGGCCAGTTGAAGCCGGTGCCGTGCACGATCATGATCTTCTCGGCGCGCAGCAGGTCCAGCACCATCTGCCGGTCGTCCTTGATCTTGTACACCTTGGGATCCAGCCGGGGGAAGGCGTACAGCGCGCCCTTCGGCTTCACGCAGCTGACCCCGGGGATCTGCGTCAGCAGCTCGTACGCGGTGTCGCGCTGCTCCAGCAGCCGGCCGCCGGGGAGTACCAGGTCCCGGATCGACTGCCGCCCGCCGAGCGCCGTGGCGACCGCGTGCTGGGCCGGCATGTTGGCGCACAGCCGCATGTTGGCGAGGATCGTCAGCCCCTCGATGTACGAGGAGGCGTGCGCCTTCGGGCCGCAGACCGCCAGCCAGCCGCTGCGGTAGCCGGCGACCCGGTACGCCTTGGACAGCCCGTTGAAGGTCAGGGTCAGCAGGTCCGGGGCGAGCGCGGCGAACGGGGTGTGGGTGACCCCGTCGAAGAGGATCTTGTCGTAGATCTCGTCGGCGCAGACGATCAGGTTGTGCCGCCGGGCGATCTCCGCGATGCCCTGGAGCAGCGCGTCGTCGTACACCGCGCCGGTCGGGTTGTTGGGGTTGATGACGACGATGGCCTTGGTGCGGTCGGTGACCTTGCGCTCGATGTCGGCCAGGTCGGGCATCCAGTCGGCCTGCTCGTCGCAGCGGTAGTGCACGGCGGTGCCCCCGGACAGCGAGACCGCGGCGGTCCACAGCGGGTAGTCCGGGGCCGGCACCAGCACCTCGTCGCCGTCGTCCAGCAGCGCCTGCATCGACATCTGGATCAGCTCGGAGACGCCGTTGCCCAGGTAGATGTCGTCGACGGAGAGCTCGATGCCCATGGTCTGGTAGTGCTGCATCACCGCACGGCGGGCGGACAGCAGGCCCTTCGCGTCGCCGTAGCCGTGTGCCGTCCCGACCGTGCGGAGGATGTCCTCCAGGATCTCGGGCGGGCACTCGAAGCCGAACGCCGCCGGGTTGCCGGTGTTCAGCTTGAGGATGCGGTGACCCGCCGCCTCCAGCCGCATGGCCTCCTCAAGCACCGGGCCACGGATTTCGTAGCAGACGTTGGCGAGCTTCGTTGACTGGATCACCTGCATGTCCGCCACCTTACGGGCGTGTTTCGCCGCCCGCCCGGTGTTTTTCCCCACGTCGGTCGGCGCAGAGTGTGGGGTTCGTCACCGTTGGTGACGGTCCGGGGTCCGGGTGCCGCGCCCGCCGCTGCCGGGGGCGGCCGGGCGCTGCTGATTCCGCGGCGGTGTGCGCGGGCGCGCGGCGGTCCCGGTACGCTCCGGGCGCATGCCCACCTCGGCCCCGTTACCGCCCGCCGCGCCCGTCCCCGCAGGGGCCGCACCGGCCGCCCCCGTACCCCCGCCGCACGGCCCGTTCGCGCTGCTCAACGACGAGCCGGTGGCCGAGCCGGGCGCGGATCTGCTCGGTGCCGGCCGCGCCGCCCGCCAGCTCGCCGGTCTGCTCGTGGCCTCCCGGGAGTCCACGCCCTTCACCCTGGCCGTCGACGCCGGCTGGGGCATGGGCAAGAGCAGCCTGATGCGGCTGGTCGACGCGGAACTGGCGCACGCCCCCGACGTCCACACGGTCTGGTACAACGCCTGGACCTCGACCGGTGCCGATGCGCTGGAAGGGCTGATCAAGTCCGTTCTGATGCGGTTCGACCGGCGGGTGCTGCGCCGCGGTCTGGCACGGGTCAGCGAGCGGCGCGCCCTGCTGCGCGCGGCCCGGGCGCTGACCACCGTCGTCGCCGGGCCGCTCGGGGCGGCCGGTCTCGTCGACGAGCTGTGGAAGAGCCTGTCGGTCGACTCCCAGGCCCGCAACGAGATGCGCGGGGCGATCGGCGAGCTGGTGCAGGAGTGGTCACAGAACACCGAGTTCCGGCCGCGCCGGCTCCTGGTGGTCTTCATCGACGACCTCGACCGCTGCTCGGAGGAGACGGTGCTCGCGGTCTGCGAGGCGGTGAAGGTCTATCTGGACGTGCCCGGGCTGGCGTTCATGGTCGGCTGCGACCGGTCGGCGCTGGGCCCCAACGGGCTGCTGCGCGACCTGTCGCCGGCCGGTTCGGCGTTCATGGAGAAGATCTTCCAGACCAGCTACCGGATTCCGGCCCCCGACAACCACGGCGTCAAGGACTACATCCGCTGGTGCGCCCGGACCGCGGGCATCGAGCCGCTGCTCGACGACGCCCTGGTGGATCTGCTGGCCCAGCGCTCGGACCGCAACCCGCGCCGCATCAAACGGCTGGTCAACGGCTTCGTCCTGGAAGCGACCCTGAACCCGGTCTGGCGTGACTTCGGCCCCGACGCGGTGATCAGGACGCTGCTGCTGCAGTACTTCTATCCCGACTTCTACCGGATGATGACCGGCCCGTCCGGCACGGTGGACGGCGATGTGGTGGCCGAGTTCCGCACCTACCGCGAGGTGCGGCGCACGCTGCTGTCCGCGGCCGCGGCGCCGGTCCCGATCCAGGAACACGACAGGGTACGGACCTTCCTGGCCTCGTACGACCTGCCGGCGCCGGACCGGCTCGACGGGGCGGGCGAGGCGGTGCTGGCCACGCTGGAGCGCCAACTCCCCACGGAATTCCCCGATCTGGTGGTCAACCCGGCGTTCACCTCGCTGGTCGACGAGCTGACCGCCCGCCCGGACGCGGACCGGCTGCTGCTCCGGCTGCGCGAGGGCCCGCGGGGCTCGGGCGGCGAGCCGACCCGGATGTCCCAGGAGTGGGCCCCGGTGTGGCAGGGCCTGCCGGGCGTCCGCGCGGACGGCTACGGCACCGGGTTCGGCCCGCCGCTGGCATGGCCGGGCGAGGAACCGTACGCGGCGGCGGGCCCCTACCCGGGACAGCAGCTGCCCGCATACGGGGTGCCGCAGCAGCCGGCACCGGCGGCCCGGCAGCAGCCCGCCTCCCCGTACCCGCAGCCGGGGCCGCAGGGCGGCTACGGCTCCCCGCAGCCGATGCAGGAGCCGGTGTATCCGCCGCAGATGCAGCAGGGCGGATATCCGCAGCAGGGCCGCGGGTACGAGGCACCGCCGTTCCAGGTCCTGTGGGTCGACGACCAGCCGGACCGCAAGGCCGTGGTGCGTACGGTGCTGGAGGGTCTCGGGGTGCAGGTGACGCATGTGGAGAACAGTGCCGACGCCGTGCGGGCGCTCCGCACCCACGCCCCCGATCTGCTGATCTCCGACATCAGCCGGGGGCGGGACCACACCGCGGGTTTCGCCATGGTGGAACGCCTCAAGGAGGACGGGCACTACGACGGACCGGTGGTCTTCTTCACCATCCGCCGGTCCCCGGAGCGCGAGGAGCGCGCCACCGCCTTGGGCGCCCGGCTCACCAACAACGAGCAGGAGCTGCACGAGCTCGTCGGGGCCGCCCTCTGGGAGGGGCTCTCACCCCGAGGAGGCGCCCCAACGGGTGCGCCGCACCGCCCGTCCCGCCAGGACGTCCGTCCGGCGGCCGTCCTCGATGACGAAGCGGCCGTCGATCAGCACGTGCGGGATGCCGACGGGTAGCGTGCGCGGCGCGTCGAACGTCGAGCCCGCCGCCACCGTGTCGGGGTCGAAGAGGACCAGATCGGCCCGGTGGCCCTCGCGGACGAGCCCGCGGTCGGGCAGCCGCAGCCGGGCCGCCGGGCGGCCCGTCAGATGGGCCACGCACTCCTCCAGGGACAGCACGCCCAGATCGCGGACGTAGTGGCCGAGGTAGTGCGGGAAGGTGCCGTACGCACGCGGGTGCGGCTTGTCGCCCTGGAGGATGCCGTCGCTGCCGCCGGTGTGCACCGGGTGCTTCATGATCGCGCGGACGTTCTCCTCGTGGCCGACGTGCTGCAGGATCGTCGAGCCGAGACGGTCGTCGAGGAGGAGGCGGCGGGCCGTGGTCCAGGGGGTCTCGCCGCGTGCGGTGGCGGCCTGGGTGATCGTCTTGCCGACGCAGGAGGCGAGGCCCGGGTCGGCGACGCCGGAGATCTCGATGGTGTCCCACTCGATCGGTACGCCGTGGCAGCCGTCCGAGCCGAGCTCCTCGACGTGGTGGCGGATGCGCTCGGCGGTCGCGTCGTCGCGGAGCCGGGCGAGGGTGGCCTCGGGACCGCCCTCGCCCGCCCAACTGGGCAGCACGGCCACGAGGGTCGTGGAGCCGGGGGTGTACGGATAGGTGTCGAGGCTGAGGTCCGCGCCCGCGGCGATCGCCTCGTCGAGGAGGGCGAGGAGCTCGGCGGCCCGGCCCTTGTTCACGCCGAAGTTCATGGTGGCGTGGGCGAGATGCAGGGCGCAGCCGGCGGCCCGCGAGAGCTCGACCATCTCCTGGTACGCCTCCAGGGCGCCCGCCCCGTAACTGCGGTGGTGGGGGCAGTAGTAGCCGTTGTAGGCGGCCACGACGCGGCAGAGTTCGGTGAGTTCGGCGTCCTCGGCGTACATGCCGGGGGTGTAGGTGAGGCCGGAGGACATGCCGACGGCGCCCTGTTCCATGCCCTCGGCGACCAGGCGTTTCATGTGGTCGAGCTCGGCGGGGGTGGCGCGCCGGTCGTCCCAGCCGACCGCGTACATCCGGACCGTGCCCTGCGGGACGAGGTAGGCGGCGTTGACCGCGATGCCCTGTCCGTCGAAGCCGTGGTCCAGCCGGTCCAGGTACCCGCCGACCGTCCGCCAGTCGAAGTCGACGGAGGTGTCCCCGGGCGCGCCGCCGTTCCAGCCGGTGACGGCCCGGCGGACCTGGGCGAGGGTGCGGTCGTCGACCGGGGCGTACGACAGGCCGTCCTGGCCGAGGACTTCGAGGGTGACGCCCTGGGCGGCCTTGGCCTCGTGCACCGGGTCGCGCAGCAGCGCCAGGTCGCTGTGCGCGTGCATGTCGATGAAGCCGGGGGAGAGGGCGAGGCCGGCGGCGTCCAGGGTGTGGCGGGCGGAGGGGCGGCGGCCGTCGCCCGCGCGCACGACGGCGGCGATCCGGCCGCCGTCGAGCGCGACGTCCGCCCGGTAGGAGGCGCCGCCGGTGCCGTCGAGGACGCGTACGTCGCGGATGACCAGGTCCATGGCGGGGCCTCCCGGATCGGGCGGAAGCGGGGGAGCAGAGCTCGGGCGGGAGCCGGCGATCAGAAGAAGGTGCGGACGAAGTCGACGACCGTGCCGTCCCGTTCGACGAGCGGGATCAGCTGCCACTTGTCGAACGACGTGCACGGGTGGGACAGGCCCAGCCCGACCCAGTCACCGACCTCGACGTCGCCGGACCGTTCCGTGGCCAGCCAGGCGTGCTGGTCGGACAGCCCGGTGACGGTGATGCCGTCCGCCGGCCGCTCGGTGCCGTCCCGCCCGGACCGTACGACCTGGGCCTGCGGCAGATCCAGGTCGTACGCCGCGTCGCGCTTGCCCGCGTTGAGGAACGCCTGGCCGGGCGTGGGGCGGGAGACGACCTGCGCCCACAGCCGGAAGGCGGGCTCCAGACCGCCCTCCTCGGGGACGCGGTTGAAGGGGGTCAGCCGGCGGTAGTGGCCGTCGTCGTGCGAGACGTACGCGCCCGAGCGCAGCAGCTTCAACACCGGCGCCGACAGGACGGGGATCTCCTCGAAGACCTCGGCGACCGCGTCGAACCAGGCGCTGCCGCCGGCGCTGACGATGATCCGGTCCAGGTCCGCGAACCGGCCGGCCTTGTCGAACTCCACGGCCAGCGCCACCAGCCGGCGCAGCCAGGCGCGCACCCGCTCGCCGTCGGCGTCCGGCACCTCGCCCTCGTACCCGGCGACGCCCACCAGCCGGAGGGTGTCCACGCCCGCGATGGCGTCGGCGAGTTCAAGGCACTCGGCCTCGGTGCGGACGCCGGTGCGCGCGCCCTCGCCCGCGCCGAGTTCGATGACCACGTCGACCGGGCGGTCGGCGCCGGCCTCCCGCAGCGCGGCGTCCATCAGCGCGATGCCGGGCAGCGAGTCGACGTAGCAGACGAAGCGGAAGTCGGGGTCGGCGGCCAGTTCACCGGCCAGCCAGCGCAGCGCGGCGGCGTCCACCAACTCGTTGGCCAGGAAGATCCGCTGGATGCCGTAGGTGCGGTAGACCCGGGCCTGGTGCGGCACGGCCGCGGTGATGCCCCAGGCGCCGTGCTCCAGCTGGCGGGCGAAGAGCTGGGGCGCCATACAGGTCTTGCCGTGCGGGGCGAAGGCCAGGCCGTGCCGGGTGGAATAGGTCTCCAGGGCGGCCAGGTTGTGCTCGACGGCCTCCGCGGAGAGAGCCAGGACGGGAGTGGTGAACCCGCCGTCGAAGAGGTTGCGGCGCTCGGCGGCCAGCTCGCCGACGGTCAGGCCGTCGGCGTCCGGGGGAAGTCCCTTGAAGCGGTGGTCGACACGTTCGTCCGCGAGTTCCGCAAGTCCCTGCGCGAGCCGCTCCCCCGTCATGGGGCCTCCTCAAGATCGTGTTGCATGCTGTGCAACGACCATTGCGCATATCGCTGGCTGCTGTCTAACATCCGGGCCATCGCCCGGTCAATGGTGGGAAACACGGCGGGAATTCGCAGGAAACGGCGGACCTCGCCGGGACGACCTCCGGGGACGGCGGGCCGCCGCGCGGCCCGCCCGGGCACGCCCCAGCGAAGGAGCGGACACGATCGTGACCACGACCCCGGACGCCAGCGGCACCCACGGCCCGGGCGGCACCCCCGCCCCGGCCGCCGACGCCGTCTGCCTCGGCGAGTCCATGGTCACCTTCCTGCCCGGCCGGCCCGGGCGGCTCGCCGACGTCCCCTCCTTCGACCGCGCCATCGGCGGAGCGGAGTCCAACGTCGCCTGCATGCTCGCCGCCGCCGGCCACCGCACGAAGTGGGTCAGCCGGGTCGGCGCCGACGGCTTCGGCGACCACCTCGTCGAGACCGTCGCCGGATACGGCGTCGACACCTCCGCGGTGCGCCGCGACCGCCACCGCCCCACCGGCGTCTACTTCCGCACCGCCGGCGACCGCGCCACCGACGCCCACGAGGTCGCCTACTACCGGGCCGGCTCCGCGGCCTCCGCGATGTCCGTGACCACCGTGGACACCGGCGCCCTCCGGGACTGCCGCGTCCTGCACCTCTCCGGCATCACCGCGGCCCTCTCCGCCGACTGCCTCGACCTGCTGCGCACCCTGACCGGCCGCCGCCCCGGCCGCCGTCCCCTCGTCTCGTTCGACGTCAACCACCGGCCCGGCCTGTGGCGCGACTCCCCCAAGCTCTCGGCTCCGCCTGAGCAGAAAGGCACCCCCCTCGGCCCGCGGGTCCTGCTCGACCTCGCGCGCGGGGCCGACCTGGTCTTCGTCGGCGAGGACGAGGCCCGGGACGCCTGGGGCCTGCACGGCGGCCGGGCGATCCGCGAGGCCCTGCCCGAGCCGGCGGTCCTGGTCGTCAAAGGGGGTGCGCGCGGGGCCGTTGTCTTCGACGACGGGGGGCGGGCCGGTGGGCCCGGTGACGACCCTCCCGGCCTCCCCACCACTGTCCGTTCGCTGGACGTGGACGTCGTCGCCGCCGTCGGCGCCGGTGACGCGTTCGCCGCCGGATTCCTCTCCGCCACCCTCCGCGGGCTGCCGCTGCGCACCCGCGTCCGCCACGGCCATCTCTTCGCCGCCGCCGCCCTCACCGTCCCCGGCGACCTCGCCGCCCCGCCCGCCCGGGCCCTCGTCGACCGGCTGGCCGCGCTCGACGAGGACGCCTGGGAGAAACTGCACCTCGGCCCCGGCTGGACCACAGCCCTCCATGAGGCCGCCGAGGAGGTACCGAGTCCATGAGCCAGACCGTCGACCGCGCGCTCAGCATCCTGCCGCTGCTCGCCGAAGGGCCCGCCGACCTCGGCCAGGTCGCCGACCGGCTCGGCGTGCACAAGTCCACCGCCCTCCGGCTGCTGCGCACCCTCCACGAACATGGCCTGGTCTACCGGCAGACCGACCAGCGCTACCGCCTCGGCGCCCGCCTCTTCGCCCTCGCCCAGGAAGCCGTCGAGAACCTCGACGTGCGCGAGATCGCCCACCCCCACCTCGTCGAACTCAACGAGAAGTGCGGGCACACGGTCCACCTCGCCGTCTACGAGGAGAACGAGGTCCTCTACATCGACAAGGTGGAGAGCCGCTACCCGGTCCGGATGTACTCCCGGATCGGCAAGCCCGTCGCGATCACCGTCGCCGCGGTCGCCAAACTGCTCCTCGCCGACCTCCCGGAGCCCGAGCGCCGCACCCTCGCGGAACGGCTCGACTACCCCCGCTACACGGCCCGTTCGACCCCCGACGCCACGGCCTTCCTCGCCGAACTGGCCAAGGTCCGCGAACAGGGCTGGGCCACCGACCTCGGCGGCCACGAGGAGTCCATCAACTGCGTCGGGGCTCCCGTCCGCGGCGCGGACGGCCGCGTCGTCGCCGCCATGTCGGTCTCCGCACCGAACGTCGTCGTCTCCGCCGGGGAACTCCTCACGCTGCTCCCGCTGGTGCGCCGCACCGCCGACGCCGTCAGCCGGGAGTACTCCGGCAGTACACCGAGGAAGGAAGCATGAGCATGAGCGAGAAGACCGCCCTCACCCCGGCCACCCACACCACCCCGCCCGCGAAGTTCTCCCACGGCGTGAAGAAGGGCAACATCCTCCAGGTCGCGGGCCAGGTCGGCTTCCTCCCCGCGGTCCCGGGCCAGGCCCCCACCCCCGCCGGCCCGACCCTGCGCGAGCAGACCCTGCAGACCCTCGCCAACGTCCGGGCCGTCCTCGAAGAGGGCGGCGCCACCTGGGACGACGTGATGATGATGCGCGTCTACCTCACGAACACCGCGCACTTCGCCGAGATGAACGAGATCTACGACCAGTACTTCGAGCAGCAGGGCCTGACCCAGCCCCCCGCCGCCCGCACCACCGTCTACGTCGGCCTCCCGGCGGGCCTGCTCATCGAGATCGACGCGCTCGCCGTCCTGGGCTGAGCGCCCCTACTCAACTACCCACGGCTCAACTCCCGTTGCACCACCAGCAGTTCGTACGTCGTCACGGTGCGGCGCCCCACCCGGGTGCGCCGTGCCGCGGTCCCCCCTGCCCCGAAAGACCCAATGGAATTACGAGGTCCCCCCTCATGCCCCTGTCCCCCCTCGCCGCGGCCGCCCCCGCGCCACCTCCCGTCCCACCCCACACCGGCGGCATCCTCCCTCTCATCGGCGGCACCACCGGGCTGCTGACCGTCGCCGCGCTCGGCATCGTGCTGCTGCTCTTCCTGATCATCAAGGTCAGGCTCCAGCCGTTCGTGGCCCTCCTCGCGGTCTCGACCGCCGTCGGACTCGGCGCCGGCCTCTCGGTCACCGAACTCTTCGGCACCGTCCAGAAGTCCGACGCCGTCTCGCTCATCGAATCCGGCATGGGCGGCACCCTCGGCCACGTGGCGGTCATCATCGGCCTCGGCACCATGCTCGGCGCGGTGCTCGAAGTCTCCGGCGGCGCCGAGGTGCTGGCCTCCCGCCTGCTCCGCCTCTTCGGTGCGCAGCGGGCACCGCTCGCCATGGGCCTGACCGGCCTGATCTTCGGCATCCCGGTCTTCTTCGACGTCGGCATCTTCGTCCTCGCACCGATCGTCTACGCGGCCGCCAAGAGGGGTGGCCGCTCGATCGTCCTCTACTGCATGCCGCTGCTCGCCGGCCTGTCCATGACCCACGCCTTCCTGCCCCCGCACCCGGGCCCGGTGGCGGCGGCGGGCCTGCTCCACGTCGACCTCGGCTGGGTCATCCTCATGGGCATCGTCTGCGGCATCCCCGCCGTGCTCGCCGCCTGGGGCTGGGCGGCCTGGATCGGCAGGCGGATCTTCGTGCCCGTACCGCAGGACATGGTCGAGGCCGCGGAGGAGGCGAAGGCCGCACTCGCCGAGGAACGGCGCAAGGCCGGTGCCGCACCGACCGAGAAGCCGGTCCCGCTCGGCACCGTCCTCACCATCATCGGCACCCCGCTCGTCCTGATCCTCCTCGCCACCTTCTCCTCGATCGCCCTCGCGCCCTCCACCGCCCGCTCGGTCATCGAGTTCTTCGGCCACCCCTTCGTCGCCCTGACGCTCGCCCTGCTCCTCGCGTACTACCTGCTCGGCATCCGCCGCGGCTGGTCCCGCAGGTCCCTGGAGACGGTGTCCACCGCCTCGCTGAAGCCGGTCGGCAACATCCTGCTGGTCGTCGGCGCCGGCGGCATCTTCGGCGCGGTCCTCAAGGGCAGCGGCGTCGCCCAGGCGCTCTCCGACACCTTCAAGGGCATCGGCCTGCCGGTGATCGTCCTCGCCTACCTGATCTCCCTGGTCCTGCGGGTGGCCCAGGGCTCGGCGACCGTCGCCATCGTCACCACGGCCGGCATCGTCCGGCCGCTGGTCGAGGCGGGTCACCACTCACCGCCCTTCGTCGCGCTCGTCATCATGGCGATCTCGGCGGGCTCGATCTTCGCCTCGCACGTCAACGACGGCGGCTTCTGGATGGTCAGCAAGTACTTCGGCATCACCGAACGCGACACCCTGAAGACCTGGACGGTCCTGGAATCCGTCCTGTCGGTCGCGGGGTTCGCGGTGGCGGCGGTCCTCAGCATCTTCGTATAGGCCACGCGGTACGCACGGGCATGTACCCGCCGACGGGGCGCCCGGCCCCACACCGGGCGCCCCGTCGGTTCATGCTTCCTGCCCGTACGCCCGTGCCCCCGCGCGCGGCAGTACGGCCCACCTCCGCGTTCCCTCGCCGGTCCCGGTCCCGGTCCCGGGCGGTGCTCCGATGCCCCATGTGCCGTCACAGGCCCGCATGACACCGGCCAGCAGCAGGAGCACGGACCGCCGGCGGGCCTCACAGGCCGCCGCGAGGCGGCGGTGCGCATGGGGCGGGTGCCCGTCGTGAAGGTTCACCCGCAGTGCGTCATCGCGATAGCGCAGCGACAGGTAGACGCTGTCGGACGGCGTGAACAGGCAGGCACAGGTGACGAGTTCACCGATCACCTGGACGGCGGCCACCGATACGTCGTACAGGCCGTGTGCCTCCAGGAGCGTACGGGTGAGGGAACGCGCGACGGCCGGGCTGGCGAGCGCGGCGGGCGGCCGGCCCCTCCCAGGGGAGGAGGTGCGGGCAGGCTCGCGCGATGCGCTTCCGACTGCGTCGAGCGTAAGCCGACCGAACGCCAGCGGCGTCTGGGCGGCGAGCTCAGAAAGTTGCGCACAGCGGCGGGGTTGTCCGCCGACTGCGCGGCCGGCCTGCTGGGTGTCGACCGGAGCAGGCTGTCCAACATGGAAGCCGGATTGCGCCCCATCAGTCCGGAGCGGCTACGCACTCTGGCCTGCAACTGCGACTGCCGTGATGAGGCGTACATCGACGCCCTGGTCGCCATGACGCAGCCCAGTCGTGGCTGGTGGGAGAAGTACCGGGGAACTCTCCCCGCCGGTCTGCTCGATATCGCCGAGTTCGAGTGGCACGCGGTGCGGATGCGCACTGCACACACAGTGCATATCCCGGGTCTGCTCCAGACCAGCGACCATGCGCGCACGATCTTCCGCGTGGGCGTCCCTCCCATGCCGGAGCACGAGATTGCGCTGCGGGTGGCGCTTCGGATGGAACGTCAGCAAGTGCTGGACGGCGATGATCCGCGCGAATACGTGGGTATCGTCCACGAGGCAGCGTTGCGGATGCAGTTCGGGGGCCGGGTGATCGCACGGGCCCAGCTGAAGCACCTTTTGGCCATGTCCGAGCGTGACAACGTGACGCTGCGGGTCATCCCGTTCGAGGCCGGTGAGTTTCCTGGAGCGGGGCAAACGGTCGTGTATGCGGAGGGCGCAGTACCACAGCTCGACGCCGTGCAGGTCGACAGTACGCACGGGCCGGAGTTCCTCCACCTGGAGAAGCAGTTGACGAGGTACCGGTCTCAGATGGACGGAATGGCGCGAGTTAGCCTCTCCCCCAAAGGATCGCGCGACTTCATCCATGCTGTCGCGCGTCAACTGTGAGGGGCACACTCCATGGACGACATCCGCTGGGAAGAGCCGTTCTGCGCCGAGGGTTCGGCCTGCTTCCGGCTCGGTACCGACGAAGACGGCAACGCCTACATAGCCGTGGCCGGCGCCGAAGGGACGTACCTGACGGACAGCCGGGAAGCCCTCCGTGCCCTGATCCAGGACATCAAGGCAGGCAAGGCCGACCATCTGCTCTAGCGCACCCGGGGGCAGGGGAGAGGGGCGCCCGAAGCGTCGGATCCGGGTCGGGCGCCCCTCCTGTCAGCGGCCCTGCGGTCAACTGCCCTTGCAGTACTGCCCTTCCTTGCCGATCACGCGGTACATGCAGTCCGCGGTCTCCAACAGCTGGAGCACCGCCTCACGGTTGCGCGAGGTCTCCTTCGTGATCACCGAGTCCTTCGGGTAGAAACCGCCGTGGCCCGATGACGGATACATCTCGAAGGTGTAGGCGAAGACCTTCTGGTCCCCCCACAGCCAGTCGTCGATGGAACCGTCGGTGATGTAGAGCTCGCTGGACTGCTCCGGGGTGTAGCCGTTGCTGGCGGCCATCTTCTTGCCGAGAGTGGCGAAGGTGTCGTGCTCGTCCTGGGTCATGCCGGGGCCCGTGGGGTCGTTGGTGAACCCGAAGGGCCACAGGACGAGTTCGCTGTACGTGTGGAAGTCGATGGCGGCCTTGATCTGCTGCTTACCGCCGACGACCCGGCTGCGGACGAACTTCGAGACGACCTGCACCTCGGGGGCGGAGGCGGGGGAGGCGCCGCGGTAGGTCTCGTCGCCCGGGTCGTCGGAGGAGCCGTCGCAGCAGCCCCACTTGAAGTCCCAGTTGCGGTTGAGGTCGGTGCCGACCTCGCTGCTCCCGGCGTTGGGCTGCCGGTTCTTCCGCCAGCTGCGGAACGAACCGGAGGCGATGTCGTATTCGCCCCCGTCCGGGTTCAGGTCCGGGACGATCCAGACCTCCCGGGAGTCGAGGATCTTGGTGATGCGGGGGTCCGAGCCGTACTTCGAGGTGAACTCGTTGAGGAGGTAGAGGGCCATTTCGACGGTGAGGTGTTCCCGGGCGTGCTGATGGGACGTGAAGAGCACCTCGGGTTCGTTCTCGTCCTTGGTGACGTTCTTGCTGAGCTTGAGGGCGAGGATGTCGCGGCCCTCGTGGGACTTGCCGATGACCTGCTTGGACAGGATCTTCGGGTACTTGGCGACGAGGGTGTCGATCTCCTTCGTGGCCTCGGCGTAGGTGTGGTAGCCGGTGTAACCGGTCGGGAAGTCCTTGACGCGGGTGCCCGGAGCGGCCGGTGCGGCCTGCGGCGGATCGGGCAGCCGGCGTACGGCGTAACCGAGGTGGCGGACGGCGGCGGCCTGGGACCGGTCGGCCGTGATGACGACGGCCCCGGCGTGCACCTCGTCGATGCTGACACCGGTCGCCGCCAGCGCGGTACGAGCGGCCGGCGTGGCGGGGCCGGTCACCTCGTACTGATGGGCCTGCGGGTCCTGTGGGTGGCCCTCCTGGCCCGCGCCACCCGCCGTGGCGCCGACGGCGGCCCCGGCCGGAGAGTCCAGGGCCTGTGCGGCGGTGATCGGGGCGGCGAGCGCGAGGGAGAGCAGCGCGGCAAGGACGGTCGACCGTCCGCCGCGTATCCGTGGTCGCATGCGGTCTCCTGTGGGGGTGTGAGTCGAAGCGACGCCGCCAGTGTTCGGCGTTGGCATGGGCGGGTCAAGGTGCGGGACGGCCAGATGTGGCGCGCCGGGGCAGGGCGGGGAAATGGGTGCGCCCCGTCAACTTCCCATCGGTTCGGGGGAATTGGTTGCTCCGGCGCGGGCTGGCGCTGACAATGCGCACGACAAAACCGAGGGTTCGTGCGGGCCCTCGGTGACTGAAGCTGAGAGGACCCCCACATGAATCGACCTCTCGTCGGCGCCCTGGCCACGGCCGTGCTGGGAGCCGCAGCCCTGGTGGGCACCGTCGGAACGGCGCAGGCGGCGCCCGCGCGGGCGGCGTCGCACCACGCGCAGCAGAAGACCAAGGCGGTGAACTTCGCCGGGACCGTGGCGCTGAGCAACTGCTCCGGCTCGGTGGTGCGGATGCCCACCTCGCAGGCGAACGACCCGGCGCTGGTGATGTCCAACGGCCACTGTCTGGAAAGCGGTATGCCCGGCGCGGGTGAGGTGATCGTCGACCAGCCGTCCAGCCGCAGCTTCACCCTGCTCGACAAGTCGGCGCGCGGCGTGGGCACGATCAGGGCCTCCAAGGTCGCCTACGCGACGATGACCGACACCGACGTCACGATCTACCAGACCAGGTCCACGTACGCCCAGATCGAGCAGAAGTACGGGATCAAGCCGCTGGAACTGGCCACCGAGCACCCGGCCAAGGGCGCCGGCATCAGTGTGGTCTCCGGCTACTGGAAGAAGATCTACACCTGCAGCATCGACGGGTTCGTGCCCACCCTCAAGGAGGGCGACTGGACCTGGAAGGACTCGGTCCGCTACACCCCGGAGTGCAAGACCATAGGTGGCACGTCGGGTTCGCCGGTGATCGACACCACGACGGGCAAGGTCGCGGCGATCAACAACACGGGTAACGAGGACGGCGAGAAGTGCACCGTCAACAACCCGTGCGAGGTCGACGAGAACGGCAACGTCACGGTGCACCAGGGCACCAACTACGCCCAGGAGACCTACGGGATCCCGAAGTGCTTCGGCGCCGGGAGCAAGCTGGACCTGAGCGCGGAGGGCTGTGCGCTGCCGAAGCCGGCGGGCGTGCGGAGGTGATCTGCCGCAGGCGCTGACGGAACGGAGCCAGGTCCCGTGCACGGTGTGCGCGGGACCTGGCGTGTACGGGGCCGGGCCGGTGCGGGACCGGGCGGCCCTCCCTGTGGCACGCCGGTCAAGGTGCCTACCTCACACGGGAGTTCACGTCCTCGTCGTTCGGGGTGGGTATGCACGGATTCCCTCCGGCCCGACGGTCATCGCGAAGGTCGTCGCGGTGGTCGCCGCAGAGGTCGTCACGGTGGCCGTCGCGACGGTCATGACGAGTAGCCCAGAACGTGTTCTCCGGGACGTATCTCTGTGGATAAAGTGCTGAGCGTATGGCGCCGATGGCGCAGAGCTGTGCCGATCCGCGGTCCCGGGACCCCCGGCGGCCGGAAGGAGTGGGGGAGCGACGTGCCGACCGCGATTGCAGTCACCAGCCCTGACCTCACACTGCCGGTGACCGACCGGCAGACACCCGCCGCCGTCGTCCTGCCCGCCCCGCACCTGGCGCCGCTGGACGACGCGTTGACGGAGACCAGCGCGGTACTGGAACACCACGGCCACCTCGTCGCGCTGTACTCCTCCGCCTGCCCGCCCGAGCACATCCGCCGGCTGCACACCCTCCGCGCCGTCCTGGAGAGCGACCGGATCGCCATCCTCCCGGTGTCGCTGCCACCGCTCGGCGTGGCCCTGCTGGCGCGTCAGCTACGGCAGCTGTCGCTGTGCGACTTCAGCCCCGGCGTCCTGGCCAGCGCGGCCCGGCTGCTGACCCACTACATCCACGCCGGTGCCCTGCTGGGCAGCGTCACCGGGCTGGACCACATCGAGGTCGATCTGCGCGCCCATGTGAAGTCCTGGCTGCCCGGCGCCCACTTCGCCGTCCTGGCCCACCCCGAACCGCAGCTGGTGCACCTGGACCGGCACGCGACCGGGGCCGGGCTCCGGCCACCCGGCTTCGCCACCGAACTCGCCGTCGCCCGCGGCCAGCTCACCGCGGACTGGGTCACCGGCGCCCTCGCCCCGGCCTGGCAGGTACAGGGGGCGTACGAGGTGCGGCTGCCCGCCGAGTCCGCGCGGTGGTGGGGCACCCAGAAGCTGATCGAATTCGCCGCGGGCATCCCCGACCCGGCGGTCCTCCGCCAACTGGTCGCGTCGGTACGGCGCGAGGAGTGCGGCTGGTGCGGGCTGGAGGTGCTCGGCGACCGGTGTGCGTTCTGCACGGCACCGCTGGCCAGGGATCGCACGGCGCGGGGCGGCGGCCCGGCCGGGTGCGGCCCCGCGGCCATAACCGGGCCGGGGGCGGAGGCGGCGCACGCCCCGCACCCGGCGGTGGATCAGCCCTCGGCCCGGGGTCCGGCCGGCGATGCGCCCGCGGCCCCCGGCCCGGCGTCTCAGCCGAACCCGACGCCGCCCGCCTCCGCCCCTTCCTCCGCCGCCCCTTCCTCCGCTCCTTCCTCCGCCCCGGCACCGCAGTCCGGGCCGCCGCCGTCCGCGCTCTGGGCCGAGCGAGGGCTGTCACCGGTGGCGCCGCCCGGCGTGTCCGGCGTACCGGGGACGCCGGACGCATACGGAGGCGCGCCCGCCGCCCGGGGCGTGCCAGGGCAGCTGGACGTCCGCGGTCCGGACCTTACGAACGGCTTTCCCGGGGCCGGAGTTCCGGGGACCTGCTACGGGTCCGGCCGTCCCGTACCGGGGAACCCGTACGCCACCGACGTCCCCCGGACCGCCCCCGGCCGCAGCCATCTCCCCGGCCACCCCGATTTCGCCGGTGAACCGGACGGGCCCGGTGTGCCCGGCGCCTCCGGCGTCGCCGGTGCCCCACGGACGGTGGCCCGCGCGCGCTGACACGAACAGAAGCAGCACCACCCACCCCACCACCAGCCACCACCCCCGGCACCACCGCCCCGCCGACCTGACCGCCCTCCCCGCCCCCGTCCCGATCGAGGTCCCTCCCCCATGAACTCACGCCAGCGCCGCGGAGTGATCCTGCTGCTCCTGTCGGTTCTCTGTGCGGTCGGCGCGTTCGTCGGCGTGCTGTCGGTGATCAGGAACGTCGAGTCGAAAGTCGGTCCCGAGAAGACCGCGTACCGGCTGAAGACGGACGTCGCGGCCTATAAAGCGCTGGATCCGGGGCAGTTCGAGAAGGTGAAGATGCCGCAGCGCTGGCTGCCGCCCACCGCCGTGACCGATCTGGACCAGGTCAGCGGCAAGATCGCGGTGACCCCGCTGAAGAAGGGGTCGCTGCTCCAGGACGACATGATCGTCGAGCGGCCGGCGCTGAAGGCCGGTCAGCAGGAGATCGCCATCATGATCGACGCCGCGACCGGGGTGGCCGGCAAGATCAACCCCGGTGCCCGGGTGAACATCTACGCCACCTTCGAGGGCAAGCGCCCCGAGGACAAGCCGGTCTCCAAGGTCATCGTGTCCGGTGCCCAGGTCATCGACGTCGGCAAGCTGACGCCCCTGGAGGCCAAGGACCCCGGCGACACCCACGCCACCAGCCGGCAGGCCGGCGAGGCCGTGCCGATCACCTTCGCGCTCAACACCCAGGACGCCCAGCGGGTCGCCTACGCCGAGTCGTTCGCCTCCCACGTACGGCTGGCGCTGCTCGCACCCGGCAGCGAGGCCGGCGTCCCGCCGAGCCAGCGCACCTACACCCTCGACGGCGACAAGTGACCCGGAGGCCCAGGTGACCATCCGCATCCTCCCGGCGATCGGCGACCCGGACGCCGCCCGCGCGGTGACCTCGCTGCTCAACCAGCTGCCGGACGCCGAGCCGGCGCCCGCGGTCGCCGACGCCACCGCGCTGCTCGACGCCCTGGCCGGCGCCGCTGCCCAGCCCGCCGTGGACACCGGCCCGGGCCCCGCCGTCGAGGCGCTGCCCGAGGTCGTCCTGGTCCACGAACGGATCGGGCCCACCCCGGCGCTGGATCTGATCCGCGAGATCGCGCTCCGGTTCCCCGCCGTCGGCGTCGTGCTGATCACCACCGACGCCGGGCCCGCACTGTTCTCCGCGGCGATGGACGCCGGAGCCCGGGGCATCGTCGGACTGCCGCTCGGCTACGACGAGTTGGCCGCCCGGGTGCAGGCCGCCGCCCAGTGGGCCGCCGGCGTACGGGTGCACCTGGGGGGAAACCCGGAGGCCCGGCCCGGACCGGCCGGCCGGCTGGTGACCGTGACCGGCGCCAAGGGTGGCGTCGGCACCACCGTCGCCGCCGTCCAGCTGGCGCTGGCCGCCCGGGCCGCGGGCCGCAGCGTCGCGCTGGTGGACCTCGACCTGCAGTCCGGGGACGTGGCCTCCTACCTGGACGTCCAGTTCCGCCGCTCGGTCGTCGACCTGGCGGGCATCCAGGACCTGTCCGTACGGGTCCTCCAGGACGCGGTGCACGACCACCACACCGGCCTGGCGCTGCTGCTGGCACCGGAGGAGGGCGAGCGCGGCGAGGAGGTCGACGACCGGGCGGCCCGGCAGATCCTCGGCGCGCTGCGCTCCCGCTACGAGGTCGTGGTGGTCGACTGCGGCTCCCAGATGCAGTCGGCGAACGCCGCGGCCGTCGAACTCGCCGACGTGGCCCTGCTGGTGACCACCCCTGACGTGGTCGCCGTACGCGCCGCCAAGCGGCAGGTACGGCTGTGGGACCGGCTGCAGATCCGCAAGGCGGAGGACACCACCACCGTCGTCAACCGGCTCACCCGCAGTACCGAGATCCAGCCGCCGGTGGTCGCCAAGGCCACCGGCACCCGCACCGCCCGGGCGCACGTCCCGGCGGCGTACAAGGAACTCCAGCCGTGTGTGGACGCCGGCCGGATACAGGACCTGGACGCCCGGTCGACCGTCAAGCAGGCGCTCTGGGCGCTCGCCGGTGAGCTGGGGCTGGTCGAGTCACCGGCCGCGCGGCAGGGCCGGGGCAGCCACCGGGCGCGTCCGTCGCTGACGGGGCGCAAGCGCAAGGCGCTGACGACGGGGGCGGCCGCCGGTTCCGGGACGGGTCCGGGTGCCGCCTCCGGGACCGCGTCGGGGTCGGTACCGGGGTCGGGCGCCGGACGGTTCGGCGTCCGGCGGGGGCAGGCGACGGCGGCCGGCGGTCCGGGGCCGTTCGATCCGGCCGGCCCGTACGAGGAGGGCTGAGCGGTGCGGCGCCCGCTGGGCGGCGACGACCGCGGACAGGTCTCGGTGGAGTTCCTGGGACTGCTGCCGCTGATCCTGCTGGTCCTGGTGCTGCTCTGGCAGTTCGTGCTGGTCGGGTACGCCTACTCGCTCGCCGCGCACGCCGCCGACCGGGGCGCGCGGGCGGCCACCGCCACCCGGGACGGCGGCGCCGGCGCCTGCCGTACCGCCGCCGAGGACCAGCTGCCGCCCGCCTGGCAGGCGGGTTCCTCGGCCTCCTGCACCACCGAGGCCGGCCTGTGGAAGGCCACCGTCCGGATCAGCGTCCCGGTGCTCTTCCCCGGCCTGGCCAGCTTCCCCGGACACCTCACCGGCTCGGCCGGCGCCGCGAAGGAGGACAGCCGATGAGGACGGTGCGCCGCGCCGGAGCCGCTTTCCGCCGTTGTGCCGCCGGTGCGCCCGGTCCGCGCCGGGGCGCCGCCCGGCCGCGGCGACCCGGGCACGGCGGCCGCGACCGCGGACAGGCCTCCGTCGAATTCCTCGGCTTCCTGCCGATCCTGCTGGTCGTCGCGCTGGCCGTGGTCCAGCTCGGCCTGGCGGCCTACACCGTCCAGCAGGCCGGCACCGGCGCCCGGGCCGCGGCCCGTACCGCCTCGATGGACCGGGCCGACCGCGAAACCGATCCGCGGTCCGCCGGCCGGGCCGCCATGAGCGGCTGGGTCGCGGACCGCGCGACGATCTCCGTCAGCGAGGGCGGCGACGCGGTCAGCGCCACGGCCCGGGTCACGATCCCCTCGATCATCCCCGGCGTCGACGACTTCGGCTCGGCCAGCCGCAGCGCCACCATGCCCCGCCCCGCCGACGCGCAGGGCGCGGCAGCACCGAGCACATACGAAGGAGCACCCCCGCGATGAGCCTGAAAGCCCGGATCGTCGCGCCCGAGCCGGCCGGCGAGCCGCGCCACGACAGCCACCTGGTCGCCACCTACCGCGCCAAGCTGCTGGAGGAGATCGACCTCGCCGAGATGTCCTCGCTGGCCGCGGCCGAGCGCCGGTCCCGGCTGGAGCGCGTCCTCGGCCACATCATCAGCCGCGAGGGCCCGGTGCTGTCCACCGCCGAACGGGCCCAGCTGATCCGCCGGGTGGTCGACGAGGCGCTGGGCCTGGGCGTCCTGGAACCGCTGCTGGAGGACGCCTCGATCACCGAGATCATGGTCAACGGGCCCGACCAGGTCTACGTCGAACGCGCCGGCCGGGTCGAACTCGTCCCGGTCCGCTTCGCCTCGCACGAACAGCTGATGCAGACCATCGAGCGGATCGTCTCCACCGTCAACCGCCGCGTCGACGAGTCCAATCCGATGGTCGACGCCCGCCTCCCCTCCGGGGAGCGGGTCAACGTCATCATCCCGCCGCTCGCCCTGAACGGCGCCACCCTCACCATCCGCCGCTTCCCGCGCGCCTACACCCTCGCCGAACTCATCGGCAGGGGCACGCTCGACGAGCAGATGCTGATGCTGCTGGCCGGGCTGGTGCGCGCCAAGTTCAACGTGGTGGTCTCCGGTGCCACCGGTGCCGGCAAGACGACCCTGCTCAACGCCCTCTCCGGGCTCATCCCGGAGGGCGAGCGGATCATCACCGTCGAGGACGCCGCCGAACTCCAGCTCCAGCAGACCCACGTCATCCGGCTGGAGGCCCGGCCGCCCAACGTGGAGGGCAAGGGCCGGATCACCATCCGCGACCTCGTACGCAACTCCCTGCGCATGCGCCCCGACCGCGTCATCGTCGGCGAGGTGCGCGGCGGGGAGACCCTCGACATGCTCCAGGCGATGTCCACCGGACACGACGGCTCGCTCGCCACCGTGCACGCCAACAGCGCCGAGGACGCCCTGATGCGGCTGCAGACGCTGGCCTCCATGTCGGACGTGAAGATCCCCTTCGAGGCGCTGCGGGACCAGATCAACAGCGCCGTCGACTGCATCGTCCAGCTCACCCGGCACGCCGACGGCTCCCGCCGGATCAGCGAGATCGCCCTCCTCGACTCGCGCGGCCACGAGGACTACCGGATCGCGACGGTCTGCCGGTTCGACGCCGAACCGATGGGCGCCGACCGGATCGTGCACGGCCGCTTCCGCTACTTCCCGCTGCCCCGACGGGTGGCCGAACGCCTCTTCATGGCGAGCGAGCCCACCCCGCCCGCCTTCGGGGTGGCCGCCACCGACGACCAACTCGCCACCCGGAAGGCCACCTCATGACCGGCTGGGCCCTGACCACCGCCGCCGGAGGGCCGACCGCGGCCCCCGTGAGCCCCCTCGTCCAGCTCACCATCGGGGCCACGCTGCTGGGCGCGGTGTTCGCCGTCGCCGGCGTCCGCACCTTCGCGGCCGGACGCGCCCAGCGCCAGGCCGTCGTCGACCGCCTCGCCGACGAGCACGGGCTGCCGGAATCCGGCACCCGCCGCCGCTTCCCGTCGGTGGACCGCGCCCTGCGCGGCACCCGCCTCGGCCGCCGCCTGGAACTCCGGCTGGCCGCCACCGGCCTGGACGTCACGCCCGGCGAGTTCTTCGTCGGCATGCTCGTCGCGGTCGTCGCCCTGTGGCTGGTCGCGCATGCCGTGCTGGCGCCCTTCTTCGGGCCGATCGCCGCACTGGTCGCCGTCTGGGCGGCCTTCGCGTTCCTCACCTGGCAGCGCCAGAAGCGGATCGAGAAGTTCATCAACCAGCTCCCCGAACTCTCCCGGATCCTGGCCAACGCCACCCAGGCCGGGCTGGCGCTGCGCACCGCCCTGGGGATGGCGGCCGAGGAGCTGGAGGCCCCGGCCGGCGAGGAACTGGCCAAGGTCGCGGCCAAGCTCGCCGTCGGCCACTCCATCGACGAGGCCCTGGGGGAGCTCGCCGAACGCCTGCCCTCGCGCGAGCTGGTCGTCCTCGTCACCACCCTCGTCCTGTCGAACCGCGCCGGCGGCACCGTCGTCGGCTCGCTGCGCAACCTCACCACGACGCTGGAGGAGCGCAAGGAGACCCGCCGCGAGGTGCGCACCCAGCTCTCCCAGGTCACCGTCACCGCCTACGTCGTCCCGCTCCTCGGCGTCGGCACCCTGCTGCTGATGAACCGCATCGCCCCCGGCGCCATCGACCGCATGACGTCCTCCTTCCTCGGCCAGCTCGCGGTCGTCGTCGCCTTCGTCCTCTACGGGCTGGGCTTCTTCTTCATCCGCCGGCTGTCCAAGATCGACGTCTGAGCGGACCGGGCCGGGCGGCAGCGGAAGGCGCGAAGGCACGAAGGCACGAAGGCCACAACGGGATGGGAAAAAACGGGATGGGAATCGGAATTCTGCTGGCCGCGGCCTTCGCCCTCTCGGTCGTCGGCATCTGCTGCGGGGTCGCCCTCTACCGCCGCGAGGCCCGGCTGCCGCCCGACCTGGCGCTGTCCCTGGAGGTCGGCGCGACCCGGACGACGGCCGTCGGCTCGGCCGTGGACCGCCTCGGCATGCGCTACGCCCCGCTCGTCCTGCGCCTGATGGGTGAGAAGCGCACCGCCCGCATCCGCCGCCGGATCGACCTGGCCGGCAACCCCGGCGGCCTCACCGTCGACCGCTACGCCGCCCGCCGCGCCGTCTACGGCGCCCTCGGCTTCACCGGCGCCCTGGTCATGTTCCTGCGCGGCCAGCCGGTTCTCGGCGTCCTGATGGTGCTCTTCGGCCTCTTCTGGAACGAGGTCGGCATCTGGGCCGCGATCCGCCAGCGCAAGGACACGATCGAGCGGACCCTGCCGGACTTCCTGGACGTGCTCGCGGTCGTCGTCAGCGCCGGGTTGAGTTTCCGCCAGGCACTCGACCGGGTCGCGGACAAATACGAAGGCCCGTGGGCCGATGAACTCCGGATCACCCTGCGGCAGATGGACATGGGGGTCAGCCGCCGCGCCGCCTTCGAGGAACTGCGCAAACGCAACGACTCCGAACAGGTCGCCCAGTTCGTCACCGCCCTCCAGCAGGGCGAGGAACTCGGTTCCCCGATCGTCGACACCCTCATCCAGATCGCCAACGACATGCGCCGGACCGACGCCCAGAACGCCCGCCGCCGCGCCGCCCGGGCCGTCCCCAAGGCCACCATGGTCGTCACCACGTTCATGGTGCCGGCGACGATGATCCTGCTCATCGCGGGTTTCTTCCTCGGCTCGGGGACGAATTTCGGCTCGCTGATGGGGGATTGAGGCAGGCCCCGCCCGCGCGCCGTAGGGCGCGGGCGGCCCGGGCGTCCGGCGGTCGCCGCGGTGCCGTTCCGGGCCCGGCCGGATGCGTACGGTGCACGGCCCGCTTTCCCGTCAACGCCTTCGCAACAGCAACCAGTTGTGTCACAGTGGGTGGGCCGGCGGTCACCATCGTGCTCGGATGCGGGGAGGCCGGCCGGTCCGCATGGGCATCGGCGCCGGACGCGGTCCGGAGGGGGAACGGGGGGTGGACGAGGTGCACAGCACTGGCCGAAAGGCGCCGTTGTATCTTCCGCCCGTGTCCCCGAAAGAGGATTGGGTACGGAATCCCTGTCCGGGGAACACCGTTCCGGCGTACTTTTCTGGTGTCATGAGCGCGGCCGAACGCGCCGACACCACGGGGGCAGACCAGCCGGACCAGAGCGGTGCGGCCGCCCATGGAGGGGAAGACGATGGCGAAGCGGGTTTTGGGGAACGACCGGGGACAGACCTCGATCGAGTACCTCGGCATCATCGCGGTGGTCGTGGCGATCGTCCTGGTCCTGTCGACCACGGACTTCGGAAGCCAGATCGCCAACGCCATCGCCAACAAGATCTCCGACGTCGTCGGCATCTAGGGCCCCGGGCCGCTTCCGCCATGACGGTCGCCAACCCGCGCCGCGGCGCGCGTGACGCCGGGCAGGCCTTCCCGCTGTACCTCGTGGCGGTCGCGGGCCTGCTCTTCCTCGCGCTCGCCTTCTTCGCCGTCGGACAGGCGGCTGCCACCCGCAACGGCGCCCAGACCGCGGCCGACGCGGCCGCGCTCGCCGCCGGGCAGAAGTACCGCGACCTGCTCACCAAGGGCGTGCTCGACGGCGTCCGGGACGGCAGCTACGAGACCGACAAGACCGCCTGGGAGGACCTGCTGAACGGGCGCGGCGCCCCCTCCGGGGCGGCCTGCGAGAGCGCGGACTGGTTCGCCGGACGCAACGACGCCGAGGTCTCCGGCTGCGTCCCGGACTCCTGGCCCACCTCGTTCGCCGTCACCGTCCGGACCCGGAACACCGTGGGGGCCTCGGTCATCCCCGGCACCGCGGGCAAGCACGCGTCGGCCGAGGCGACCTCGGTGATCGGCCCGCGCTGCGCGCCCGCGCCCGCCGGGAGCGACGACGGCGGCAAGGGGGACGGCGACGGGAAGGACGGCAAGGGCGGCAAGGGTGGCGGCGGGGGCAAGGGCGGCGGCAAGGACGACCCCGGGCCCGCGCCCGTCACGATCACCTGCGACGGCAAGGAATGGACCCTCGACGCCGGCGACCCGACGCACCTCCCCGACGCCTCCGACCTCTTCTCCGTACGGCTGGCCCACTGACCGCCCACCGACCACCACACCGTCCCGCACCAGGCACCCGACGATCGAAGGAATCGCATCCATGAGCATTCGGCGCACCACGAAGGCCGCCAGGGGAGCGGTCGCCACGGCGAGCGCTGTCGGCCTGGCTCTCGTCGTGGCCGGCTGCGGCGGGGGCGGCGGGGACGGCGGTGCACGGGCGGACGACAAGAAGCCGCCGGCCCGCAGCAGTACGCCCAAGGACGGCGGCCCCGGGACCCCGGCGGCCGACTCCAGCAAGGTGATCGGCGAGATGAAGGGCCCCGACGGCGTGGTGGTCACCCTGAACTCCGTGATCCGCGACTCCGGGGGCTTCGTCACCGTCAACGGCACGGTCACCAACCACGGCAGCCGCGCCTTCAACGCCATCGACTGGCGCTCCAACGAGACCGAGCTGCGCTCCCGTTCGTCCATCTCGGGCGCCACCCTCGTCGACAAGGCGGGCAAGAAGCGCTATCTGGTGCTGCGGGACACCAACGGCGAATGCCTGTGCACGACGGGTCTGAGCGGGCTGATGCCGGGGGCGAGCCGCCCGATATTCGCGCAGTTCCCGGCGCCACCGGCCAAGGTGACCGAGGTCGACTTCCAGTTGCCGACCATGCCGCCGGCGACCGTGCAGATCACGGACTGAGCGGGCCGCCCGATGACCGTGAACCCCACGCCCTGTTCCCTGCGTTCGCGCCGCGCGCCCCGTGGTGCCGCCACCGCCGCCGTCGTGCTGCTGCTGGCCGCCGCGCTGTCGGCACCCCCCGCCCATGCCGATCCGCCGGGGGTGACCGAGGACTCCGCCCCGCCGGTCCGCATCGACCCCCACGACCCCGATCTGCGGATGGTGCAGGGGGCCGAGCTGGCGCCGGCGAAGGTGCTGAACATCAAGTCGATCGTGGAGACGGACGACGGGTCGGAGCGGCGGCAGGACACCAACGACAACGTGACGTTCGCGCTGCAGGCCGAGGTGCTGTTCGGGAAGGACAGCGCCGAGCTGACGGCGGACGCACTGGCCCGGATCGGCACCATCGCCGACGAGGTCAGGAAACAGCACGCCACCAACCTGCGGGTCTTCGGATTCACCGACAACCTCGGCTCCGCCGGCCACGGACTGGTGCTGTCCAAGAAGCGGGCCACCGCCGTCCAGGAGGAGTTGGCCAAGGACCTGGGCTCGGCGGTCGGCTTCCAGATCCGCGGATACGGCGAGCAGTACCCGATCGCGGACAACAGCACCGAGGAAGGCCGCAAGAAGAACCGCAGGGTCGAGGTCAGCTTCCCGCGGGCGAATTCGTAGGCGCCGAGGCGTAGGTGCCCCGCGGCGGGTACGGCGGCCGGACGGACGGGGCGGGCACACGGGTGCGCAGGACCAGGGTGCCCACGGCCTTGTCGTGCAGGCACTGCCGGTACGGCCGGTCCCAGAGGCAGAACAGCGCATCGAGCTGGCTGAGCACCGGCACCGCCCACATCCCCAGGTGCGCGAGATGCCGCGCCAGCGCCGTCCCGTAGGACGGCCGGCGGCCGTCGGCCACCCGGACGACGGACATACCGCAGATCAGCTTGCCCGCCGTGCCCCCGCAGGTGGCCGTCAGCAGTGGCGAGTAGAGGAACACCATGGCCACGGCGGTCAGGAGGGTGAGGTAGAACGGCGCGTTGTCCCGCGAGCCGCCGAAGGTGACGAACAGGCCGATGGCCGCCGATATGACCGACAGTGCGACGGCGGCGAGCACGGTGTCGATGATGACGGCGAGCAGCCGCCGGCCCGGGTTGGCGATGACGGGGCGTGGTGTGTCCATGCCGCGCATTGTGGTCACTCGGGCGCGCGGAACGGCAACTCGGGCACCGTGCCACGTGCGGAGGAGGCGGCCGGACGATATTGGATCGAGCGATTCAATTGTTGTTAGGCTGAGGTCATGGCGCGACCCAGGCAGTTCGACGAGGACCGGGCGCTCGACGCCGCGATGGAAGCGTTCTGGATCACCGGCTACGAGGCGACGTCCACCCAGGACCTCTGCGACGCCACCGGGCTGGGACGCAGCAGCATCTACAACACCTTCAAGAGCAAGCACGACCTCTTCGAACGCGCCCTGGCCCGTTACATGGAGCGCAAGAACGCCGAGATGAACGAGCTGCTGGAGAGCGAGCTGCCGGCGCGGGACAAGATCCGCGCGCTGCTCCGGCGGACGGTCGACGACGAGTGCGCGGCCGGCGCGGACGGCCGCGGCTGTCTGGTCGTCAACACCTGCGTCGAGGTGTCGGCCCACGACCCGTCGGTCGCGGCCGCGCTGGAACGGGACTACGGCGCACGGCTGGCGGCGGTCCGGGCGGTGATCGAGTCGGGCCAGCGGGCCGGTGACATCACCTCGCGGACCGACGCCGGCACGCTCGCCCACCTCCTCATCGCCACGATCGGCGGGCTCCGGGTCTCGGCCCGGGCCGGACTCGGCCGCGCGGCGCTGGAGGGCGTGGCCGAGGCGGCGATGGGCGCGTTCTGAGCGGACGGTGGCGCGGTGGCGGCGGTACGCGCCGGAAGCCCGGACCGCCCCGCCCTCCTCGCTGCCGGACCGCCTCGCCCTTCTCGCTACCGCCCCGCCCCGCCCCGCAGCGCCACCAGCGCAGCACCCGCCGCGGCAAGCGCGGCGACGGCGAGGCCGAAGGCGGTGGCGGCCGCCGGCAGGCCGATGGCGTCGCTGAGGTAGCCGTCGGCGACCGGGAGGGCGCCCGCCAGGGCGTAACCGCCCGCGTTCAGCGCGGCGTTGGCCTCTGCGCGGCGGGCGGCCGGGACCTCGCGGCTCAGCAGGGTCAGCCCGCCCAGCTGGCCCGCGCCCTGGCCCGCCCCGGCGAGCAGCACCGCGACCACGAGCGGCGCCAGCGTGCCGGTGCGGACCGCGGTGACCAGGGCGAGCGTGCCGGTGACGGTGGCCGCGCCGGACACCAGCAGGACCGTACGGACCGCCGGGCGGCGCAGCGCGAACTGCACGCCGGTGGCGGACAGGAACATCGCCAGCGCCAGCCCGCCCGCCAGCGCCCGGTCGGTCGTCCCGAGCAGCCCGGCGAGCAGCGACGGGCCGAGCGACAGGACGAACGCGGTGGCGCTGATGCCCGGGGCGAACGCGGCCAGTCCCAGGGCGAGATGGCGGCGGTTGGCGCGCGGGACGGCGGGCAGCCGCACCCAGGCGCCCGCCGCGGCGCCGGCCGTCGCTCTGCGCCGCGGCAGCGGCATCCGGACCACCGCCGCCAGCGCCGTGACCAGCAGGACGCCCTCGACGACGAAGACGGTGACGGTCGGCCCGGGCGCGGTCTCCGACAGCACCCCGGCCAGTACGGGGCCGATCCCCGCACCCAGCACCATGGCGGTGGAGGCCAGCAGCGGACCGATCCGGCGGCCGGCGGCCAGGTCGGTGACCGCGGCCATCCCGGCCGAGACGGCGGCACCGGTGGCCACGCCGGTCAGCAGCCGGGCGACGGCGAGCGCGGCCACCGAGGGCGCGGTGGCGTAGACGGGGCAGGCGACGAGGGCCAGCAGCAGCGCCGGGACCAGCACCGGCTTCCGGCCGAGCCGGTCCGAGGCGACGCCCGCCACCAGCAGCGCGCCCAGCAGCCCGACCACGTACGCGGCGTAGATCAGCGTCAACGTGCCGGAGCTGAAGCCGAGTTGGCGCTGCCAGACCGCGTACAGCGGCATCGCCGCGTTCGACAGCATGAAGATCGCGACCACCGGCCAGGCGGCGAACCAGACCTCCCGGACGGGCGGTCCTGCGGTAACGGCGTCCGCGGGCGCCGGCGTCGGGCTCGGCGTGCTCCTCGCCGTGGTGCGCATCCCCGGTGACGCGGTGGGTGCTTCGGGCATGGGTGTCCCCTCCTCCTCCGGCCTGTACGAGTGGAGTCGTACAGGCTGTATGAAGAGATTCGTACAGCCACCACGCAGTACGATGCAAGTCGTACTGGGAGTCGGGTCGCGAAGCGCCTGCGCCCCGACCGCCTCGACCGCCCCGAATCATGAGGAGCGCCGGATGTCGTCCACCCCACGTGTCTGGACCGAGCGGGCGCAGCGGCCGGTGCCGGCCGGTGCGCCCGAACCGCTGCCGGAACCGGCGCGGGACGAACTGCGGCTGGAGACCGTCATGGGCGCACTGAGCGATCCGCTGCGGATGCACATCGTGCGGACGCTGCTGCTGGAGTCCGAGGAGTTCGACCACACCTGCGGCTGGTTCGGCCTGGACCGGCCCAAGTCCTCGCTCACCCACCACTTCCGTACGCTGCGGGAGGCCGGTCTGATCCGGCAGCGGCAGTACGGGCTGGAGCGACGCAGCCATGTCCGGGTGGACGACCTGGAAGCGCGCTTCCCCGGGCTGCTGGCACTGGTGGCCGACTGGCGGCAGTGACGTGACCGCGGGCGGGGAACGGACCAGCTCCCGGCGGAACGGACCAGCTCCCGGCGGAACGGACCAGCTCCCGGCGGAACGGACCAGCTCCCGGCGGAACGGACCAGCGCCCGGCGGAACGGACCAGCGCCCGGCGGAACGGGTCAGCGCCCGGCAGCCTCCGGCGCGGGCGCCGGCTCGATGCGCAGCCGCATCCCCGGGCGCAGGCCCCAGTCGGTCATCGCACCGGCCGCCGCCTCCAGCACGTGCCGGGCGCGCGGCCGCGGGCGGCCCAGGCGGCCCGGCGGCATGGTGCGGACCGCCAGCACCCTGAAGTCCCGGCTCAGATAGGCCACATCGATGGCGAACCGCATCCGGAAGGTGTGCACCCCGCTCGCCGGGGTCAGCAGCAGTGCCCCCTCGATGCCGTCGCGGCCCAGCAGACCGCGGGCGCGGGCACGGTACGAGGCCGCGATCTCCACCGGAACCGCACGGTCCGCGCCGTACAGCATCCCCGTTCCGTTCCTCCAGCGCGCCATGCCCCGCGTTCTATCAGCTCCCGGCGTGCCCGGACAGCCGCCCCGTAGGGTCGACGCTGTGTCAGTGATGCTGATGGCGCTCGCCGCCGCCTACGGGGCCGCGGCCGGGCTGCTCCTGCCGCGGCCCGCCCACCGGATGGCCGTCGCGCCCGAGGAGGAGTGGCGCACGGAGTGTCCGGGGGGACATCCGATCACCGGGGCGGCGCGCGGCTGGCTGGGGCCGGGGTGCTGTCCGGCCTGCGGCGCGTACGGGCCGGCCGGGCCGCCGACGGCCGCACTGACCGCACTGGTCTGCGCGGCCCTCGCGGCGGCCACCGGGCCGCGGCCGGAACTCGCCGCCTGGCTGCTGGCGGCGCCGGCCGCGGTGCTGCTGGTGATCGTCGACTGGCGGGTGCGGCGGCTGCCGGACGTGCTCACCCTGCCGCTGGCCGCGGTCCTCGCGGCGGCCCTGGGCCTCGCCGGCCGGTTCACCGGCGACACCGGCGCCTGGTGGCGGGCCCTCCTGGCCGGTCTCGTCCTCGCCGCCTGCTACCTGGTCCTGCACCTCGTCAACCCGGCGGGGCTCGGACTGGGTGACGTCAAGCTGGCGCTCGGACTGGGGATCGCCCTCGGGTGGTACGGCTGGCGCACCGTGGTCACCGGCGGCGCGGCCGGGGTGCTGCTCGGCGGGCTCTACGGCGCCGGGCTGCTGATCGTCCGGCGCGAGGCCCGGAAAACCGCCGTGCCACTGGGGCCCTTCATGATCGCCGGGGCGTTCTGCGGCCTGTTGCCGGCCGCGCTGGCGGCCCGCTGACCCGCCCGCCGGGGCGCCTTCCGGCCCCGTACGCCCGGGTGGGCGCAGGGACGCACGGCCCGTTTTCCACCCCCTTCGCCGCGCCGGAGCCACGCCGCGGCGCGCGCCGGTGCACACAGCACCCCTTCCGCGGGGTTATGGTGGAAACCCCCCCTCGGGCCGGTCCGTATCCCCCCCACGGACCGGCCCGCTTTTCTTTGCGGCCTGCGCCGGGCGTACCGGCCGCTTCGAAGGTGGCCGGAAAGCAGTGCTCCCGGGCGGCGGCCGCCGGGCGCCGGTCAGCTCCGGCGGGCCCAGATGTTGACCCCGTCCGTGGTCGTCGCGAACTGATCGATCTCGGTCAGCTCGGCGTCCGTGAGGGCCGGGGCGTCCAGGGCCGCGACATTGGCCTCCAACTGGGCGACGCTGCTGGCACCGATCAGCGCGGAGGTCATCCGCTCGTCGCGCAGCACCCAGCCCAGGGCCAACTGGGCCAGCGACTGCCCGCGCCGGGCGGCGATCTCGTTGAGGCCGCGCAGCCGGCGGACGACCTCCTCGGAGAGCAGGTTCGGGTCCAGGGACTTGCCCAGGGAGGCGCGCGAGCCCTCGGGGATGCCGTCGAGGTACTTGTCCGTGAGCATGCCCTGGGCCAGCGGCGCGAAGGAGATGCAGCCCATGCCCTCGTCCTCCAGGGTGTCCAGCAGCAGGTCGTCCTCGGTCCAGCGGTTGATCATCGAGTACGACGGCTGGTGGATCAGCGGCCGTACGCCCATGTCGCGCAGTATGCGGGCGGCGTCCCGGGTCTGCTCGGCGTTGTAGGAGGAGATCCCGACATAAAGGGCCTTGCCCTGCTGGACGGCGGAGGCCAGGGCGCCCATCGTCTCTTCCAGCGGGGTGTCCGGATCGAAGCGGTGCGAGTAGAAGATATCGACGTAATCAACGCCCATCCGCTTCAGTGACGCATCCAACGACGAGAGGAGATATTTCCGCGAACCCCATTCGCCGTAGGGGCCCGGATGCATGAGATATCCGGCCTTCGTGGAGAGAATCATCTCGTCGCGGTAGGCGCGGAAGTCCTGCGCGAAGATCTTTCCGAAGTTCAGCTCGGCGGAGCCGGGCGGCGGGCCGTAGTTGTTGGCCAGATCGAAGTGGGTGACACCCAGGTCGAAGGCGCGTCGCAGGATGGCCCGCTGGGAGCTCAGGGTGCGGTCGTCCCCGAAGTTGTGCCACAGTCCAAGGGAGATAGCGGGGAGTTTGAGTCCGCTGCGGCCCGTTCGCCGGTACTTCATCGAGTCGTAGCGGGAATCCGCGGCGCGGTAGTCGGTGCCAGTCATGCTCATCTCCCTATCACGTACCTGTGACCTACCTGATGGGGCTGTCTCGACAGCCGAGAAGTAAAGTTGCCCACTTGAGGCGACGGGGCGACCGCCATTGGCACGGAGGGGCTGGACCACACATGCTGCGATCTTCCGGGATGCGCATCCCGTATCCGCCTGCACTGCGGAATCTGGTTTACCGGCTTTACGCGCGGCGGGTGGAGGGTCGCCTGGATCACGACCAGGTGCCCAAGCACATCGGCGTCATCCTCGACGGCAACCGGCGCTGGGCGCGGGCCGACGGGCGGACGACCGAACAGGGCCACCAGGCGGGCGCGGCCAAGATCGACGAGCTGCTCGGCTGGTGCGCGGAGACCGATGTGGAGGTCGTCACGCTCTGGCTGCTGTCGACGGACAACCTCGACCGGCCCGAGGCCGAGCTGAAGCCGCTGCTCGGCATCATCGAGAACACCGTGCGGGACCTGGCCGCCGACGGCCGCTGGCGGGTGCACCACGTCGGCAACCGGGACCTGCTGCCCGAGGCCACCCAGAAGGTCCTCAAGGAGTCCGAGGCGGCCACCCTCGACAACAAGGGCATCCTGGTCAACGTCGCGGTCGGCTACGGCGGCCGCCAGGAGATCGCGGACGCGGTGCGCTCGCTGCTGCTGGAGCACGCCGAGCGCGGCACCTCCTTCGAGGAACTGGCCGAGATCGTCGACATCGACCTGATCTCCGAGCACCTCTACACCCGCGGCCAGCCCGACCCGGACCTGGTGATCCGGACCAGCGGCGAGCAGCGGCTGTCGGGCTTCATGCTGTGGCAGAGCGCCCATTCGGAGTACTACTTCTGCGAGGTCTTCTGGCCGGCGTTCCGGAAGGTCGACTTCCTGCGCGCACTGCGCGACTACGCGGCCCGGCACCGCCGCTACGGCTTCTAGCAGGCAGCACCCTCGTCGCGCGAAGCCCCCGCCGGCCCCGAACGGGCCCCGGCGGGGGCTTTTCTGACGTCGCCTCTGCCGGAAATCACCCGGTCGGCCCCGCTCGTCCCGCCCGTGCCGACCGGCCGGGTCACGCGATCACACGTAACCCAAGGTTCATCGACCGTGCGTCATATGCCGTGGCATGGCCACGCGGGTTCCAGGGAATATCCCATCCAGGTCGGCGTCCGGAACAAGCCATCGGGCGCCGCATCTCAGCGGACGGCATGGGGCCGTCCGCCCGGGAGGCCCTTTGCACATCACGGAGATCCGTGCGCACCGCACGGGCGACGCGAGGGGCCGGCGCTCGGCCCGCGCATCGTGGCCTGAGCCCGGTCCGGTCATGAGATGGCCGGGGGTCCCAAGGACGCTGCCCGGCAGCCGCCGGGCGTACCACGTCCCCGGGAGCACACCGCCCCGCGACGCCGTCGCACCCCAACCTCAGCCGAGGGGGTTCGTCCACCCGTGGTGAACAGCAAGCAGCGCCGTGACAACGACCGGCGCACTTATGTCCTCGACACCAGTGTGCTGCTGGCGGATCCAGGCGCCATGGCCCGCTTCGACGAGCACGAGGTCGTGCTGCCGGTCGTGGTGGTCACGGAACTGGAGGCCAAGCGGCACCATCCCGAGCTCGGCTACTTCGCCCGGCAGGCGCTGCGCCGGCTGGACGAATACCGGGTGCAGTACGGGCGGCTGGACTCGCCCCTCCCCATCGGGGAGCTCGGCGGGACGCTGCGGGTCGAACTGAACCACTCCGACACCGGCATCCTGCCCCCGGGCTTCATCAACGGGCACAGCCGGCTGGGTGACAACGACTCGCGGATCCTCGCCGTGGCGCGCAACCTCCAGGCCGAGGGGTTCGACGTCACGGTCGTCTCCAAGGACCTGCCGATGCGCATCAAGGCGTCCTCGGTGGGCCTGCTGGCCGAGGAGTACCGCGCCGAGCTGGCCATCACCGACTCCGGCTGGACCGGGATGGCCGAGGTGACCGTCCCCGCCGAGCAGGTCGACGACCTGTTCTCCACCGAGACCGCGTACGTGCCGGAGGCGGCCGGGCTGCCGGTGCACACGGGCCTGGTGCTGCAGTCCGAGCGTGGCAAGGCACTCGGCCGGGTCACCGCGGACGGCACGGTCCGGCTGGTCCGGGGCGACCGGGAGGCGTTCGGCATCCACGGCCGCAGCGCCGAACAGCGGATCGCGCTGGACCTGCTGCTCGATCCGGACGTCGGCATCGTGTCGATGGGCGGGCGGGCCGGCACGGGCAAGTCGGCGCTGGCGCTGTGCGCGGGCCTGGAGGCGGTGCTGGAGCGCCGGCAGCACCGCAAGGTGATGGTGTTCCGCCCGCTGTACGCGGTCGGCGGGCAGGAGCTGGGCTATCTGCCGGGCAGCGAGGCGGAGAAGATGAGCCCCTGGGCGCAGGCCGTCTTCGACACGCTGTCCGCGGTGACCACCAAGGACGTCATCGAAGAGGTGGTGGGCCGCGGCATGTTGGAGGTGCTGCCGCTGACCCACATCCGCGGGCGGTCGCTGCACGACGCGTTCGTCATCGTGGACGAGGCCCAGTCCCTGGAGCGAAACGTCCTTTTGACGGTTCTGTCCCGTATCGGGGCCAACTCCCGGGTGGTGCTCACCCATGACGTCGCCCAGCGGGACAACCTCCGGGTCGGGCGCTACGACGGAGTGGTCGCGGTCGTCGAGAAGCTGAAGGGGCATCCGCTTTTCGCCCATGTCACCCTGAACCGCTCGGAGCGGTCGCCGATTGCGGCACTGGTGACCGAAATGCTGGAGGACGGCAGGATCTGACCCGCCAGGCCTGGACAACCGCTGGGATCAGGCCAGTTGTCCGGATCTGACCTGCTGTAAAGGGGCGCCGCCCGGTGAAGCGAAGGAGCTTAGCCGGGCGGCGTTCCGCTGCGCGCCGATATCCGAAAATACCCGGGGGTAAACGAGGTGTGAGCTTTCACACCCGGCCGGGAATTGATTCCCGGTGTGTCGTTCGGGCAGAGTCTGGGTCCTGTCAGGCCCCGCATACGGCATCCGCACCCCCAGCGGTGCAGAACAACCGAACTTCATAGTGAGTCGCCGTATGCCGCCCGAGCACCACGCGGACCCCGAGGGGGACGTACCGGGCCAGTGCCTCCCGTGACCAGCCGGTCCCGCCCGCTCAACAGGGTCCGGAACAAGGGGAGGTCAGCGCCAGGGGCACGATTGCGTCCGCGAGGTCACCTAAGCGGGCGATGCTGGAAGGAAAACGTGTGAGCCGGATCTCGGTCCGGGGATTCGCCGTGGCCTCCGCCACCGCGGTCACCACCGTCGGCGCCGTCGTCGGCGTCGCTGCAGGGCAGCCCGCCACGGTCAACGCCGAGGCCACCGCTGCCGACGCGACGACCATCGCCGACATCCCCGCGGGCGCTCAGGCCCAGGTGCAGACGGCTTCCCTGACGCAGCAGGCGGACGACCAGTCCACCCAGGCGGACGCGGCAGCCCTCAAGTCCGCACAGGAGGCCGCACGCAAGGCCGCCGCGGAGACCGCGCAGAGCAAGAAGGACGCCGCGGACGAGGCGAAGGCCAAGAAGGAAGCCGACGCGCGCAAGAAGAAGGAGCAGGCCGCGTCCCGCTCCTCCTCCCGCGCGGACCTGGGCGACCTGGTCGGCAAGAGCTCGTACACCATCGCCGAGACGCAGGCCATCGCGCGTCAGATGATGGCCGGCGACCAGTTCCAGTGCTTCAGCAACATCGTGGACCACGAGTCCGGCTGGAACTACCGCGCCACCAACGCCTCTTCCGGTGCCTACGGCCTCGTCCAGGCCCTGCCCGGCTCGAAGATGGCCTCCGCGGGCTCCGACTGGCAGACGAACCCGGCAACCCAGATCAAGTGGGGCCTGAACTACATGAACGACCGCTACGGCAGCCCCTGCGGCGCCTGGTCGTTCTGGCAGGCCAACAGCTGGTACTAGGCCCGTCGGCCGCACACAGCGCCTCTCGAAACCCCCGAACGCACCGCGTCGGGGGTTTCGTGCGTCGCGCACGGGTAACGTCGTGCCCGTCAGCATGGCGCACGGGAGGGGAAGAGGAAGGCAGATGTCCAGATTGCCTCAGTGGGTCGGTGGCCTCGGCGCCGGTCTGACGCGGCTCTCGCAGCGGCTGGAGGAACAGCGCCGCCGCGCCGAGGCCGCAGCGGCAGCCGGGGACCCGGACGAGCTGAGGCGTGCCGAGCGTACGGCGCCGCCGGTGCCCGCCGGGCAGGTGGCCGACGCGCCGGCGGCGGACGACGGCCCGGTCGCCACGCTCGCCGTGCCCCGTACGCAGCTGCCCGGGGCCGGGGACGGCGTACCGCATCCGGGCACGGACGCGGAGAGCGCGCCGCCGGCCGCCCCGCGGGTACCGGACTCCGTGCCCGCGCCGCCCTCGTACGCGCCGGCGGTGGCGGCCCGCCCCGATCCGGTCGATGCCGTGCCGTGGGGCGTACGGGTCGCCGCGGAGGCCGGCTGGCGGCTGCTGGTGCTGGCCGCCACGCTCTGGGTGCTGGCGCAAGTGATCACCAGCATCCAGCTGGTCGTGCTGTCGTTCATCGCGGCGATGCTGATCACCGCGCTGCTCCAGCCGACGGTCGGCTGGCTGCGGCGGCGCGGGCTGCCGCGCGGGCCGGCCACCGCGCTGACCTTCATCGGCGGCTTCGTGATCATGGGCCTGGTCGGCTGGTTCGTGGTGTGGCAGGTCCAGGACAACATCGACTCGGTCTCCAGCCGCATCCAGGAGGGCATCAGCGAGCTCAAGGACTGGCTGCTGAAGAGCCCGTTCCATGTGACCGAGGGTCAGATCAACAGCATCGCCAAGAACCTGCAGGACGCGATCGGCGCCAACACCGAGGCGATCACCTCGGCCGGTCTGGAGGGCGTCACCGTCGTCCTGGAGGTCTTCACCGGCATCCTGCTGGCGATGTTCACCACCCTTTTCCTGCTCTACGACGGGCGGCGGATCTGGGAGTGGGTGCTCAAGCTCGTACCGGGCGCGGCCCGGGAGGGCGTGGCGGGCGCCGGTCCGCGGGCCTGGCGCACCCTGACCGCCTATGTGCGCGGCACGGTCATCGTGGCGCTCATCGACGCCATCTTCATCGGCATCGGGCTGTACTTCCTCAATGTGCCGCTGGCCGTCCCGCTCGCCGTCTTCATCTTCCTGTTCGCCTTCATCCCGCTGGTCGGCGCGGTGGTCTCGGGCGCGCTGGCGTGCGTGGTCGCGCTGGTCACCCAGGGCGTCTTCACGGCGCTGATGGTGCTGGCGGTGGTGCTGGCCGTGCAGCAGATCGAGGGCCATGTGCTGCAGCCGTTCATCCTGGGCCGGGCGGTCCGGGTGCACCCGCTCGCGGTGATCCTCTCGGTCGCGGCCGGCGGGCTGATCGCCGGGATCGGCGGCGCGGTCGTCGCGGTGCCCCTGGTGGCGGTGACCAACACGGCCGTCGGCTATCTGCGTTCGTACTCCCGGGAGCAGGCGTTGCGGATGGCGGTGGCCCCGCGCGGTGCCACCGCGCTCGGGGTGGCACCGACCCCGCCGCCGGTCCGGCGGACCCGTCACGACGGTGACGGAGACCAGGAGTAGCACCCCGGCCATGCGAGAACCCCGCGGACGACGGTGCGTCCGCGGGGTTCCGCGTGTTCGGGCGCCGTACGGCTACCGGGTCACTCGGCGAGTGCGGCCTCGGCGTCCAGGGTGGCGCCGACGGCCTGAAGGACGGAGGCGATCTTGACCGCCTCCTGGATCGTCTCGCGCTCCACACCGGCCTTGCGCAGCACCTGCTCGTGCGAGTCCAGGCACATGCCGCAGCCGTTGATGGCCGAGACGGCCAGCGACCACAGCTCGAAGTCGACCTTGTCGACGCCCGGGTTGCCGATGACGTTCATCCGCAGGCCGGCGCGCAGGTTGCCGTACTCCGGGTCCGACAGCAGGTGCCGGGTCCGGTAGAAGACGTTGTTCATCGCCATGATGGCGGCGGCCGACTTGGCGGCGGTGTACGCCTCGGCGGAGAGGTTCGCCTTCGCCTCGGGCTCCAGCTCGCGCAGCACCTTCGGCGAGCGGGAGGCGATCGCGCAGGCCAGGACCGTGCCCCACAGCTGCTGCTGCGGCAGGTCGCTGTTGCCGATCACCGAACCGAGGTTCAGCTTGAGGTCCTTGGCGTAGTCCGGGACCGCGGACTTCAGGTCATCGAGGGCCATGGGTCTCACTCACCAGCCAGCAGCGCGACCGGGTCCAGGGTGTCCTCGCCCTTGCTCCAGTTGCACGGGCACAGCTCGTCCGTCTGGAGGGCGTCGAGGACCCGCAGGACCTCCTTGGGGTTACGGCCGACGGAGCCGGCGGTCACCATCGTGAACTGGATCTCGTTGTTCGGGTCGACGATGAAGACGGCGCGCTGCGCGAAGCCGTCCTCGCCCTCGATGCCGAGGTCACGCATGAGCTCGTGCTTCGAGTCGGCGAGCATCGGGAAGGGCAGGTCGGTCAGGTCCGGGTGGTCCTTGCGCCAGGCGTGGTGCACGAACTCGGAGTCGCCGGAGAAGCCGAGGATCTGGGCGTCACGGTCGGCGAACTCCTCGTTCAGCTTGCCGAACGCGGCGATCTCGGTCGGGCACACGAAGGTGAAGTCCTTGGGCCACGCGAAGACGATCTTCCACTTGCCCTCGTAGGTCTTGTGGTTGATCTGCTCGAACTCCTTGCCCTTCTCCAGCGAGACACAGGCAGTCAGGTCGAACTCGGGGAACTTGTCACCGACAGTGAGCACGCGCTCTCCTTGTTGCGTAGAAAGTCCCTTTTGAGGCTTTCCTTGAGGCTTGGACGGAACTCACAGTGCCACAGGAGGCATTGATCAGGGAAATAGCTAGACTGGTTGATGTTGATCGGAGGTGGTTATCAGTGGCTTCATCAGCCAGCCAGAGCGGCCGGCCCCGCCAGCCCAGCCTGGCCCAGCTGCGGGCGTTCGCGGCGGTGGCCGAGCATCTGCATTTCCGCGAGGCGGCGGCCGAGATCGGCATGAGCCAGCCCGCGCTGTCCGGCGCGGTCTCCGCACTGGAGGAGACCCTCGGGGTGCAGCTGCTGGAGCGTACGACGCGCAAGGTGCTGCTGTCGCCCGCGGGGGAGCGGGTGGCGGCCCGGGCCCGTACGGTCCTGGAGGCCGTCGGCGACCTGATGGAGGAGGCCGAGGCGGCCCGCGCGCCCTTCACCGGCGTCCTCCGCCTCGGCGTCATCCCGACCGTGGCGCCGTACCTGCTCCCGGCCGTGCTCCGCCTGGTCCACGACACCTACCCCGACCTGGACCTCCAGGTCCACGAGGAGCAGACCGCGTCCCTGCTCGACGGCCTGGCGCACGGACGCCTGGATCTGCTCCTCCTCGCCGTCCCCCTCGGCGTGCCCCAGGTCACCGAACTCCCGCTCTTCGACGAGGACTTCGTGCTCGTCGCACCCAAGGAGCACTGGCTCGGCGGCCGCGGCGACATCCCCCGCCAGGCACTCCAGGAACTCGACCTGCTGCTGCTCGACGAGGGCCACTGCCTGCGCGACCAGGCCCTGGACATCTGCCGGGAGGCCGGCCGCGACGAGAACACCCCGGTCACGACGAGCGCGGCGGGCCTCTCCACCCTCGTCCAACTCGTGGCCGGCGGCCTCGGCGTGACCCTCCTGCCGCGCACCGCCCTCCGCGTCGAGACCGGCCGCAACGACCAGCTCACCACCGGCTACTTCGCCGACCCCGCCCCGTCCCGCCGGATCGCCCTGGCCATGCGCACGGGCGCGGCCCGCCAGGAGGAGTTCGAAGAGTTCGCCCAGGCGCTGCGGGAGGCGCTGCGGGGGTTGCCGGTGCGGATCGTGAAGGGGTGAGGGTCAGCTACGGCGGGCCGGCGGCCGGGCGTCGTCCAGCACCTGCCCCACATCCAGCACGACTTCGGCGCCGATCGACTCGGGCAGGGTGACTTTCTCCCCGGCCAGGTGAACGGGGTGCGCGCCGGTGGTGGGGGCACGGCCGGTGTGGAGCGGGCCGGCGAGGCCGTCGATGGCGCCGCGGGCGTCCGTCACGCCGGGGGTGGCCCGCAGCGCGGTGAGCGCCCGTGGGGTCGTGGGCCAGTCCTTGGCGTTGGCCCACAGGCCGATCCGCGGCAGCTTGCCGGACTCCGCGTAGGCCGCGGCGTACCCGGCCTGCATGCCCGTCATCAGCATGTGGATGGCGATCGCGCCGGCCACCGCGACGGTGATCCCGCTGACCGCGCGGGTGGCCGAGCCGCTGTTCAACTGGAGTCTGCGGACCGCCAGTTGCCAGGAGACCGGGCCGCCGTGCAGCCGGCCCGTTGATGTCCCACAGCGTGATCAGCGGGGCCAGCCCGCGGGCGGCCAGGAACAGCGCGGCGCCGCCGGCCACCCCGAGCAGTGAGCCGAACAGCGCCTCCCCGGAGGCGATCCGGCGGGTCGTCGGGACGTCGGCACCGACCAGCCGCAGCGCCGCCAGCCGGCGCTCGCGGCGCTCGTTGCCGAACCTCACCGACGTCCCGATGAAGACCATCACCGGCGTCATCAGCGCCACACACGCCATGATCACCAGCAGGACGGCCGGGGCGCTCATCGGCCGCGGCTCCCAGCCCTCGCCGAAGTGGTCGATGCGGTAGCCGTCCGGCGCGGCCAGGGTGTCGCTCTGCGCGACGTAGGTGAGCTCCTTCGGGCCGAGCAGCCCCGCGTCGCCGATGGTGCCGGCGATCTCGTACGGCAGGCGGGCGCGCAGCAGGGCGCCGCCGGGGGAGCCGAGCAGTTCCTTGAGGGCGGGGGAGACCAGCATCCGGCCCGGGCCGGGGAGGTGGTCGATGCCGGGCGGGACCGGTGGGCGCGTGCCGTCGGGGCGGACCAGCCGGCCGCGGACCGGGATGCCGTGGAAGGTGGTGTCGGTGGAGGCGTAGCGCAGGGTGGTGTCGGAGGGCCGGGGCGGGTGCTCCTGGCCGAGGTTCTCGCGGGCCTTCTCGCGGCCGTGCCAGGCGTCCATCAGGTGCGGGACGGAGGTGCCGAGCAGCAGGACGGCCACGCCGAGGGCGACGCCGGCGGCGGTCAGCGCGGTACGGATCCAGCCCTCGCGGCCGCCGCCGGCCGCGAACCGCATGCCCGTCGCGAGGTCGCGGGCCCAGGCACCGGGGCCGGACCGGGCGGCGCCGAACGGGCCGCCGCCGCCCGCGCCGTGGGTGCCGGGGCGGGAGTGCGGCCGGCTCATACCAAGCCCGCCAGCATGTCCTTCACCGTGCCGTCGCGGACGACGATCTCCCGGTCGGAGTACGCGGCCACCCGGGCCTCGTGGGTGACCAGGACGACGGCGGCGTGGGTGTCGCGCGCGGCGTCGGTCAGGAGGGTCAGCACGCGCTCGCCGTTGAGGGAGTCCAGGGCGCCGGTGGGTTCGTCGGCGAAGATCACCCGGGGCCGGGTGACGAGCGCACGGGCGACCGCGACCCGCTGGCCCTGGCCGCCGGAGATCTCGCCGGGCCGCTGGCCGGCCACCGCCTCGACCTCCAGGCGCTCCAGCCACTCGCCGGCCCGGCGTTCGGCCTCCTTGCGCTGGGTGCCGTTCAGCCGCAGCGGCAGGGCGACGTTCTCCAGGCAGGTCAACTCCGGTACCAGCTGGCCGAATTGGAAGACGAAGCCGAAGTCGCTGCGGCGCAGGGCGCTGCGCTGGGCGTCGGTCAGGCCGGTGAGGGTGTGCGGGCCGTAGCGGACCGTGCCGGAGTCGGGGGTGATGATCCCGGCCAGGCAGTGCAGCAGGGGCGACTTGCCGGAGCCGGAGGGGCCCATCACGGCGACGACCTCGCCGGGGTGGATGGAGAAGTCCGCGCCGGCGAGGGCCGGTGTGCGGCCGTAGGTCTTGTGCAGCCCCTCGGCGCCGAGCAGGGAGCCCTCGGGCGTCATGGCCGGACCGTTTCCGCCAGCTTGTCCAGCCGGGCGGCGGTCAGCTCCAGCCAGCGCAGATCGGCCTCCAGGTGGAACAGCGCGTGATCGCAGATCAGTTGGTCGGCGAGGTCACCGGTGCGTTTGCGCTCGGTCAGTCCGCGCATCATCCGCAGGTGTTCGGCGCGCTGGGCGTCGAGGAGCTCGGCGGCGTTGCGGTCGGTCAGCAGGGCCAGCACCACCTTGGTGTAGAGCGTCGACTGCAGGTACGGCTCGGGCTTCTCCGGGCGGGCCAGCCACCGCGCGACATCGGTGACGCCGGCGTCGGTGATCGCGTACCGCTTGCGCTCCGGGCCGGCGCCGGGCTCCACGGCGTCCACCTCGACCAGGCCGTTCTTCAGCAGCCGGGACATCGTGGAGTAGACCTGCCCGTAGTGCAGCGGGCGGTCCTGGCCGAAGTGCGCGTCGAAGGCCCGCTTGAGGTCGTAGCCGTGGCGGGGGCCGGACTCCAGAAGGCCCAGCAGCGTATGACCGATTGACATGCCGACCACCTTACTCGGCGGTGTAACGGCCGTGTATACCCGCGGTGTATAGGTGCAGGGGTCGTCCGTCGCGGGCGTGCGGCGCTACTGCTCGCCCTCCGGCTTCTTCGGCGGGCGGCCCCGGCGCGGGATCGCCCCCGCGCCCCGGGGCAGCCGCCCCGCCTCGGACAACGCCTTGCGGAGCAGGAACTCGATCTGCGCGTTGGCGCTGCGCAGTTCGTCGTCCGCCCAGCGGGTCAGCGCGTCATGGATCAACGGGTCCAGCCGCAGCAGCACCTGCTTGCGCTGCTGCGGCCGTCGCGCGGGGGCCCGTCCGCCTTCGGCGCCGGACTCCTCCGGTTTCCCGGCACTCACTGGTACAGCGAGCCCGTGTTCAGTACCGGCTGGGCGGCCCGGTCGCCGCACAGCACCACCATCAGATTGCTGACCATGGCGGCCTTCCGTTCCTCGTCCAGTTCGACGATGCCCTGCTCACTGATCCTCGCCAGTGCCTGCTCGACCATGCCGACCGCGCCCTCGACGATGTGCTGGCGGGCCGCGACCATCGCGCCGGCCTGCTGGCGCTGGAGCATCGCCGAGGCGATCTCGGGAGCGTAGGCGAGATGGCTGAAGCGGGCCTCGATGATCCGGACGCCGGCCGCCTGGACCCGCGCGGTCAGCTCCAGGGCGAGCTTCTCGGTGATCTCCTCGGCGTTGCCGCGCAGCGACAGGGCGTCCTCGTCGTGGGCATCGTAGGGGTACTCGATCGCGATGTGCCGGACCGCGGCCTCGGCCTGGGTGGCGACGAACTCCAGGAAGTCGTCGACCTCGAACAGCGCCTGGGCGGTGTCCTCGACCTGCCAGACCACGACCGAGGCCAGCTCGATCGGGTTGCCGTAGGCGTCGTTGACCTTCAGTACCGCGGTCTCGTGGTTGCGCACGCGGGTGGAGATGCTGCGGGCGGTGGTCAGCGGGTTGACCCAGCGCAGACCGTCGGTGCGGATGGTGCCGGCGTACCGCCCGAAGAGCTGGATGATCCGGGCCTCGCCGGGGGCGACCATCTTCACGCCGGTCATGCAGAAGAGGGAGCCGAGCAGGATCACGCCGCCGGCGAGGATCAGCGGTATGCCGGCCGCCTTGTTGCCGCCGTCGGCGAGGATGCCGCCGACGGCGATCGCGCCGACGCCCAGCGCCGCGCCGAGCACGGTCAGCAGCAGGGCGAGTCCGCCCGGGATGCTGTGCGCCGCGACCTCGCGGATCTGCGGGCGGGGCATCTCGGGGGCGGTCACGGCGAGATCGTCGCCGGGGGCCGCCCCCGGGCCGGAGGAGGGGCCGGTGAGGCGGTCGGCCGTGGGCTGGTCGGACATGAAGGTCCCCGTTTCTCCCGATGCGGCACGTGATGTCCGCCGCATTCGATGATGTCGCTGGTCTAGCAAAGTGATAGCAGATTAACGGACGGGCGGCCCGGTCGTCCAGCGGCCGCTTCGAGCCCGATTTATGACAAGTGCGCAGGTGGGGGCGGGGCGACGCAGAACACCCACCCCCTGGTTCCGTCCGGCCGGGTGCTCTTTGTCACGTCGGGAAAAGCCTTGATCGATGAGTATTTGTTGACAGATGCGGTGTTAGCTTCAACAGCTGAGTTAGCTGGGGGCGGAACGACTGGAGTTGTCGAAGCGATGGGCCGAGCGGAAGCGAGACGGGCGCGGCAGGGGAGCGTCCGCCGGGCCAAAACGGAGCAGAAGAAGTCCGGCATACGCCGGCTCTTCACCTGGAAGAAGATCCTCGGGACCTTCCTCGGAGTGTGCCTGCTGGGCATGGCCGCCTTCATCGGGCTGTACCTGTACGTGGACATTCCCGCCAAGGGCAACGAGGACGCAGGCAAGCAGGCCAACGTCTTCAAGTACGCCGACGGCAAGGTCTTCGCCCGCGGCGGCAAGCTCAACCGCGAGGCGATCAGCCTCAGTCGGATCGACCGGAAGGTGCAGCACGCCTTCGTCGCCGCGGAGAACAAGAGCTTCTACCACGACTCCGGCGTCGACCTGTGGGGTACCGCCCGCGGCATCTTCAACACGCTGATGGGGCACGGCAAGCAGGGTGGCTCGACGATCACCCAGCAGTACGTCAAGAACTACTACCTCAGCGACGAGCAGACGGTCAGCCGCAAGCTGCAGGAGATCGTCATCTCCCTCAAGGTGGACGACAAGATGTCCAAGAGCCAGATCCTTGAGGGCTACATCAACACCAGCTACTACGGCCGCGGCGCCTACGGCATCCAGGCCGCCGCCCAGGCGTACTACCGCAAGGACGCCGAGAAGCTGAGTGTCTCGGAGGGCGCCTACCTCGCCTCGCTGCTCCAGGCGCCGAGCCAGTACGACTGGCAGAACGCCACCCCCACCGGCCAGAAACTGGTCAAGCAGCGCTGGGCGTACACGCTCAACAACATGGTCGAGATGCACTGGCTCTCGTCCGACGAGCGCGCCCGGCAGAAGTTCGAGAAGCCCAAGCCGCCCAAGCCGATGCCCGGTGTGACCGGCCAGAAGGCCTACATCCTCGAAGCGGCCAAGCAGGAGCTCTTCGCCCAGGGCGTCGACCCGAAGCGGTTCGACGCCGGCGGCTGGACCGTCACCCTCGGCATCGACCCCAAGAAGCAGAAGGCGCTGGAGAAGTCCGTCCAGCGCAAGCTCAACGCCGACCTCAACCCCGAGAAGCGCAAGGTCGACGGCGACGTCCAGCTCGGCGCCGCCTCCGTGGACCCCAAGACCGGGCACGTCGTCGCGATGTACGGCGGTGCCGGCTACCCGAAGCACTACCGCAACAACGCGACCCGCTCCGACTACCAGCCGGCCTCCACCTTCAAGCCGCTGATCCTCGCCTCGGCGATGGAGAACCACGCGGTCACCCAGGACAACGTGCCGATCACCCCGAACACGATCTACGACGGCCACAACCGCCGTCCGGTCGTCGGCGGCACCATCCCCTTCGCGCCGCCCAACGAGGACGAGCACGACTACGACAAGATCACCGTCCAGACCGCCACCAACAACTCCGTCAACGCGGTCTTCGCGCAGATGGGCGCGGACGTCGGCCTGGACAACGTGAAGAAGACCGCGGTCAGCCTCGGCATGGACGGCTCCAAGATGGACGTCAAGCCGGCCATGACCCTGGGCACCATGGGCGCCAGCCCGCTCCAGATGGCCGGGGCCTACGCCACGCTCGACAACCACGGCGTCAAGGTCACCCCCACGATGGTCACCAAGGCCGTGCACAGCGTCGACGGCGTGGAGAACGAGCTGAAGCTCAAGGACCCGATCGGCCAGGAGGTCCTGGAGCGCAAGACCGCCGACACCCTGACCTCCGTCCTCACCGGCGTGGTCAACGACGGCACCGCCTCGGAGGCCGTCAAGAACACCGCCTACAAGGCGGCCGGCAAGACCGGTACCTCCGACGACAACAAGTCGGCCTGGTTCGTGGGCTACACGCCCAAGCTGGTCACCGCCGTCGGCATGTTCGGCGAGTCGCCCAACGGCGGCGCCCAGGTGACCCTCAAGGGCACCGGTGGCGGCGGCCGGGTCAACGGCGGCGGCTACCCGGCCCGGGTGTGGGCGGACTACACCGAGAACGCGCTCGGCGGCAACACCGGCGCCGACTTCGACCTGGAGACGGACATGGGCGCCGCGGTCCCGCCGACCACCACCCCGTCGCCGAGCGTCACCCCGTCGACGACCCCGTCGCCGACCGGCACCCCGAGCAACACCCCCAGCGGCACCCCGTCGTCCCCGTCCGGCCGGCCGTCGCACACCCCGAGCGGCCGCCCGAGCAGCCCGACCACCCCGAGCGACTCGGCCTCCCCGCCGGACGGCGGTGTGGACGGCGGTGACACCAGCGGCACCACCAGCGGTACCACCGACGGCGGCACCGACGGCACCGGCAACGGCGGCACCAAGGGCGCCAACAGCGTGCCCGGCTTCAACTGACGCCGGCAGCCGTCCGGAACGACCACAGCGCGGCCCCCGCCGAACCGGCGGGGGCCGCGCTGTTCGCCGTACGGGCCGAGGTCAGCGGCGCGGCGTCCCCGGCGGCATGCTCAGCTCGAACCAGACCACCTTGCCCATGCTCAGCCGGGTCGCGCCCCAGCGCCGGGCCATCCGGTTGACGAGGTAGAGCCCGCGCCCGCCCTCGTCCGACGGCCGGGCCTGCCGCAGCCGCGGCAGCTGCGGCACGTCGTCCCCGACCTCACAGCGCAGCACGTCCGTGCGCAGCAGCCGCAGCGTGATCGGCCGCTCCGCGTACCGCACCGCATTCGTCACCACCTCACTGACCAGCAGCTCCAGTTGATCGGTGAGGTCGTCCAGACCCCAGCGCGCCAGCGCCCGGCGGGCCAGCCGGCGGGCCTGCCCGGCGGTCTGCGCCTTCGGATCCAGGTACCAGTACGCGACATCGCTCGGCGCGATCCCGTCGAACCGGGCCGCCAGCAGCGCGATGTCGTCGTCCCGGTCGCCCGGCCCGAGCATGTCCAGCACCTCGTCGCACAGCGGCTCCAGCGGCGGCGGATGCGGACCCGTCAGCCGGGCCGTCTCCGCCAGCCGCTCCCGCAGCTGCTCGATGCCCGTCCACACGTCCCGGATCCGCGACTCCACCAGACCGTCGGTGTACAGCACCAGCGTGGCCCCCGCGGGGGCGTCCAGCTCCACCGCCTCGAAGTCCACCCCGCCGACGCCGATCGGCGCACCCGGCGGCACCCGCAGCACCTCCGCGCGCCCGCCGCGGTGCAGCATCAGCGGCGGCGGATGGCCCGCGTTGGCGATCGTGATCCGGTGCGCGACCGGGTCGTACACCGCGTACAGGCACGTCGCCATGCGGTCCGAACCCAGCCGCTGGGCCTGCTCGTCGAGGTGGTGCAGCACCTCCTGCGGCGGCAGATCGAGCCCGGCCAGGGTCTGCGCGGTGGTGCGCAGCTGGCCCATGATCGCCGCCGAGGTCATCGAATGCCCCATGACGTCACCGACCACCAGCGCCACCCGGCTGCCCGGCAGCGGGATCGCGTCGTACCAGTCACCGCCCACCCGGGCCGTCTCGGCGGCCGGCAGATAGCGGCTGGCCAGCCGCACCCCGGTCGGCTGCGGCAGCGAGTCCGGCAGCATCGTGCGCTGCAGCGCATCGGCGATGTACGCCTCCCGCCCGTACAGCACCGCCTTGTCCACACCCAGCGCGGTGTGCGTCGCCAACTGCGCCGCCACCAGCAGGTCGTCCGGCTCGAACGCCGGCCGGTCGGGCCGGCGCAGGAACACCGCCGCACCGATCACCCGCCGCCGGCCGCGCAGCGGCGCCAGGATCACCCGGTGCCCGCCGGGCAACCGCGGATCGGGACCCAGCAGCTCGGGCAGCGCGGTCCGGGCCGCCTGCGCCTCGCCGAACAGCGGCCGTACGCCCCGCAGCACCTCCGCCAGCGGACCGCCGGGCCGCACCTCGGCCAGCTCCGCGGCACTGCCGCCCATCGCCGGGCCCAGATCGGGCTGCGCGGGCAGCACCGGCAGCCGCCCGCCGTTGGTGTCCGGCTCCTCCGGGATCCGGTCGGTACGCCGCAGCCGCAGCACCACCGGCCCGGTGGGCCGCTCGTCGCCCACCGGCAGCGGATCGCGCAGATACACCAGGATCGCGTCGGCGAAGGTCGGCACCGTCGCCCGGCACAACCCCAGCACGATCTCGTCGAGATCGATACCGCGGGCGATCCGCCGGGTCGCCGCCCCGATGAACCGCAGCCGGTCACCGCCCGCCTGACGGGCCGCCGCGACCTCACCGCTCTCACCGGGATGCGCCGAACGCGCCGGACCGGCGGGCGGCAGCGGAGCCGGTGGCGGCCCCGGCGGCGGCCCGGCCGGCGCCGGCACCTGGGCACCGGTCGCCTCACCGGCCGGCGCCCGGCCCGGCACCGTCCCGCCGGCCTCCCCGCCGCGCGGCCGGGACCGTCCGGCGCCGCCGTCCCGCGGCCGCCCGATGCCCTCACCGCCGGGCCGCGGACGCTCCCCGCGGTGCGGCTCCTCACCCGGATCCGGTGTGCCCGCGCGGCCCACCGCGCCCTGCGCCACCCGCCGCCGCGCCGGGGCCGCCTCGCGCTCCCCGTCCGGTGCGCCGCCCGGCCGCCCGCTCGCCGGCATGGCCACCTCCCCGTAAGAGTCGGCGCCACAGGGGTCGCCGCCGTAAGTCTCCGCGCCGCCATAGGCGTTCGCGCCGCCGTAAATGCCCGCGCCACGGTACGCGCCCGCGCCGCCGAAGGTGTCCCCGTACGCCTCCCCGTACGGAATCGCCGCGCCGTCCCGGGCCGCACCATGGTCCGCGGGCGGCTCGCCGTCGGCCCGGCCGGCCGGCGGCCCCGCCGGGACGAAGCCGGCCGCGGCGGGCTGCTGCAGGGCGCCGCGCGGGTCCGGGACGGCGCCCAGCGGCGGCGTCCGGCCCGGCCCCCGCGCAGGGGACGCCGAGGGCGCGGCGGTCGGGGCCGACCGCCGCGATTCGTGGGAGGTGGGATGCTCCGTCACGCGTGGGATTCCATCCGTCCGGGGCTGCGCGTCCGACGCGCCGCGTTCCGGGCGCGCAGCCCGTACGGGACGCGCCCGACGCGCTGCGTTTCAGGCGCGTCGCAGGTGCAGAAAGAGCTGGATCTCGGGTGGTACGTCCGTGCTGGCCGGGGCGTAGGCGTAGGCGTCCTCCCCGACGACGTCGAAACCCGCGTCGTGCACGACCCGGCGCAAGTCGTCCCGCAGGTAACCCGATACCCGGATCGTGTTGCCCAGGAACGGGATCGGGAAGTCGTCCACGTCCGCCTCGACCATCGACAGGGCCATCAGGCCACCGGGACGTAGCAGATCATGCAGCAGGCCCAGTGCGTAAGGGATTTCCGCACGGGGCAGCATCAACAGCGAGAAATAAGCGGCGACACCGTCGAAGGAGCCGGGGCCGCCGAGCCGGCCGCCCCGCAGATCGGCGATGTCCAGCCGGTGGAATTCGGCGCCCGGGGCGTTGTCCCGGGCCAGTTTGACCATGGAGGGGGAGAGATCGATACCGACCACGCGGTGCCCGGCCTGGGAGAGCTGACGTGCGGTCGGCAGGCCCGTACCGGACCCGACGTCCAGGACGCGGGCGCCCGTGGGCAGTGCACCGGCCAGCCAGTCGCCCGAGGACACCTGGGCCTCCTTGTGCGGAAAGGCCTCGTTGTACCGCTCGCCGATCGCGTCGAAGGCGTCGGCCTGCCCGGCCCGGTCCAGCGCTAACCGGTTCAGGCCCTCGTACTCGTCGTAGCTCATCGCGCTCACGACCTCGCCCCTCCTGCGACCGCGGTCAAGTTCGTTTTCCAGTTCTGGAGTTGCGCCTGTGCAGTCTTGCGGAGGACGATCCTACGTTTGAAGACCCAGGGCGCAGCAAGGGGGCTCGGACCGGCTCCGCACCCCGCGAGGAACAGCATTGCCCAAAGGCGCACCTTTCCACGGGCCCTCCACCTCACTCTCACTCCGTGTACCCCGTTTCACTTCACTCCCTCACGACTGCAAACGATCCGCTGGGCGGTCCCAGTCCTCCGGGAGCCGGGGCACCTCCCAGGCCGGGTCGGGCCGCCAGTCCTCCCAGCCGTCCGAGTACGGTCCGCGCCAGGCCGAGATCTGTGCGATCGCGGCCCGTCCGGCGGACCGGACCTCCGCCGCCCGGGCGTCCGTCATCAGCCCGTCCCGCTGCGCCTGCGCGAATTCGTCCTCGTCCCGCCACTCCCAGTGCCGGTCCGGATAGACACAGATGTCGAGGAAATGGTCCTCGGAGTCAATTCCCCCTGACCAACGACGGCGCGGCTGCTCCAGGTTGACGTACCAGTTCTTGAACTGCCAGCCGTGCTCCCAGAACAGCCACACCGACCAGGGGTCGCCCGGCCGCGCGAGCTTCAGCACACCGGTGCCGAACCAGTGGTCGCGGGTGGTCCGGCGCGGTTTCGTGTAGCGGGTGGCGAGCGGCTCGCGGTGCACCGGTGTGCCGTCGGCCAGCACCGGCTTGATGCACGCGGTGCCCGGCGCCATCCACACCGCCAGCAGGTCATCGGTGTCCTGGACGACGGTCATCGGCCGGCAGATGTGGAAGCGCGCCGGGTCGGCGTTGTCGCGGTAGCGCCACAGGATGTGGTCGCCCGGCGCCCAGCGGCCCGCCGCGCCGCCCGCCGTCACCTGCCGCACACCGGCCGCCCCGCGCCCGCCGGCCGCCTCGCCTTCCGTCGTGCCCACCATGTCCGCTGTCATGGGCAGATTTTAGAGGTGCCGTATGACGCCCACCGTGACATGGGACGCAGCGGGCGTTACGGGCGCGGTAACGTACCTTCCTTGCGGTGTTACGGGCGGGTCATGGCCCTGGGGTCACGGTCGTGGAGCCATGGTCACGGGCGGGTCATGCGCAGCACGTCCAGCGCCTCGTCCAGCTGCTCCTCGGTGAGCAGTCCGCGCTCCACGTACCCCTCGTCCAGGACCACCTGACGGATCGTCTTCCGCTCGGCGAGCGATTTCTTCGCCACCTTCGCCGCCTCCTCGTATCCGAGGTACTTGTTGAGCGGGGTGACGACGGACGGCGATGATTCGGCGTACTCGCGGGCGCGTTCCGCATTCGCCGTGATGCCGTCGACCGTACGGTCCGCCAGCAGCCGCGCCACATTGCCGAGCAGCCGGATCGATTCGAGGACGTTCCGCGCGATCACCGGGAGCATCACATTGAGCTCGAAATTGCCGGCCGCGCCGGCCGCGGCCACCGTCGCGTCATTTCCGGTGACCTGTGCGGCGACCATCAGCACCGCCTCCGGAATCACCGGATTGACCTTCCCCGGCATGATCGACGAACCGGGCTGGAGATCCGGCAGGTTGATCTCGGCGAGCCCGGTACGCGGCCCCGAGGCCATCCACCGCAGGTCATTGGCGATCTTCGTCAGCCCGACGGCGATCGTCCGCAACTGCCCGCTGGTCTCGACGATCCCGTCCCGCGCGCCCTGCGCCTCGAAATGATTGCGCGCCTCGGTCAGCGGCAGCCCGGTCGCCCGGGCCACTTCCGCGATCACCGCGGCGGAGAATCCCGGCGGCGTATTGATGCCCGTCCCGACGGCCGTACCGCCCAGCGGCAGTTCCGCCAGCCGCGGTACCGCACTCCGCAGCCGCTCCACCCCGTACCGCACCTGGGCGGCATATCCCCCGAATTCCTGGCCCAGCGTCACCGGCGTGGCATCCATCAAATGCGTCCGCCCCGACTTCACGACGTCCGCGAATTCCTCCGCCTTGCGCTCGAACGCCGCCGCCAGATGCTCCAGCGCCGGAATCAGATCGTTCAGCACCGCAGAAGTGGCCGCGATATGAATCGACGACGGGAACACGTCGTTCGACGACTGGCTCGCATTGACGTGGTCGTTCGGATGGACGTCCCGCCCCAGCCGCTCGCTCGCCAGCGTGGCGATGACCTCGTTGGTGTTCATGTTCGACGACGTCCCGGAGCCCGTCTGGAACACGTCGACGGGGAAGTGCGCGTCCCACTCGCCCCCCGCGACCGCCGCGGCCGCCTCCTGGACGGCCTCCGCGACGTCCTTCTCCAGCACGCCCAGCTCGGCGTTCACCTTGGCGGCCGCGCCCTTGATCCGCGCCAGCGCCTCGATGTGCGCCCGCTCCAGCCGCTGCCCGGACACGGGGAAGTTCTCCACCGCCCGCTGCGTCTGCGCCCGCCACTTGGCGTGCGCGGGCACCCGCACCTCGCCCATGGAGTCGTGCTCGACCCGGAACCCGCCACCGTCACCCACTGCACTCGTGTCACTCATACCTATGACAGTGCCCGCCGGAGGGGATCTGTTCCCGGCCCGACGCACTCCGCCCCGCCGGCAGTTCGCTCGGCGGGGCGGTGGTGTGCGGCGGGCCGGTCAGGGCCGTACGGTCAGGCGCCCTGGCGCACCGGGATGCTGGTGAACGTCGGCTGCTCAGGTTCCCGCGAAGTGAAGAAGTCGTTGCCCTTGTCGTCGACGACGATGAAGGCGGGGAAGTCCTCGACCTCGATCTTCCAGACGGCCTCCATGCCGAGTTCCTCGTATTCGAGGACCTCGACCTTCTTGATGCAGTCCTGGGCCAGGCGGGCGGCCGGGCCGCCGATGGAGCCGAGGTAGAAGCCGCCGTGCGTGGCGCAGGCGTCGGTGACCTGCTGGGAGCGGTTGCCCTTGGCGAGCATGATCTTGGAGCCGCCGGCGGCCTGGAACTGCTCGACGTAGGCGTCCATCCGGCCCGCGGTCGTCGGGCCGAACGAGCCGGAGGCGTAGCCCTCGGGGGTCTTGGCCGGGCCCGCGTAGTAGACCGGGTGGTTCTTGAGGTACTCCGGCATCTCCTCGCCGGCGTCCAGGCGTTCCTTGATCTTGGCGTGCGCGATGTCGCGGGCGACGACCAGGGTGCCGGTGAGCGAGAGGCGGGTCTTGACCGGGTGCTTGGTCAGCTCGGCGAGGACCTCGTCCATCGGGCGGTTGAGGTCGATGGCGACCGCGTCGAGGTCGGGGCCGGCACCCTTGGTGAGCTCGGCGTCGGTGGTGTCGGGCAGGAAGCGGGCCGGGTCGGTCTCCAGCTGCTCCAGGAAGACGCCCTCGGCGGTGATCTTGGCGACGGCCTGGCGGTCGGCCGAGCAGGAGACCGCGATGGCGACCGGGCAGGAGGCGCCGTGGCGGGGGAGGCGGACCACACGGACGTCGTGGCAGAAGTACTTGCCGCCGAACTGCGCGCCGATGCCGATCTTCTGCGTCAGCTCGAAGACCTTCTCCTCCAGCTCCTTGTCGCGGAAGCCGTGGCCCGTGGGGGAGCCCTCGGCGGGCAGCTCGTCCAGGTAGTGCGCGGAGGCGTACTTGGCGGTCTTGAGGGCGTACTCGGCCGAGGTGCCGCCGACGACGATCGCGAGGTGGTACGGCGGGCAGGCGGCCGTACCGAGCGAGCGGATCTTCTGCTCCAGGAACTTCATCATGGAGGCCTCGTTGAGGACCGCCTTGGTCTCCTGGTAGAGGAACGACTTGTTGGCGCTGCCGCCGCCCTTGGCCATGAAGAGGAACTTGTAGGCGTCGCCGTCGGTCGCGTACAGCTCGATCTGCGCCGGGAGGTTGGAGCCGGTGTTCTTCTCCTCCCACATGGTCAGCGGGGCCATCTGCGAGTAGCGCAGGTTCAGCCGGGTGTACGCGTCGTAGATGCCGCGGGAGAGCGCCTCGGCGTCGCCGCCCTGGGTGAGCACGTTCTGGCCGCGCTTGCCCATCACGATCGCGGTGCCGGTGTCCTGGCACATGGGCAGCACGCCGGCGGCCGCGATGTTGGCGTTCTTCAGCAGGTCGAGGGCGACGAACTTGTCGTTGGCCGAGGCCTCGGGGTCGTCGATGATCTTCCGGAGCTGCCCGAGGTGCTCCGGGCGCAGGTAGTGCTGGATGTCGTGGATCGCCGCTTCCGCCAGCTTGCGCAGCGCCTCCGGCTCGACCTTGAGGAACGTCCGGCCGTCTGCCTCGAAGGTGCTGACACCTTCCTTCGTGATGAGGCGGTAGGGGGTCTTGTCCTCGCCGGTGGGGAGCAGGTCGGTGTAGGCGAATTCCGGCATCTCGCGGTCAATCCTTACTCGGAGGGGTCTGGCTGGCTTCTACGGCAGCGCCCCAACAGCGTAGAACCCCGGCGCGCGGACGCGGCTGTGAGGTAAGGCTCAGTCGGCGGCAGGCTCCGGTTCCAGGGCCGGTTCCGGGTCCGGGTCCAGGTCCGGTTCCGGGTCCGGTGCCGGTCCGGCCGAGGTGCGGTCCGCCGCCGCGATCCCTAGTCGCGATCTATCGCGTTTCGGTACGCTGGGGTGGTGGATGCAGACAACGGGGGACGAGTGGGCCCCGAGACCCCGCAATCGGTGGACCTGACCAAGGCCGCGACCAGGCCAGCGGGCACGCCCGTGGCCGAGGCGGACATCCGGGCGTCCGACGCGGACCGCGACCGGATCGCCGGGATACTCCGCGAGGCGCTGGCCGAGGGCCGCCTCGATCCCGAGGAGCACGCCGAGCGGATCGACACGGTCTACCGCGCCAAGACCCTGGGCGAACTGGAGCCGGTGGTCCGCGACCTGCCGGCGGCGACCGGCGGCCGCCCGCAGCCCGGGCCGGGCGCGGCGCCCGCGCACGGCACCGGAGCGCCGCCCCCGGACCAGAACCTCGTCGCGATCTTCAGCGCCGCCACCCGCAAGGGGCGTTGGCACGTCCCGGCGCGGATCAACGCCGTCGCGGTCTTCGGCTCCGTCGAGATCGACCTCACCGAGGCGGTCTTCCCGCAGCAGCAGGTCCAGATCACCGTCACCTCCCTCTTCGGGAGCGTGGAGATACGGGTGCCGGAGAACGTCACGCTGCGCAGCAGCGGCTCCGGAATCCTGGGCTCGTTCGAGATCGACACCCATGAGGCGGAGGACGGCGACGCCCCGCAGATCCAGGTCACCGGCTATGCCGTCCTGGGCAGCGTGGAGGCCCGGCCCAAGCGCGGGGCGCTGATCCGCGACCTGCGTGACCGGCTGTGGGAGGACCACCGCGAGCTGCGCCGGCAGCTGCGCGAGGAGCACCGCGAGCGGCACGAACGGCTGCGCCTGGAGCGGCAGGAGCGCCGGGACCGCTTCCGCAGGAGGTAGCGACGACGGCCGCTGGCGTACGGACGTCCCGTGGGTGCGGTGCGACTTTTCGCGTTGTCGCGTGATCTCGTTTCCGCACGATCGCCACGGTGTGCATAAGCGTGCGCACAGCGGGTAGGGCTGGTGCATCGTCTCTCGTACGGCTGCGGGGTGCGGAAAAAGGCCGTGCGCAGCGAGACGGGCAAGGGTGATTTCTCTCGCCGAAGCCGTCGTCAGGAGTAGACCGTGCTGCTACCGCATCAGCCCCTGCAGGATGCCGCTGTCGTTCCGTCCCCGCGAGTGCCTGCGCGCGACGAGGCCGGTCCCTGGCATTCCGAGGCGGTGTGCCGCCGGGACGAAGCCGGGCTGTTCTTCGCCCCGTCCAAGGAGCCGACCGCCGCGCGGCTGGCCAGGGAAGAAGCCGCGAAGCGGGTCTGTGCCCGCTGCCCGGTGATGGTCGAGTGCCGGGAGCATGCGCTGCTCCAGCCGGAGCCGTACGGCGTCTGGGGCGGGCTCACCGCGGCCGAGCGCAGGGTCGTGCTGACCCGGCGCCGGCGCCGGGAGTCCGAGCTGCAGCGTGCGGCCCATATGCCCGCGGCCGGCTGACCGACCGCGCGTATGGGCCACTTCGCCCCCGCCGGAGCCTCTCCGGCGGGGGCGAAGTGCGTCCGCGGCCGTTCCGGCGGGAGCCGTCAGCTCGGGCGCTCGAAGTCCACCGAGCTGTACGCGCGCAGCTTCGACAGCCGGTGCTGGGAGTCGATCTGCCGGATCGTGCCGGACTTGGACCGCATCACCAGAGACTGGGTGTAGGCGGTCTCGGCGCGGTAGCGCACGCCGCGCAGCAGCTCGCCGTCGGTGATGCCGGTGGCGACGAAGAAGACGTTGTCGCCGCGGACCAGGTCGTCGATCTCCAGGACCTTGTCCAGGTCGTGGCCGGCGTCCAGGGCGCGCTGCCGCTCCTCGTCGTCCTTGGGCCACAGCTTCGCCTGCAGCGTACCGCCCAGACACTTCATGGCACAGGCGGTGATGATGCCCTCGGGCGTACCGCCGATGCCCAGCAGCAGGTCGACGCCGGTGCCCTCACGCGCCGCCATGATCGCGCCGGCGACGTCGCCGTCCGAGATGAACTTGATCCGGGCGCCCGCCTCCCGGACCTCCTTGACCAGGCCCTCGTGGCGCGGCCGGTCCAGGATCACCACGGTGACGTCCTCGACCGCGGACTTCTTCGCCTTGGCGATCCGCTTGATGTTCACCGCCACCGGGGCGGTGATGTCGACGAAGTCCGCCGCCTCCGGGCCGGTGGCGAGCTTGTCCATGTAGAAGACCGCGGACGGGTCGAACATCGAGCCGCGTTCGGCGACCGCCATCACGGAGACCGCGTTGGCCATGCCCTTGGCGGTCAGCGTCGTACCGTCCACCGGGTCCACGGCCACGTCGCACTCCGGGCCGGTGCCGTCCCCGACGCGTTCGCCGTTGTACAGCATCGGGGCGTGGTCCTTCTCGCCCTCCCCGATGACCACGACCCCGTTCATGGACACCGTGTGGATCAGGGCGCGCATGGCCTTGACCGCCGCGCCGTCCGCGCCGTTCTTGTCACCTCGCCCCACCCAGCGGCCCGACGCCATGGCACCGGCCTCGGTGACCCGGACGAGTTCCAGGGCGAGGTTGCGGTCGGGGGCCTCGGGGCTGACCTCAAGCTGGGACGGGAGATGATGCTCGGTCATCGAGCGCACCTTTCTGTACGGCGACGGCCGTGGAGGAGTGAGGGTGGCTGTGCGGGGGCGCGGGGGTCTCCCCCAGAGGTTCACAGTATCCGCACGTCGCCAAAATGAGCAGAGGGCCCTTCGCATGAGCGGCCGACCGAGGGATGTGCGGCGCGGTGTTTGCGCAGGTGACAGGCGTCACCGGGGGGCCTGTCAGGCGCGGCGCCGGGATGGGGGACCATAGGGGCGTGGCAGGTATGCGAGGCAGGCAGACGGTGCGGGACATGGTCCTGTCGCTGGCAGTGATCGGCGTCCTGGTCGGGGCGATCTACATCTTCATCCCGCACGACGAGAGCGCGGACGCGGCGAAGAGCGCGGTGAAGGCGGTCGACTACCGCGTCGAGCTGATCACCGCCCGGCGGGCGGCGCCCTATCCGGTCGCCGCGCCCCAGGGCCTCCCCAAGACCTGGCGCGCCACCTCCGTCTCCTACAAGGCGAGCGACGACGGCAAGGGCGGCGCCTGGCACCTGGGCCTGCTCGATCCGGAGGAGGAGTACGCGGCGGTCGAGCAGAGTGACGCGCCGGCGCGGAAGTTCATCCAGGAGGTCACGCTCGGCGCCACCAGGACCGAGGGCAAGCAGGCCGTCGGCAGCAAGAAGTGGGACCGCTACGAGGGCGACAAGTACCGGGCGCTGGTCCGCGAGGAGGAAGGCGTGACCACCGTTGTCACCGGCACCGCGCCGTACGGGCGGCTGGCGGACCTGGCGGCCGCGCTGGTGGCGAAGAAGGGCTGACCGCGACGCGGCGCCGAGCCGTGCCGGGCCGGCACGGAGATGTGCAGGGACGCGCGAAGGGGCCGCCGCACCCGGGCTGGGTGCGGCGGCCCCTTCGTGGTTTCCGTTACGGCCTCAGACGGTGCTGACGGCGTCGTCGAAGGTCAGGCGCGGCGAGCGCGGGAAGAAGGCGTCCGGGCCCGGCTTGCCGATGTTGATGACGAGGAACGACTTCTGCTTGCCGTCGCCGAAGAACTCCTTGTCGACGCCGGCGAAGTCGAAGCCGGTCATCGGGCCGGCGGCCAGGCCGGCGGCGCGGACGCCGACGATGAAGTAGCCGGCCTGCAGGGTGGCGTTCTGGGTGCCGGCGACCTCGCGGACGGCGGCCTCGGCGAAGAAGGTGTCCTTGATGCCGGGGGCGTGCGGGAAGAGCTCCGGCAGCTTCTCGTGGAAGTTCAGGTCGACGGAGAGGATCGCGGTCAGCGGCGCCGTCAGGGTCTTCGGGCCGTTGGCACCCATGGCGTGGTTGACCAGGCGCTGCCGGGCCTCGGGGGAGCGGACCAGGGTTATCCGCAGCGGCGACTGGTTGAAGGCGGTCGGGCCGAACTTCACCAGGTCGTAGATCGCCTGGACCTGCTCGTCCGTCACCGGCTCGTCCGTGAACGTGTTGGCGGTCTGGGCCTCGCGGAACAGGAGGTCCTGCGCGGCGGCGTCAAGGGCGAGAGACATAAAAGGGCACCTCGGTGGTCAGCTCGGTGTTCAACGGTCTGCGGCAGCCGCCGCGGGGGCGGCGAGTACCACGATGCGGATACCGCAGTCCACATACTGCACGGTTCTCCGTGCTTTCCACTCTAAAGCAGATAGATTAATGTTCAACTAAATCGTGGGTGTTGTGAGCCGGTTCACATGGTTGGGGTGAAGGGACGTGCTGCGTGACGCCTGATCTGCCTGAAGCCCGATCTGTGTGACGCCTGATCTGTGTGACGCCCGATCTACGTGCGGCCAGCGGCTTGGCCGGCCTCGCCGTCTCGGCCGGCCTCGTGGCTCGGCTGGCCTGGCGCCTCGTGGCTCGGCCGGCCTGGCGGTTCGGCCTCCTGCTGCGCCTGCCGTGCCTAGCGCTCCTCCGCCAGCGCCGCGTCCAACCGGGCCCGGGCGCCGTCCAGCCAGCGGCGGCACACCTTCGCCAGCGCCTCGCCGCGCTCCCACAGCGCCAGCGACTCCTCCAGCGTCGTACCGCCCGCCTCCAGGCTGCGGACGACCTCGATCAGCTCGTCCCGCGCCTGCTCGTAGCCGAGCGTGGACTCCACCGGGGGCACCCCGTCCGCCGCCCCGGGCGCGCCCGGCTCCGCTCCGGCGGCGTCCGGACGCGGCTCCGCGGCGGGCTCCGCGCTCCCCGCGGTCCGCGCGCCGGTGTCCGCGCCGGCCGCCGGGCCCTGCTCCGTCTCCGCCACGCCGTCCGTCTCCCGCTCCGTCTTCGCCTGCGCCTTCGCCATGTCTCCCACCCTATTCGGGGCCACCGACAGCGCCCTGGACGCCGTCCACCCGCACCCGGAACTCACCTGCGGACACCCGGGCCCGCAGCTCCTCGCCGGCCTCGACCTCTCCCGGGGAGCGCACCGCCGCGCCGTCCGCCTTCTGGAGCACCGCGTAACCGCGCTCCAGCGTCGCCCTGGGGGAGAGCGCGACCACCCGCGCGAGGGTGTGCGTCAGCTCCGAGTCGGCCCGGTCCAGCAGATGCCCCAGTGTCCGCCGGCCGCGCTCCATCAGGGCCGTGACCTGCTCCTCGCGCTCCTCCACCATCCGCTGCGGACGCTCTATGCACGGCCGGTGCAGCGCCGCCGCCAGCCCCCGCTCCTCCCGCTGCAGGAAGCCCTCGACCGCGCGCAGCGCCCGTTCCCGCAGCTGCTGCACCCGGGCCAGCTCCTCGCCCACGTCCGGCACCACCTTCTTCGCCGCGTCCGTCGGCGTCGAGGCGCGCAGATCGGCCACCAGGTCCAGCAGCGGGGTGTCCGGCTCGTGTCCGATCGCCGAGACGACCGGCGTCACCGCCGCGCCCACCGCCCGGACCAGCTGTTCGTCGGAGAACGGCAGCAGGTCCTCCACGCTGCCGCCGCCGCGAGCCACGATGATCACGTCCACCTCGGGCAGCGCGTCCAGCTCCTGCACCGCCGCGATCACCTGCGGCACCGCATGCACCCCCTGCACGGGTACGTTGCGCACCTCGAAGCGGACCGCCGGCCAGCGGTGCCGGGCGTTCTCCAGCACGTCCCGCTCCGCGGCGCTCGCCCGCCCGCAGACCAGCCCGATCAGCTGCGGCAGGAACGGCAGCGGCTTCTTGCGGTCCGCCGCGAACAGCCCCTCCGCCGCGAGCGACTTCTTCAGCTGCTCCAGCCGCGCGAGCAGCTCACCGACCCCGACCGGCCGGATCTCGGCGGCCCGCAGCGACAGCTGACCGCGCGGGGCGTACCACTCCGGTTTGGCGTGCACCACCACCCGGGCGCCCTCGCTGATCACGTCCGCGACCTTGTCGAAAACCTGGCGGTAGCACGTCACCCGCAGCGAGATGTCGTAGGACGGATCGCGCAGCGTCAGGAAGACCACCCCGGCGCCCGGACGGCGGGAGAGCTGGGTGATCTGCCCCTCGACCCAGACCGCGCCGAGCCGGTCGATCCAGCCGCCGATGAGCCGGGACACCTCGCCGACCGGGATCGGCGTTTCGGGGGACGTGGAGACAGCCATACGAGCGAGAGTAGCGGCGGCCACCGACAGCGCCGGCCGCCTCGCCCTCAGTCCCCCGCCTCGGCCTCGCCCGTGGTCCCCCGCCACGCCCTCGCCCTCAGTCCCCCGCCACGCCCTCGCCCTCGGCCTCGCCCGCGGTCCCCCGTCCGCCTTCGGTCCCCGCCGCGCCCTCGGCCGCCGCCCTTCCGGCCCGCGCACGCCGCCCGTACTGCACCGCCAGCGCGACCAGCCCCACCACGAGCCAGCACCCGCCCACCACCTGCGCCGTCGGCGACGCCGCCACGAGCACCGCGACCACCACCGCGAGCCCCAGCAGCGGCACCACCACGTGCCGCAGCACGCCCGGCACCCCGGCCCGCTCCCGCGCCCGGAAGCGGAACCACCCGATCACCGAGGCGTGCAGCAGCCCGAACGCGGTCAGCGCCCCCACGTTCACGATCGACGACAGCTGGTCCAGCCCGTCGTCGCGGCGCGCCGCCCACACCGCCGCCACCAGCGTCACCACGGCCGAAGTCAGCAGCGCCCGGCGCGGCACCCCGCGGCGGGCGTCCACCTCGGCCATCGCCCCCGGCAGCCGCCGGTCCCTGGCCATCGCGAACAGCAGCCGCCCGGCCGCCGCCTGCCCCGCCAGCGCCGCGAACGCGGCCCCGACCGCCTTGCCGGCCGCCACCAGCTGCCCCAGCCACGGTCCGACGGCCGCCTCCGCCGTCGCGTAGAAGGCGCCGCCCTGCTCACCCGGCCATGCCGCCAGTCCGGCCGCGGACACCGGGGCCAGCAACGCCGCGAGATACGTCTGCACGGCGAACAGCACCCCCGCCACCCCCAGACAGGTCAGCACCGCCCGCGCCACCCGCGACGGGCTCCCCGCCGACTCCTCCGCGAACGAAGCGATCGCATCGAAGCCCAGGAAGGACAGGACCGCGACCGACACCGCCGCGAGCACCGCCACGGGGGAGAAGCCGCCCTCGCCGGTGAACGGCTCGCTCCAGCCCCGCCGCGCCCCCTCCGTGACCAGCACGTACACCGCCGCCCCGACGAAGACCAGCAGCACCACGAGTTCCATGGCCAGCACCGCGAAGCCGGCCACCGCAGCGGTCCGCACGCCCCACAGGTTCAGCAGCGTCGTCACCACCACGGCCAGCGCCGTCCACACCCACTAGTGCACCGACGGCACCAAGTACTGCAACCGCATGTGGTGTGACTGTGTGGGGTGGGGCTCGTTGGTGTGACTGTGTGAGAAGTCGCTGACGGTTGAGCAGATCGAGTCGTGG